>JBAUAR010000630.1:0-2592 GCA_049675875.1 Streptosporangiaceae bacterium
CCTCAGCCCAGCACGGCGGGCCGCCCGCCGAGCCGCACACCGCGGGCCCAGTCGGCGGCGGCCATCCGGCGCTTGCCATCCGGCTGGACGTCACCGAGCACGACGGGCACCGTCCCGGTGCCGACCAGCACCCGGTCCGGCAGCGCGTCGACCTCGCCCGTCGCGAGCGATCCGGCGTCGGTGCGAGCCAGCGTGACCGGCCACAGCTTGAGCCGCACGCCGTCGAGCTCAGTCCACGCTCCCGGCACCGGCGTGCACGCTCTGATGAGCCTGTCGACCGCCATGGCGGGCGTACGCCAGTCGACCCTGGCGTCAGCTGGGGTGACCTTGGGTGCCAGGCTCACGCCGTCCGGCGGCTGCTCGCGCGCCTCCAGCTCACCGGACTCGATCCCGTCGAGCGTGGCCATCATGAGGTCCGCGCCGGCTGTGCTGAGGCGCTCGAGCAGGTCTCCGGCCGTGTCTGACGGCCGGATCGGCTCGGTTAGCACTCCGAAGACCGGTCCCGCATCCAGTTCCCTGACGATCCGGAACGTGGTCGCGCCGGTCACATCATCGCCGTGCAGGATCGCGTGCGGTACTGGCGCCGCCCCCCGCCAGGCCGGCAGGACGGAGAAGTGCAGGTTGACCCAGCCGTACTGCGGGATGCCGAGCGCGGACTGCGGGAGCAGTGCGCCGTAGGCGACCACCGGGCAGCAATCCGGCGCGATTTCGCGCAGCCGGTCGAGGAACGCCGGGTCACCTGGCCGCTCTGGCCGCAGCACCTCGACGCCTGCCTCCGCTGCCCGCCGCGTCACCCGGCTCGGTGCGAGGAGCTGGCCGCGGCCCGCCCGGGCGTCCGGCCTGCTGATCACCGCGGCCACCTCGTGCCGGGATTTCAGCAGCGCGTCCAGCGTGGGCAGGGCGGCCGCGGGCGTGCCAGCGAAGGCCAGGCGCATGCCCTAGTAGGCCTTGCCGAAAGTCGCGTGCGGTGAGAGCTTGACGACGGGCGCAGGTTCTCCCCACCACTCAGCTGCCCGGATCTCCTTCATCGCCAGCTTGCGCTGAGCCGCGTCGAGCCGGTCGATGAACAGCACGCCATCGAGATGGTCGGTCTCGTGCTGGACGCACCGGGCCAGCTGGCCGGTGCCAGCCAGCGTGACGGGCTCGCCGTGCATGGTGAAGCCGCTCGCCACGGTGCCGAGCGACCTGGCCGTCGGATACGACAAGCCGGGGAAGGACAGGCAGCCCTCGTCGTCCACCTCGATCTCCGCCGAAAGCTCCAGCATCGGGTTGATCAGGTAGCCGATCACGTCGTCGACACAGTAGGTGAAGACTCGCAGGCCCACCCCGATCTGCGGAGCTGCCAGCCCGGCACCCGGCGCCTCCATCATGGTGTCGGTGAGGTCCTTGACCAGCTTGCGCAGCTCCGCGTCGAAGCTGGTGACCGGCTCTGCCGGGGTACGCAGCACGGGATCGCCGAACAGCCGGATAGGCCTGATGCTCACTACTTCCTCCAGCCTAGAGCGCCGTCGCGGCCGACCGGCCACAAACCCAGGCGACTGATCAAGTCTATGAATCCGCCGACCCGTGCCCGGCCCGCGCGGACCGGGCCTTGAAAGCAGCCTTGCGCGCCGCCCTGGCGACGCCCGCATCGGGATGATGCTCGCTCAGCGTGGTCAGCAGGTCGATCACGGCCGGGTGCCTGACCTGCCACAGGCCCGCGACGATGTCCGCCTGGGCATCGGGCGCCACGTCCGGTAGCAGTTCCGCCACCACGTCCCGCGGATCGGCCTCCTCCAGCAATCCGGCGCCGAGGTCGACCAGCAGCCAGGCACGGTCCGCCGGGCCCAGGTCAGCGTCCTCACCGTGCTCGTGCAGCCACACCGCTGCGTGCGCACGCAGCAGCGGTTCGCCCAGGGCGGCGCGAACCTCCGGAGCGGCCGCCGTACCGATCCGGTCCAGCACCGCGAACGCGGCGCCGCGCAGCCCGGGTGTGCCGCCAGCAGCCGCGCCGATCAGCTCTACCGCGGCCTGCTCCGCCGAGCGGCCTACCAGCCATTCGCCGATCTTCGCCTCACCGTCCTCGGCGTCGCAGCTCGCCAGCGTCGTGAGCAGGCCGACGGCGCCGTCTCGGTCCGCCGCGCCGAGTACCGGTACGTGCCAGCCCTGGTCGAGCAGGCGGCGATGCACGCCCCAGATGCCGAGCGGTGACAGCGCCACGGTGAGCCCGCCGGTACTGTCCTCGGTCCCGAGCTCCACGACGCCGAGATCGGCGAGCGTCTCCAGCGCGTGCGACAGCGCAGCGGCCTCGTCGGCACTCGGCTGCCCGTGCTCCGGCGTGGCCCGGCTCGCCGACCCGGCAGCGGCCGAATACGCGTCGAACAGCGCGTCGATCCGCACGGGAGCACCCACTGTGTAGAGCGCGGTAGCAAGTCCGTCCAGTTCCTCGGCGGCCAGCAGCGCGGCGAGCGCCGCGTCCCACTCGCGCAGCACCGCCTCCGCGGTCGCCGCGGCGAGCGGAATCACGTCCAGCTCCGGCGCATCGTCGCCGCCGCCGGGGTCGCCGACGGCCACCACCTGCCAGGCCGCATCTAGCTCGTCGCCGGTGAGCTC
>JBAUAR010000631.1:0-2432 GCA_049675875.1 Streptosporangiaceae bacterium
CAGCTGCAGGACACCTTCGGCGTCAACATGGTCGCGCTCGTTGACGGCGTTCCGCGCACGCTGCGCCTGGATCAGGTGATCCGGCACTGGACCACGCACCAGATCGAGGTCATCGTCCGGCGCACGCGGTACCTGCTGCGCCGAGACCAGGACCGGGCGCACATCGTCGGGGCGCTGCTTCGGGCTATCGACCAGATCGACGCGGTTATCGCGCTCATCAGGGCGAGTGAGTCCGCCGCTGCGGCCCAGCAGGGCCTGATGGACCTGCTGGAGATCGACGAGATCCAGGCCAGGGCGATCCTCGATATGCAGCTGCGGCGGCTGGCAGCTCTGGAGCGACAGCAGCTCACCGACGAGTACGACGAGCTCATGACCCGCATTCGCGACTACGAGGCGATCCTGGCCTCGCCGGAACGCCAGCGAGAGATTGTCAGCACCGAACTCAGCGAGATTGCCGCTAAGTATGGCGACACAAGGCGGACGGAGATCGTCGCCTACGACGGCGACATGTCGGCAGAGGACTTCATCGCGCGCGAGGACGTCGTCGTCACGATCACCCGTGGCGGCTACGCCAAGCGCACCCGGGCCGATCTCTACCGCGCACAGCGGCGCGGCGGCAAGGGCGTCCGCGGCGCGCAGCTGCGCACGGACGACATCGTGGACCACTTCTTCGTCACCACGACGCACCACTGGATCCTGTTCTTCACGAACAAGGGCCGGGTGTACCGCGCGAAGGCCTATGAGCTACCGGACACCGCTCGAGACGCCCGCGGTCAGCACGTGGCGAATCTGCTGGCGTTCCAGCCAGACGAGCGCATCGCCGAGGTGCTGGCGCTGAGCGACTACAACGTCGCACCGTACCTCGTGCTAGCCACGTCGTCTGGACTGGTCAAGAAGTCGAGCCTGACGGACTTCGACTCGCCTCGGTCGGGCGGCATCATCGCGATCAACCTGCGCGAGGACAACGAAGTCATCGCCGCCCGTCTGGTGTCGGCAGAGCAGGATCTGCTGCTCATCAGCAAGCGCGCCCAGGCGATCCGATTCCGGGCCAGCGACGATGCGCTGCGGCCGATGGGCCGGGCCACGTCGGGCGTCATCGGCATGCGGTTCACCGACGGCGATGAGTTGCTGGGCATGTACGTGGTGCGAGAAGGATCTGACGTGCTCGTCGCCACCGGCGGTGGCTATGCCAAGCGCACCCCGGCGGATCAGTACCCGGTTCAGGGTCGTGGCGGCCTCGGCGTCGTGACGGCGCGCATTGTGGACGCCAGGGGTGAGCTCATCGGCGCGCTCATGGTGAACCCAGACGACGAGGTGTTCGCCATAACCTCCGCGGGCGGTGTCATCAGGACCGCGGCATCGGAGATCAAGGTCTCCGGGCGCCAGACCATGGGCGTCCGGCTGGTGAATCTGGGCGAGGGCCAGAGCCTCGTGGCGATCGCGTGGAACGCGGAGGCCACCGGGAATGCCGACGTGGCAGATGCGGACGACACGGACGACGCCGACGGCGCCGACCCGGCCGAGTCAGACGACGCCGCTGGCGCGGATCGAGCCGAGTCAGACGACGCCAGTCCGGGCCCCGGATCGGACGCGGAGTAAGCGTGCCGATGCGGAGCGCGGTCCAGCACAGCAATCGTTCGCTTGCTGTGGCAAGCGCGCAGGCCGGCCGAGTATCGTGCCGGGAGATAACGCAACTAAACGGGTAATGCCGGGGGCGCAGCACTGTAATCAGCAGCCCTGCTCAGCAGGGCAGGCTGCCTGGGGGCAACGCGCCGGTCGGTCTAGGCGTCATAGACATAGCGGAGCCGTCGAGGCAACTGCTTGTGACGAGTCAGATAGCGCTGACTTGGGGATAACCTCATGGCAGTGAACGGTGCTGAGGAGGACGGGGTGGACAACCGCGGGGAGCCGTCGCTGGCGCACGGCGAGACCGTGCTGGGTGATACGCCGACCGAGACCGAGGACGGTGCCGCTTCGTCAGCCGCCGAGAGCAAGGATGGTGCCGCGGCTAAGGATGGTGCCGCGGCTAAGGATGGTGCCGCTTCGTCAGCCGCCGAGAGCAACGATGGTGCCGCAACTGAGGCGCCGTCGGACCCGCCGGGCGAGAAGGCCAGCCCTGACTCTGCACCTACTGTGGTGCCGCCGCCCGTGGTGACGCCGCCCGCGACCGCGCCCACTGCCGCCCCGGCTCCGGCGTACGCAAGCCGGAACGGGTCGTCGGCGACCTCGCAGCCCGTTGCGCCACCAGCCGAGCAGCGGGATCTGCCGGTCTCGTCGCTGATGGCGGCCGCGCCGAGTTCGCCCAATGGCGGAGCGTCTGCGCAGGCTTCGGCCATCGCCGCGATGGCCAGCGCGGCGAACGGCGCGCGCGGACTTGCGTCCCGGATCGGTGCGTCGTTCGCCAGCATCACTAAACCCAGATCACGGCCGGC
>JBAUAR010000632.1:0-3648 GCA_049675875.1 Streptosporangiaceae bacterium
CCGCAGCGCTGCCAGCCCCGCCAGTATCGGGACCGCCGTCGCTGGCCGCGCGGGCCGGCACCGTCTCCAGACCGCCGAGCGCCTCGATCGTGTGCGGCCGGTCCTTGGTGTCCGCGAACCCGATGACGACGTCCTCGCCCTGCGCCCGCAGCGCCCGGCCCTCCTTCAACATGGTGTAGGTGGTGCCGGCGCCGGGCGCCGCGCCCAGGTAGACCGTGAGCGACCCGCGGCTGGCAGGCCGCGGGGTGTCGGCGATCGTAGCGCCGATGCCCTGTTCCTCCCGGATGATCTCGCCGCGCGCAGCGTCGTAGTCGTACAACTCGGCGTACCGGCCCCAGTTCACCGCGACGTCCAGTTGCCGGGTGGCCTCTTCTTCCCCGTAGCTGGTGCGCAGGATGTCGGTGAAGAACCCGGCCGGCAGCGTGTCGTCGCGGCTGCCGCGCAGGCTGCGATAGATGGTGCGCACCAGCGGTGCGTGGTCGAGAGCGGCGCGAGCGAAGATCTCCTTGGAGTCCTGGATGCTGGCGCCGGCGAAGACCTGGCCGTGGCCGGTCAGTTCCAGCCGGTCACCATGCAGGCCCGCGAAGCCCAGCAGGACCAGGGCGTCCACGAGCGGCAGCAGGTCGTCGACCTCCAGGCCGAGGCTGTCGGCCAGATCGGCCAGGTCCGCCGCGCCGCCGTGCCTGGCCAGCAGGATCTCGGCCAGGCCGGAGACCCCGTCAACGGTCGCCTGCGGCAGCGGGGTGTCGCTGATCGTGCCGGTCAGGCTCGCCGGGCCGACCGCGGCCGGCTGCTCGGCGGCAGCGGTCCGCTGGGTCATCATGCGGTAGATCTGGTCAACGAGCTCGTCGAAGTCCGGGGTACGCCGGCGTCGCGGCCGCGACAGCGGGTTGACCAGGTCGAAGCGGATGCGGCCGGGGCTCGTGCCGAGCACGAGGATCCTGTCGGCGAGCAGCACCGCCTCCTCGATGTTGTGCGTGACCATCACGATGGTCTTGGTCGGGAACCTGTGCCCTTCCCACAGCTCGAGCAGCTCGCCGCGAAGGTTCTCCGAGGTCAGCACGTCCAGCGCGCTGAACGGCTCGTCCATCAGTAGCGCGGCAGGCTCCACCACGAGTGCCCTGGCGAAACCGACGCGCTGGCGCATACCGCCCGACAGCTCCTTGGGGAACGCGCTCTCATACCCGTCGAGTCCGACGATGTCGATCGCGCGCAGCGCCCGCTCGGTCCGCTGCTCGGGCGCCACTCCCCGCGCCTCCAGACCCAGCTCGACGTTCTGCTGCACGGTGAGCCAGGGCATCAGCGCGAAGGTCTGGAAGACCATGGCGGTCTCGCGGTTGGTGCCGGTGAGCGGCTCGCCGCGGAACCGCACCTCGCCCTCGGTTGGTGTCATCAGGCCGGCGATGCACCGCAGCAGGGTCGATTTACCGCTGCCGCTGCGGCCCAGCAGGGCGACGAACTCGCCCTCGGCTACGTCGAGGTTGATGTCGTCGAGCACCGGCAGCGCACGGCCGCCCGGCCCGGAGAACGACTTGCTCAGATTCCGAACGCTGATCAGCGGCAGACCAGCGGCAGGCCCGGCCGGCTGTACCGAAGGGATCACCGAGCTGCTCATACGAGCGCGAACCTCGTCTCCGCCAGCTTGTACAGGCGGCGCCAGACGAGCACGTTCAGCCCTGTGACGAACAGGGACATGACCAGCAGGCCGGCGAACAGCTCGGGCAGGTGGGTGGTGCCGCTGTTCAGCGCGATGAACGAGCCGAGGCCCTTCGCCACGAGCGTTCGGTGGTTATAGGACACGATCTCCGCGACGATGGTGGCGTTCCAGGCGCCGCCGGCCGCGGTGATGGCGCCCGTCACATACGCCGGGAAGATGCTGGGTAGCACGAACCGGCGCCATCGGCCCCAGCCCCGCACGCCCAGGTTGTCCATGGCTTCCTTCAGATCGGAGGGCACCGCGCTCGCCCCGGCGATGACATTGAACAGCACGTACCACTGAGTGCCCAGGGCCATCAGGATGATGGCGCCGAAGTTCAGTGACAGGCCGATGTCTAGGAAGATGACTATGGCGAACGGGAAAATGAAGTTCGCCGGAAAGCTCGCGAGCACCTGAACGATCGGCTGCATGAACTGGGCCACCCGCGGGTTGAAGCCGATCCACACCCCGACCGGCACCCACAAGACGGAGGCGACCGCTACCACGGTCACGACCCGCAGGAACGTGAAGAACCCGTCCGCGAACGCCGTGCCGAACACCGCCAGCCCGTCCGCGCCGGTCGCGATGTAGGCCAGCATGCTGTACAGCCCGAAGCCAAGCGCGATCGTCAGGACCGTGGCGAAGGCGATGTCGGCGGCCCGGCGTCTGGCCTCGTGCACGGCCAGGCTCTCGTCGTCGATCCCGGTCACGCGGCCGAGCACCCGGTTGAGTGGCATGGCCAGGGCCCGGCGGCCGCGGCCGAGGGCACGCGGCCAGTTGGACCGGCGCAGCATGTCCAGCAGCAGCGACTTGGCCTTGAGCTCCGACCCGGACTGCTCGTTCCGGAACTTCTCCACGTAGGCGACCAGCGGCCGCCAGAAGAAGAAGTTGACCAGCAGGATGATGATGACCATCGTGACGATCCCCCAGACGACATCGCCCAGGTTCCCCTCCTGCTCGGCGACGCCGACGTAGGAACCCACTCCGGGCAGGGTGTAGCGCCGGCCGGACACCGTGATCAGCTCGGAGGCGGTCAGGAAGAACCAGCTGCCGCCAAAGCTCATCATCCCGTTCCACACCAGGCCGATCGCGCCGCCCGGCACGTCGATGGTCCAGAACCGCTTCCACCGGGTCAGGCCCATCAGCTTGCTGGCCTCGTTGAACTCGGCCGGCTGGCTGATCAGCGAATGGTAGAAGGAAAACGTGATATTCCAGGCCTGGGACGTGAACACGGCGAAGATGGCCGCGCACTCGAAGCCCAGTTCCGCGCCGTGAAAGATGGCCACGAAGAACGTAACGGTGATGGCGAGGAACCCGAGCACCGGCACTGACTGCAGGATGTCGAGGGCCGGGATCAGGACCCGGCGCCACCGCCGGCTCCGGGCCGCGACGTAGGCGTAGCTGAGGCTGAACGCGTACGAGAAGAACAGCGCGATGAACATCCGCAGCAGACTTCGGGCCGCGTAGTACGGCAGGTTCGAGGGCGAGATGTTGATGGTCGCCGACGGGTGGGTCGGGGCCCGTGCACCCGCGCCGACGCGGACGACGGCATAGATCAGCAGCAGCACGCCCACGCCGACGATCACGTCGAGCGGCTTGAACCTGAGCCGGTCGAGGGTCTCGCGGCTCGGGAACGTCGGGGTCACTGCCACGGCACCAATGATGCCGGGACTGCGACGGCAGCCCTAGCCGGGCGCCACGTTCTGACGGTCAGGGCTGGCCGGCGCTGTCTGCCCCGGTCTAGTGACGAGGCCGGGATGGCACCGGCTCAGCGGCGGCTGCGCGACTGCATGCGGCGCGCCACGAACGGCACGACGAATATCAGCAACCACAGGTGCGAGCCGCGCCCGCCCGGCCCGGCGCCGATGAGCGTGCCCGCCACCACGGCCACCGCGATCAGGCCCAGCGCCACCGGTACCAGCGCGGGCGGCCACGCCCCGGCGGGCCTCGTC
>JBAUAR010000633.1:0-6860 GCA_049675875.1 Streptosporangiaceae bacterium
GCGCGGCACTGCTCGGACTCGACGAGGTCGGCGCGCCGGCCGCCGCGCTGGCCCGGCTCCGAGCTGCGCTGGTGCAGCCAGCACCCGCTGAACCAGCCAGCGCCAGCTGAACCAGCGGGGCATCAGCCGGCCAGCAGGTAGCAGGCGATCGCGGCGGCACACGCCACATTGAGCGAGTCCACACCGCGGCTCATCGGGATACGGACGGCCTGGTCCGCGGCGGCCGACCAGCGACCAGACAGGCCCGTCCCCTCGGTGCCAATAAGCAGCGCGAGCCGGTCACCCGGCGGCACGTCCGCGATCGGCACCGCGGCCGGGTCTGGCGTGAGCGCTAGCAGCTGGAAGCCGGCCGCGCGCACCAGAGCCAGGCCATCGCGCCAGTCGGCCAGCCGGGCATAGGGCACCTGCAGCACGGCGCCCATGGAGACCTTCACCGCCCGCCGGTACAGCGGGTCGGCGCACCGCGGCGCTATCAGCACCGCGTCGAAGCCGAGCGCGGCGACGCTCCGGAACACCGCGCCGACGTTGGCGTGGTCGACGATGTCCTCCAGCACCACGACCCGGCGCGCGCCGGCGAGCACCCGGGCCGGTGTGGGCAGCGGCAGCCGCTGCATCGACGCCAGCGCGCCCCGGTGCACGCGATACCCGGTGAGCTGGCGGGCCTGCTCGGCCGGGAGCACGTAGAGCGGCGCGTCCGCCAGCCGCGCCACATCGGCGATCGATCCCACCTTGTCCTCGGCGACCAGCAGCGAGCGAACCGGATAGCCCGCCGCGATGGCGCGCCTGATCACCTTCTCGCCCTCGGCGATGAACAATCCGTGCGCCGCCTCCAGGCTGCGGCGCAGCTGCACGTCGGTCAGGCGAGCGTAGTCAGCCAGCCGGGGGTCAGCCGGGTCGGCGAGCCTGAGCTGAGCTGCCATGGGATCCATTCTGGCCGCTCGGCTGCGGTTTGCAGGAAAGCAGGCAAGCCAGCCGATCTGTGGCGCGAAGTCCGATATAGTCTGCCCTGGCCAGACGGGTCTGGCCGGGGCTTGGACAAGGACGCATTTCGTTGGCTCAACGGGCAGCTGGATCGGGCACCGGACGCCGCAGGCGCTCCCGCCGGATCGGCGCCGCGAAGCTCGCGGCGGTTGCCGTGGCCGTCGCTGCGGTGTGCATGATCACCCTGACCACCAAGGCCGTGCTCGGCCGCGCGTCCTGTACTAATACCCCGGTGCTCGTCAACCTGGCGGCCAGCACCGACATCGCACCGGCCGTACAGGCCGTCGCCAACGCCTTCAACAGCCAGAACCCCACCAGTGCCGGGCGCTGCATGCAGGTGCAAGTCGACCAGGCCGACTCGGCAACCGAGGCGGCGCAGATCGACGGCCAATCCGCCCGGCAAGGCGCCGCCGTGGACGCCTGGATACCGGACTCGAGTCTGTGGGTCGACCTGGCCCGCAGCTATCCGCTCGGTGCGCAGGTGGTGCAGCCGACCGGCAAGAGCGTGGCCCGGTCGCCGCTGATGCTCGTCACGACCACGGCCGTCGCAACCGAGACCGGAGTCTTCACCGCGCCGCCTGGCTGGGCCCTGCTGCTCCCGTCCTCCTACGGCGGCCCGCCCGCCAGCACCGGCATCAGCGTGGACCTGCCGGACCCGACGACCACCGCCGTCGGCCTCGCCTCGCTGATTCAGGTCAGCCGCCAGATCGGCACCGGGGCGACCGCGCGGACCGCGGTCACCGACTTCGCCCTCGGCGTGCAGTCCACCGAGAACTTCGACTCAGCGTCCGCGCTGACCCAGTTCGTCGCCACGACGCGGCCGCCGTTCGACCGCCGGGCCATCACCGTCGCCACCGAGCAGGCGGTACTGGCCTACGACAAGGCGACCCCGAAGGCACCGCTGGACGCCGTGTACGCGACCGGCGCAACCCAGCCCCTCGGCACGCCCGAGCTCGACTATCCCTACGTGCTCACCGCCGCACAGCCAGCCCCGCTGCGGGCGGCGGTCAAGTTCGGTAACTACCTGCAGACCAGCTATGCACAGTCCGTGATGCGCGCGTACGGGTTCCGGTCGGCCAACGGGCTATCCGACGTCATGCCGAGCTCGGCCGGCCTCGCCGCGCAGCCGCTGCAGCTCGCGAGCGCCGCGAGCCCGACCGAGGCAGCCGCGAACTTGCAGGTCTGGCAGCGGCTCGGGCTGGGGTTCCGGGACCTCGTGCTGCAGGATGTGTCGCCCGCCATGAACCAGCCGTCCGGCCTCGGCACCCTGACCCTCGAGCAGCTCCTCGCACAGACCGCATCGAAGGGGCTCGGCCTGTTCCCCGACGGTACCCAGATGGGCGTGTGGCTGATCGGCAAGTCACCGGCCGGGAGCAAGTCCTACGACGCGGTGGTGCCGATCGGCCCGTTGTCCGCCGACATCGGGGTGCTGACTCGGCGGGCCCAGATCGAGCAGCTCGACGCGACCTCGACCACGAGCCCAAGCGGCTCGCTGAATCTGTACGACGCGATCCTGGCCGCTTACCAGACAATGAGCGCGAGCTTCGCGCCGCAGTACGTGAACGCGGTGATCGTGCTGACCTCGGGGGTCGACGCCCGCGGCGACATGCCGGTGAGCTCGCTGGTGGCGCAGCTGCAGAAGCTCTACAACCCCAACCGCAAGGTCGAGATCATCGTGCTGGAGTTCGGGTCACACGGGAACTACCCGGCGCTCCAGCAGATCGCGGCCGCCACCGGAGGGGCGGCCTTCCAGGTGAGTAACCCGTCCGAGATCGGCCAGGTATTCGTCGAGGCCGTATCCCAGCGGGTGTCCCCCTAGCCCTGGATCGGCCCGGCAAAACTAATCCAGAATCCTGCGGCAGGCTGTGAACCTGGCGCGGGGCCACCGCGTCGAACTAGTGAGGCCCGGCGAGAGCGGGGCGCCGGGCCTCAACTCAAGCCCTTGGTTCAGCCGAGCGTGTCCAGCATCTGATGGGCACGCTCGATCAGTATCAGGACCGCGGGGCCCTCACGCTCGAATCCCTCACCGACCGTCTGGTGCGCCAGGAAGCGAGCGTGGATACCCTCGAGCACGATAGCCAGCTTGAAGTATCCGAACGCGATGTAATACCCGATGCCGCTCACGTCGCGGCCGGTGAGCTCGGAGTACCTTGCGGCGAACGCCGCGCGGCTCCAGAATCCCGGCAGCGAGGTGACGGTCGCGCCGACGGAGACCTCCGACTCGCCCGCCACCGAGTCCGCCCAGTAGGACAGCGTCAGGCCCAGGTCGGCGAGCGGGTCGCCCAGGGTCGACATCTCCCAGTCGACGACGGCTGCGACCCGGGCGGGCCCGGTCAGCCGGATGAGCGTGTTGTCGAGCCGGAAGTCCCCGTGCACCAAAGTGCCGTCGGCCGAGTCGGGCATCCGGGCGGCTAGTCGCTGGACCAGTTCGGGATACCCAGGCAGGTCTCTGGTGTTCGACAGCTCGCGCTGCCGCTGCCACCGCGCCAGCTGCCGGGGCAGGTAGCCCGCCGGACGGCCGAAGTCGGCGAGGCCGGTGGCGTCGAGGTCCACGCTGTGGATGGCGGCCATCGTCTCGGCCATCAGATTCGACAGCTCCGCTGTGCGCTCGAGACTCAGCGCCGCGCCGTCTTGCACCGTCCGCAGCACGACGCCGTCGACGAATCGCATGAGGTAAAAGGGCGCCCCGATCACGTCGGCGTCCAGACAGATTGCCAGCGGCTCCGGTACCGGCACAGCCGTGCCGGTAAGGGCCGTCAGCACCCGGTACTCACGGCTCATGTCGTGGGCGGTCGGCAGCACGTGGCCGAGCGGCGGGCGGCGCAGCACGATCTGTCCGCCGGCCAGGTCGAGACGATAGGTCAGGTTGGACCGGCCGCCGGCGATCAGCTGCACGGCCTGCAGCTCGCCGAGGTCCGTCAGCCCGGCGCCGGCCAGCCATTTTGCGAGGCTGAGCGGGTTCTCGATGCCGGGTACGGCCGACACTCTGCCGGGTTCGATACCGTCGTCTGTCACTGCGCACTCCTCTGGCCCACAGGCGCGCCGACTGCCGCGAGTTCCAACACTATGGGCAAATAATCCCTTACCAGCGCTCTCGTGGCCACCGGTACCTTAGGCAGCATGACGCTAGCTGATCACGCCCTGGACCAGGCAGACGCCGGCCCGCCCCTGTCGTCGACCCCCCGCACCACGCTGCACCGGCTGCGCGAACGCGGCCAGGCCGACCGGAGGGAGCTCGACGCGGTCCTGGCGGCCGGACTCGTGTGTCACCTTGGCGTGGTCATCGACGACGAGCCAGTGGTGCTCCCGACCGGGTACGGGCGCATCCGGGACACGCTCTACCTGCACGGCTCGTCGGCGAACCGGTCCATTCTCGCCGCAGCTGGCCAGCAGGTCTGCGTGACGGTCACGCTGCTCGATGGCCTGGTCTGCGCCAGGGCCGTGTTCCATCACTCCATGAACTACCGGAGCGCGGTGATCTTGGGCGCGGCCCGGCTGGTCACCGACGCGGCCGAGAAGCTCACGGCCCTGCGAGCGGTGACCGACCACCTGGTGCCGGGCCGCTGGGAGCACACCAGGGCGCCGAGCCGCAAGGAGCTCGCCGCCACCGCGGTGCTGGCGCTGCCGCTCGACGAGGCGTCGGTGAAGGTCAGGTCCGGCGGGCCCAAGGATGATCCGGAGGACTACGACTCGGGGATCTGGGCAGGCGTGCTACCCGCCACCCTCGCGTTCGGGCCGGCCGAGCCCGATCCCGCGCTGCCGCCTGGCGTCGCCGTGCCGACCCACATCGCCGCTCTGGCTGGCCGGCCGCGCGGCGCCGCACCTGGCCTCACGGCAGACACTGATCACCTAAGCTGGGCGAATGGCTGACGCCCTGGTCTGGATCGACTGCGAGATGACGGGGCTTGACCTCGCCAGGGACGCCCTGGTGGAAATCGCGTGCATCGTCACCGACGGCGAGCTCACCCCGCTCGACGAGGGCATCGACGTCCTCATCAAGCCGCCGGCCGAAGCGCTCGACGGCATGCTCGAGGTCGTGCGTGATATGCACACAAGCTCCGGTCTGCTGACCGAGCTCGCGGCTGGTGTCACCCTCGCCGAGGCCCAGGATCTGGTGCTCGGCTACATCCGCAAGCACGTGCCTGAGTCGCGCCGGGTGCCACTGTGCGGCAACTCGATCGCGACCGACCGCGCCTTCCTGGCCAGGGACATGCCCGAGCTCGACGCGTTTCTGCACTACCGGATGATCGACGTGTCCAGCGTCAAGGAACTGGCCAGGCGCTGGTACCCACGGGCGTACTTCGCCAGCCCCGAGAAGCGCGGCGGGCACCGGGCGCTTGCCGACATCTCCGAGAGCATCAGAGAGCTGCGGTACTACCGCGAGGTCGTCTTTGTCCCGCTGCCAGGCCCGGACACCGCAACCGCCCGGGAGGTCGCTGCCCGCGTCAGCGCCGAAGGGGCCGCCCCGGCGGGGGATTCTGCGGACTGACGGTTGACCGGTATGCTTCGTAGGCCGCCACGGCGCTGCCGCGCCTGGCCGCGATGGTGGGCGTAGCTCAGCTGGTTAGAGCGCCAGGTTGTGGTCCTGGATGTCGTGGGTTCGAATCCCATCGCTCACCCCACTGCTGGGGGCGCTGGTAGGCTAGATAATTTGAACTAATTATCGAATAATTGCGCGTACCCGCTCAGGAAACCGAAAAGCACGTGGTCACGAGGCGTTACCGGCAACCTCGAGAGTCGGGCCGCTTGCCAGGGCAGGTGCGGCGGAATGCCCTCCGTAGGCTGCCGGGGCGGTGCGGTCACGCCGTGGCTGGCGTGTACGCCGCTCCGTCGGTGTAGCTCACGCCGGTGTCATTCACCCTGGCGGTGTAGCCGCCCCAGACGATCAGCTGGCTGCCGGTCCAGACTGCGGTCGGGGCTGCCCGGCCGGTCAGCGGCGCCTCCGGCAGGGCCGTCCACTGGTTGGTCGCGGGGTCGTAGGCTTCGCCGTGCGGCGGGACGGGGGATGCCGGTGAGCTGCCGGTCACCCCGCCCCAGACGAGGACCTGGCTGCCGGTCCAGACGGCGGCAAAGTCGGCGCGGCTGAACGGCATAGCGGGCAGCTGCCGCCAGGTGTTGGTCACCGGGTTGTAGGCCTCCCCGCCAGCAGACGGTGATTGGGCCGGGGTGTTGCCGGCGATGAACAAGACCTCGGTGCCGTCCCAGACCGCAGTCGCGCCGACGGTGGGCACCGGCATCGGCGGCAGTTGCCGCCAGGTGCCAGTCGCCGGGTTGTAGGCGGCCGCGTCGCTGAGGAACGTCAGCGGTTGGCCTTCCATACCGCCGGTCTCCCCGCCTGCCACGACCAGTTCGGTCCCGGTCCAGGCACCCGTGGCGGCCCGCCGCGGCTAGATCGGCGCCGCCGGGAGCTGCTGCCAGGTGTTGGTCGCCGGGGTGTAGATCGTCCCGCTGTTGGATTCCGAGAGGCAGCACACGCCGCCCCAGACGAGCAGCTGGCTGCCGGTCCACGCCGCCACCGACTCAGCCTGGGCGCCGGGGTCGGGCGGGATCGGGTTCCAGGCACCGGTGGCCGGGCTGTAGGCGGCGTTGGTCTGCCCGGGGATCAGCATCTGCGATCCTGTCCAGGCGGCCACGTCGGTGGTCTGTTCGGTGTGCAGGACGGGACCGGGCGCCAGCGTCACCCACGTGCCGGTGGCGGGCCGGTAGGCGAAGGTAACTCCGCCGCTGTTGGACCCCGCCGTGGCGACGGTTCCGTGGATGATCATCTCGGTGCCGGTCCACACGCTCACCACGTTGCCGGGAAGCGCGGTGACCGGGGCCGCGGGCAGCAGTTGCCAGGTCCCTTGCCCCGGCTGCTGAGCCGGGGCACCGGCCGTCGC
>JBAUAR010000634.1:0-11410 GCA_049675875.1 Streptosporangiaceae bacterium
GTCGGCACTGCCGCCGCGGCCGCAGCTGCCCGCTGCCCAGGCTCCGTCGGGAAACGGGCACGCCGGTATCGGCGGGCCGGCCGACGACGACCCGCTGACGAGCCCGTCGTTCCCCGCGATCAACGCCGCGGACAGCCGCTCGTACCGAACCAGGCCGTCGGCGACCAGCCAGCCAGGCATCACTGGCCCGAACGGGTACCCGGTCAGTCCGGATCGTGTCAGCAGGCCGGACGGCTATCCCGTTCAGTCGCCCGCGCCGCAATCCGCAGCCCGGCACAGCGGCGGGCCGCGCCCGGCCGCGCAGACACCGCCGTTGCCGTCATCGCCGGGTCCGAACGGCACTCCCGCCGCCAACCCCTACGGCAGCTACCTCAGCGCGCCACCGGCCCATCAGCCGCCCGGCTACCCCGACGCCCCCGCCAGCCGTACCGCCGCGGACTATCCGGGTTACCCGGCAGCAGCGCAGCCGGCCCAGGGAAGCAACTGGTACCCAGCGCCCGCTTTCGAGAACGGTGCCGCAGCCGGTCCGTCGGCTGCGGATGGCTACCTGCCCGTTGCCGGCCTCGGCGCAGCCGGTCCCGCGACCAACGGCCACGGTCACAGCCAGCCGCCCAACGGGCCCGCGCCGCTCGGATACGCCGGGATCGACTACGGGAGCCTCCGCTACGACGACCCGGTCTACCCCGACGCCGACGGGGCGGAGCGGCTCGGCTTCCCGGCCCCCGGCCAGCCCACCAGGCGCTACGACCAGCAAGGATATGGCGGACCCGACCCTGGCTACGGGCAGGATGGCTATCAGGGCTATCCCGGCTACGGTACCGGCGGACGCTGACCGGCGCGTCTGGCGCAGCGCTAGGGCTTGACAACGCGTGGCTTCCGGCGGCGACAATGTGCCGACTCCCGAAGTTGGTGACATGCAGTCCGGAATCCGAGATCACGCGCGCAGCTATCACCTGCACCGGCTCGCCACCGCGCTCGACACCGAGGGCTTTCACACGACGGTCAAGACCTCGTATCCAGCGGCACTGCACGTCTTCATGCCCGGCGCGGCCATGCTCGCCGAGAGCATCGACTGCGTTCCCGGCACCGACGACGACGGCCGGCTGCACTGGTACTACCGCTGGTCATGGGGCGAACTGCTGCATGACACGAGCGAGCCATCCGCGGCCGCGGCCAAGATCGCTGACGTGCTGTCTACCCGCTGACCTGCATCCCTCGGGGCCCGCCGGGAGCAGGCGTCACGGTAAGGTTTCCACCAGAATTGCGTCCCTGACACCGGCCGGGACGGCCGATCTGCCAGGGACGCGCTGACGCGGGCGCGGACGCAAGACCGGGCACGAGCGGCGCAGAGCGGAGGGATCTGGAAGTGCAGGTTGCTCAGGCAGGCAGGCTCAGCAACGTCAGGTACGACATTCGCGGACCGGTCCTGCGCCGCGCTCGTCAGCTGGAGGCCGCCGGACACGAGATCATCAAGCTCAACCTCGGCAACCCGGCTCCGTTCGGCCTCGACGCTCCCGAGGACGTACTGAACGACGTGGTCAAGCACATCGCGGACGCCCAGGGCTACAGCGATGCCCGCGGCATTCAGCCCGCCCGACAGGCCGTGGCGCAGTACTTCGACCGGCGGGGCGTGCCCGGAGTGACTGCCGACGACGTCTACCTCGGCAACGGCGTGTCGGAGCTGATCGTCATGTCGCTGCAGGCGCTACTCGACACCGACGATGAGGTGCTGGTGCCGAGCCCCGACTACCCGCTGTGGACCGGAGCGATCAACTTGTGCGGCGGTCGCGCGGTGCACTACCGGTGCGATGAGCAGGCAGACTGGGAGCCGGACCTCGAGCACCTGGCCAGCCGCATCAGCCCGCGCACCAGGGCGCTCGTGATCATCAACCCGAACAACCCGACCGGCGCGGTCTACTCCCGCACCACCCTGCTGGGCATGCTCGAGATCGCTCGCCGGCACGGCCTGCTGGTGCTCACCGACGAGATCTACGATCAGATCGTTTATGACGGGGCGGTGCACTGCCCGGCGGCAGCGCTCGCGCCCGACCTGCTCGTGCTCACGCTCGGCGGGCTGTCGAAGACCTACCGGCTCGCGGGCTTCCGGTCCGGCTGGCTGGTGGTCTCCGGGCCGCGCGCGGACGCGTCCGACTACCTGGACGGGCTGGAACTGCTCGCCAACATGCGGCTGTGCCCGAATGTCCCGGCACAGCACGCCATCGAGCCCGCGCTCGGCGGCCGGGTGGACATCACGCACCTGCTGCAGCCGGGCGGCCGCCTGTATGACCAGCGTGACCGCGCCTGGCGAGCGCTGACGGCGATCCCCGGCGTCAGCTGCTACCGGCCAGCCGGGGCGCTATACCTGTTCCCGCGGCTGGACCCCGAGGTCTACCCGATCGCCGATGACGAGCAGATGATGATCGACCTGCTTGAGCAGCAGCACGTGCTGTTGTCCCACGGCAGCGGGTTCAACCTGCCGACTACCGACCACCTCCGGCTGGTGTTCCTGGCCGGCGTGCCCGTTTTGGACGACGCGATCTCGCGGATCGCTACGTTCCTGTCGGGTTACCACCAATAGGGAACGGGGCCGTTCCGGCTGGTGTCGACCGCTAGCGGAGCCTGGCCTGTTCCCTCGGTGCAAGGCTCGCCAGCCACCGGCGGGTTGCGGCCGGTGACGTCAGCCGGACGACCGCCGGTCCCGCCGGGTCGGCAGCCCACGAGCGCATCCGCGTGCGCTTGCGCGCGAACGAGCGGAAGTGCCACACCAGGATTGAGTCGCGGGACAGCATGAGCCGGAAGCTCTCGGTGTTGCCGTTGCAGATCGTCCGGCGGTCGATGGCGCGAGCCAGGCTGCGCCGGATGAGCCGGGCGAGCGTTCGCCAGCGCGAGTAGTCCAGGGCCACGATGAGCTCGACCCTGGCCAGCACCACATCGAGCCAGGAGCTGTAGCCCGAGTCGAGGATCCACCGGTCGCCCGCGCAGATGGCCGCGATCCGGCGCCGCTGTTCCTCCGGCGGCACACCGACCCAGCCGGGCTCCCACGTCAGGTCGTCCACACTGTGCCACGGCAGGCCGGTGTTCTCAGCGATCTTCCGCGCCAGCGTCGTCTTACCGGAGCCGGTGACGCCGTAGACGAGCACCCTGTCGGCCACGTGGTGATGGTAGCTACCCGTCCGGCTCTCCGGCGGCAGTCTGGCTAGCAGGCCACGACGACGCTTCCTGGTGCCCCGCCGGCCGGGCCGGCGGGGCACCAGGTTGCGCTAGTTCTGGTTCTGGCCGAGCAGCATGCTCAGCGGGATGGAGTCACCCATGACGTTGTAGCCCACGTCGTTGGGATGCAGGTGATCTCCGCTGTCGTACACCGGGTTGTAAGTCTGCGGGTCACTCGGGTCCGCGAGGTCGGCCGCGAAGTTGATGACGCCGTCGAACGCGTGGCTTGTCAGTATCCAGTGGTTGACCTCCTCCCTGACCACCTCACCCTGAGCGTCCTGATACCCAGCGGTCGGGACTGGCAGAGTCAGGAACGGCGTGAGCGTGCCCGCGTAGATCCGCAGGTGCGCGGCGTGGGCAGCAGCAATGACCTGCTCGTACCCGGCTTCGATCGTGGCGGCCGTTGCCGGGGGACTGTCCAGGCCCAGGTCGGTGAAGCCGATGTCGTTGATGCCTATCAGCATGATCACCACCTTGGCGCCCGGCTGGTCGATGACGTCCCTGGACAGCCGGTGCAACCCGCTGACCCCGGCGAATGGCGAGTCCGTCAGCAGCTGGTTGCCGCTGATCCCTTCGTCGACGACCGAGAGCGTCGGCCCCTCAATCGCGTCGAGACGCCGGGCCAGCACGTTGGGCCAGCGATCATTGGCGTTGGTGTCGGACTGGAAACCGTCGGTGATGGAGTCACCGAACGCAACCACCGACCCGGTGACCCGGGGAGATCCGGGGACATCGACTCCGTCTGCGAACATCCAGCAGGTGATCGTCGTCGGGTAGCTCGCGGCGCTGTCGGTCGTCGCGAAGTCACCGGTCGTGGACACGAAGCTGTCCTGGATCGCGGTGGCGTGATACGTGGCCGGCCCGGACATCGCGGGGACATAGACGCTGACCGCCAGGTCCTCTAGCGCAGTGACAGTCAGCTGCACGGGGTCGCTGACGACCTCGGCCCCGGCCGGGATCGTGACGCTAGTCTGCCCGTTGAACTGCAGTTGCCGCATCGTGCCCGGCACCGTCTCGGCTCCTGTCTCGGCCACCGCGACGGAGGCATCACCGATTGTCAGTGCAGCGGTCCCGAACACATTGCTCAGCCTGATCCGAACCCGGTCGCCGCCAACGCTGGTGTACACGATGTTGCGCACGGTCTGGTTGGTGAACTGGCCTGAGCCTGCCGGGCAGGTCGTCGGGTTGAACGCATTCACGGCTCCCGACATGGGACTGGAGGCCCACGTCCCGACCCAGGCGGGGAAGCCGTGACCCTGATGAGAGTTCTCCCCCGACGTCGAGAACGCTACCAGCGGGACAACTAAGGCGGCAGCCCCTCCGGCTGCCACCACGGCGCGCAGCCAGGGCTGTCGGAGTAATCCCGAGCCGAGCTTTCGGATTGGTTGCATGAGGGCTCCTTTCGAGCGGGGGGACGAGTCCTCGGTTACATAGCGGCGACAGGCTATGCCCATCGAGCCGCAAGCGCCAGGGAGCGCCGACCAAGGACCCTGCTCGCCCCGGCCGGCTCAGTCCGGCTGAGAAGGCCGTACTCCGACCCCGCCGACCACGGGCGTTATAGCCGTTTTGCCACTGTCAGCAGCACCGCGGAATCCTGCAGCGCCAGCAGGCTGTGCGGTGCATCCGGAATGAGGAGAAGGTCGCCGTCGCCCCCTTCCCACGCCTCGCTGCCTGCCGCCAGACTGACCCGGCCCCGGAGCACGTACACGCTCCCCTCGCCGGGGCTCGCGTGTTCGGACAGCGCCGAGTCCTTGATCATGGCGATCACCGTCTGGCGCAGGATCCGCTCATGGCCGCCCAAGACAGTCTGGGCGGCGCGGCCGCCCGGCGCGCTGGCAGCTTGCGCCAGCAACTCGCGAGCCTGTGCCGCCACGGAGAGTTTCTGCATACCTGGCTTATTTCCCGCAATGGCGCCCGGTATTGCGTCCCCCCGCGGGTAGTCAGACGGAGCCGGACTACCCGCGTATCGCCCGGATCGACTCGCGCAGGGACGCCGTCGTGGCGAGCACGGCGGTGGGCTCGTAGCCGCAGTGCGCCATGCAGTTGGCGCAGCGCGGATCCTTGCCGCGACCGTATGCGTCCCAGTCGGTGGTCTCGATGAGCTCCTTGTAGGTCTTGGTGTAGCCGTCCGCCATCAGATAGCAGGGCTTCTGCCAGCCGAGCAGCGAGTAGGACGGGATGCCCCACGCGGTGCAGCCGAAGTCGACCTTGCCCTCCAGGAAGTCGAGGAAAAGCGGCGAGTGGTTCAGCCGCCAGCGCCGCCGGTTCCCGCCGTCGAAGGCCTTGCGGAACAGCTCCCGCGTCTCGGTGACGCCGAGGAAGTGCTCCTGGTCCGGCGCCTTCTCATAGGCGTAGGCGGGAGAGATCTGCATGTTGTCGATCTGCAGATCGTCGTTGAGGTAACTCAGCACGTCGATGACGGTCTGCGGGGTGTCCGTGTTGAAGAACGTGGTGTTGGTGTTGACCGTGAAGCCGCGCCGCTTCGCCTCTTTGATGGCGGCGATGGCGTCGTCGAACACGCCCTCTTTGCAGACCGACTCGTCGTGCCGCTCGCGCAGGCCGTCAATGTGCACCACAAAGGCGAAGTACGGCGACGGCGTGAACTTGTCGAGCTTCTTCGGCATCAGCAGCGCATTGGTGCACAGGAAGACGAACTTCTTCCGCTTGACCAGCTCGCTGACCAGCACGTCGATCTGCGGGTGCATGAGTGGCTCGCCCCCGGCAATCGACACCATGGGTGCGCCGCACTCCTCGATGGCGCCCAGGGCCTGCTCGACCGGCATCCGCTGCTTGAGCAGGCTGGCCGGCTGCTGGATCTTGCCGCAGCCCGCGCACTTGAGGTTGCAGGCGAACAGCGGCTCCAGCTCGACGATCAGCGGGAACTTCTTGTTGCCGCGCAGCTTCTGACCCAGCAGGTACGATCCCACCCGCAGGGTCTGGCGCAGTGGCATGCTCACGATGGCACCGTCTTTCTCGTCAGTAATCCGCTGTTATCCCTGCCGTCAGCTCTCCGCAGAGCCGACCGCCTGCCGGCGCAGCTCCTTGGGAAGCCCGAACTGCACCGACTCGGTGGCCACGGCCACCTCCTCGGTCGTGATCTCACCGAGCCCACCGAGGGCCGCCACGATCTGGTCGACGATCGCGGGCGGCGCCGACGCTCCGGCGGTGATCCCGACCGTCGAGCAGCCGGCCAGCCAGCCGAGCTCGATATCCTCCGCACGGTCCACCAGGTAGGCGGCTGCGCCCGCGCGCTGCGCCGTCTCTACCAGACGTACCGAGTTGGACGAATTGGCCGATCCGGCCACCAGCACCAGGTCGCAGCGGGCCGCGATGCTGCGGACCGCGGCTTGCCGGTTCGTGGTGGCGTAGCAGATGTCGTCGGTACCCGGCCCCGTCGCCGCGGGGAACCGCTCGGTGATCGCATCGACCATGGCGCCTGCCTCATCCGTGGCGAGCGTGGTCTGCATCAGGTAGGCCACCTTGCCGGGGTCGGCCGGGGCCAGGCGCGCCACGTCGGCGGGCCGCTCGACCAGGGCCATCGAGCCGGGCGCCTCGCCCAGCGTGCCCTCGACCTCTTCGTGGCCCGCGTGACCGATCAGCGCGACCAGGTAACCGTCGGCGGCGTACCGGCGGGCCTCGGCGTGCACCTTGGCGACCAGCGGGCAGGTCGCGTCGACCGCGTCCAGCCCGCGCCGCGCCGCTTCCTGCCGGACATCGGGAGACACGCCGTGCGCGGAGAACACCACGCTCGCCCCGTCCGGCACCTCGGCCAGCTCGTCGACGAACACCGCGCCGCGCCGCTCCAGGTCCGCCACCACCGTCGCGTTGTGCACGATCTGCTTCCGCACGTACACCGGCGCGCCGCGCTGCTCGAGCACCAGCTCGACGATCTCGATCGCGCGCTCCACGCCCGCGCAGAACGACCGCGGGCTGGCCAGCAGCACCCGGCGCGGCCCTACCGCAGCGGCCCAGCTGGCGAGGGCCGGGGCCGCCTGCCGCAGTGACCGGAGCGCTGCCAGGCCGCCGCTGACGATGCGAGGACTGACCAGCGGCTGATCCGGGGTGTCCGAGATCGCCCGCAGCACCACGACGGGCTGGCCGGTCGCGGCTCCGAGCAGCGGCCCTGACTCCATGTCGACCGCGACCGCACCGGTGGCGGCCAGGGCCGCGTGCTGCCCGGCGCGCACCAGGTGATCGACGGTGACGACCAGGCCAGTGCTCGCCCGTAGCCCGGCTCGGCGCAGCTCACCCGCCAGCAGCAGAGCAGACGGGATGTGCACCGTGGTGCCGCGGTAGGTCACCTCGGTGGCGACCACGAGGTCGCCGACGTGCAGGTCGTCGGTCAGCGCTCCGGCCACGCCGCCCACCGCCAGCGCGTGCGGTGCCGAGGCCGCCAGCCTGGCCGCAGCGGCGGCCGCCCTGGCCGGCCCGTAGCCGGTCCGGACCACCTCCGCCTGGCTAGCTCCGGCTAGCCCGCGGCGCAAGGCCCGGGCCTCGACCCGGAGCGGCGCGCACACCGTCAGTGTTCTCATCGGCCGACGCCCAGGTAGCGCCCCAGCGCGCTGACGGGGAAGACAAGCCGGTAGAGGTGGTAATTGATGTAGAAGTCGCCGGGAAAGCCCGTACCCGTGAATTGCGGCTCGTCCCAGGTCCCGTCCGGCCGCTGAGTGGCCGTCAGCCAGCTCACCCCGCGCTCGGCGCTGGCCATGGCATCCTCGCCGCCAGCGGCGAGCAAGGCCAGCAGCGCCCAGGCGGTCTGCGACGCGGTGGAGGTGCCGCGGCCAGCCCAGTCGGGATCGGTGTAGGACCGCAGGTCCTCGCCCCAGCCGCCGTCCGGGTTCTGGTGCGCGACCAGCCAGCTCACCGCCCGCCTGATGGACGGCTTGCCCGGCAGCACGCCGGCCGCGAGCAGCGCGGGCACGACGGCGCCGGTGCCATAGACGTAGTTCGCGCCCCAGCGGCCGAACCACGAGCCGTCGGGCTCCTGGTTGCGCAGCAGCCAGGCCACTCCGCGGCGGGCCGCCCGGCTTGCTCCGAGGCCCGCCGCCGCGAGCGCCTCTACGGTGTGCGCGGTGACGTCCGCCGATGGCGGGTCGATGACCTCGCCGAAGTCACAGAAGGGCAGCTTGGTGACGAGCCTGGAAGTGTTGTCGGCGTCGAATGCCCCCCAGCCGCCGTCGCGCGACTGCATGCCCGTCAGCCAGGTCAGCGCGCGGGCGGCGGCGGCGCCTGCCGCGGCCGCCATCGCGTCGTCGGGCTGCTCGACCCGCCCGAGCGCGAGCACGACTTCGGCTGTGTCGTCGACGTCCGGATAGCCGTCGTTGTCGAATTCGAACGCCCAGCCGGACGGCGCCAGGCCAGGCCGCTGTACCTGCCAGTCACCCGGGCCGCGGATCTCCTCGGCGAGCACCCAGCGGGCCGCCGACTGCAGGGCCGGGTGATCGGCCGGCAGGCCGGCGTCGGCCAGCGCGACCATGGCCAGCACCGTGTCCCAGACCGGCGACTGGCAGGCCTCCAGGCGCCGCACCTTGCCCTCGGGCGAGTCCTCGATGATGGTGAACCGGTTCAGGCCGTCGAGGCCACGGGCGATGACCGGGTGGTCGAGCTCGTAGCCGAGCAGGTGCAGCGCCAGCAGCGAGTAGACCCAGGGCGGCTGGATGCCGCCCCAGCAGCCGTCGCTCTCCTGCCGCGCGATGATCCATTCGGCGCACCGGCGGTAGGCGGCGGTCCGCACCGCGGTCTTCGCCCGTACCCGGCTGAGCCTGCGCTCTAGCACGTGCAGCCCGCGGTCCAGGCCGCGGAAGAGCATGCTCCACGGGTCCGCCGGCCGGGTGCCCGGGGCGGCTGCCGGTGCGGTGCCAGCCGGCTCGGCGAGCTCGGCGAGGCTGAACGGCAGCGGGCGGACCGGGCGGAGCGTGCAGACGACCGTCAGCGGCACAATCGTCTGCCGTGCCCAGCACCCCCAGTCGTAGACGTTGAGCGGCGCCCAGCGCGGCAGGTAGATCAGCTCGGGCGGGATGACCGGGAGCTGGTCCCACGGCCACGCCCCGAACAGCGCCAGCCAGATGCGGGTGAACACCCTGGTGGCAGGGATACCGCCGCGGCTGACGATCCAGTCGGCCGCCCGCGCCATGTGATCGGCCTCGACCGGGTCGTCCGCGAGCCGCAGCGCCACGTAGGCCTCGACCGTGGTCGACAGGTCGGCGTCGCCACCGTGGAAATTCGCCCACGTCCCGTCGGCGCGCTGCTGCGACCTGATCCAGCGGGCCGCAGCCTCGGTTTCCGCGGCGGTGCGGATGCCCAGGAACTCGCGCAGCAGCAGGTCCTCGGCGTCCATGGTGACGTTGGTCTCCAGCTCGCCCTGCCACCACCCGGCCTGGTCCTGCAGCCCGGTGAGGTGGCGGACTGCCCGGTCCAGGGCGGCGCGGACCGCCCGCCGGTCGGCCGGTGCCATGCGGCTGGCCTGGCCGATCCGGTCGGCTGGCCAGGGCACGCCGTCGGTGCCTGGCCGGATAGCCCCGCGAGTCACCATTGGCGGGCCGTGATGAACTCGGCAATCGCGGCGAACTCGGCGCGCACGTCCTCGGGCATGTCCGCCTCGGCCAGGCAGGTCAGCGCGGACGCCAGCTCTGCGTACGCCATCGCCTCGATCCGCGCCTTTCCGCCGGCCGCCTCGACCAGGGCGGTGGCGCGGCTCACTTCGTCCTCGGTCAGCGGCTCGGGTGTGGCGAGCAGCGCCGCCAGCTCGCGGCCGGCCGCGGTGCCGCTGGTCAGCGCCGCGACCACCGGTACCGACTTCTTGCGCGCGCGCAGGTCGGACCCGACGGGCTTGCCGGTGATCTGCGGCGCGCCCCAGATGCCGAGCAGGTCGTCGACGAGCTGGAAGGACAGTCCCGCGTGGGCGCCGAACCCGCTCAGGCTCATGGCCAGGTTCGCGGACCCGCCGAGGTAGATCACCCCGATGCTGCACGCGCACGCCATCAGGGCCGCGGTTTTGTCCCCCGCCATGTCCAGGCATTCCTCGACGGTGACGTCGTCGCGGCGCTCGAACGCCAGGTCCGCCCCCTGGCCGGCGATCAGCCGCTGCACGGCCGCCGACAGGCAGCGCGCCGCCCACACCCCATACGGCGGGTTCTCCAGCAGGACGTCCTGGGCGAGCGCCAGCAGCGCGTCGCCGGCCAGGATGGCCGCGCCCACGCCGTACACCGTCCAGGCGGTGGGCTGATGCCGGCGTTCGGTGTCGCCATCCATGATGTCGTCGTGCAGCAGCGAGAAGTTGTGCACAAGTTCGACCGCCGCGGCGGGCACGACGCCCTGCTCCGGGGCCGCCCCGGTAGCCCGCGCCGAGAGCAGCGCGAGGGCCGGCCGCAGCGCTTTGCCCGTGCCGCCGCCGGACACCGGGGCGCCACTGGCGTCCGCGAGGCCGAGATGGTAAGCGGCCACCGCCCGGACCGCCGGGCTCAGCCTGCTGACCGCTTCCGCGATCGCGGGCCCGGTCAGGTCGCGTGCCGTCTGCACTCCGGCGGGCATGGTCACCGTCATGAGGCACCCGACCAGGCAGAGTCACGTTCAGTGCCGACCCGCGGGGACGATCCCCGGCAGCCCGCTGCGGCGGGGCCTGACGCTGGCAGCGAGGCCAGCGTGCGGGTGAGTTCCCGCGCTGCACTGTGTCCGCTTCGCACGGCACCCTCCATGGTGTCCGGCCAGCCGGTGGCGGTCCACGCACCGGCCAGCACAAGTCCCGGCACCGAAGTTCCGGCGGCGGGTCGCAGGGCGCCCGAGCCCGGGCCCTGCCTGAACGTCGCTCGACGCTCCCTGGTCACGAAAAAATCCCTGATCGTTGCGCCCGCGGCGGCCGGGAAGAGCCGCGCGAGCTCCGGCTCGAACAGCTCGCGGATGGCTGCAGTGGGCACCTCGACGAGGCCGTCGGCGGCGGATACCGAGACCGCCAGGTACTGACCGTCCGGAACGCCCGCCTGCCTGGTCTTGTCGAATACCCACTGGACGGGCGAATCTACGGCCGCGACGAAAGGCAGATTCATCACCGGGCGGTCGTACCTCACGTGCACGTTGACGATCGGCGAGTGCCCGAGGTCGGACCAGGCGGCGGTTCCGGTCGTGCCGGCGGTCCCGGCCAGCCGGGCGGCCTGGTCAGCCGGCACGGCGAGCACGACGCCGTCGGCCGGCAGCGCCTGGCCCG
>JBAUAR010000635.1:0-4174 GCA_049675875.1 Streptosporangiaceae bacterium
GTGCAGGTACGCCACTCTGACACTGAGTCGGCATCGCCGCCCAGCGCGGGCAGGAAGTCGAGCACGTACTCGTAGTACACGTCCTATGCACGTCAGGTGTATAGTAGGTGTATGAGCAGGGTGCGCACGAACATCGAGATCGAAGACACCTACGTCGAGGCGATCATGGACCGCTACGGCGTCCGGACCAAAACCCAGGCCGTCGACCTAGCGCTGCGTCACCTGGCCGGCCAGCCCATGACCCGCGAGGAAGCCCTGGCCATGCGCGGCGCGTATGCCATCTCCGAGGCCCCGGCCGACACCGGACCAGGGGATGCGGCGTGATCCTGGCCGACACCTCCGCGTGGGTGGAATACGACCGGTCCACCGGCAGCCCGGCCGACGAGCGGCTGACCGAGCTGATCGCGGCCGACGGCCCGGTCGCGGTTACCGAGCCGATCGTGATGGAAGTCCTGGCCGGGGCGCGCAGCGACAAGCGCGAGGACGACCTGCGGCGGCTGCTGCTGCGATTCGGCCTGTTGCACTTCGACGCGGCCGCCGACTTCGACGGCGCGGTGCGGATCTACCGCCGGTGCCGCAAAGCCGGGGTCACCCCGCGCGGCCTGATCGACTGCATGATCGCCGCCGTTGCATGGCGCCGCGGAGCGACCGTGCTAGCCCACGACGCTGACCTTGACCGCGTGGCCCGCGTGATCGGAATCGAACTGGACCGGGCGTCTCTTCGGGCCTAGCCACGACGACTACCTGCATGCCCATGGGCTTGCACCTTGCGGCAACTGCGCAGCGGGCCGCGAGCAGCCCGTGTCACGGACACAACCCGGACAGGCATCGGTCACGTGGGCCCGGAGCCGACCTGTTCGCGCTCAGCATGTGAGCGCGACCGTATGGCGGCCACCCCGGCCCGGCCGCCCGCGGTGGACCGCTCCCCAGGAGGGAGCCTGGTACGGCGCGAGCACGGTGTCGGGTGCGACGCCTGCAATCCGAACCGCTGGTGGATGGGAATGGTCGGCGGAGGTCGACGTGCTCGTGCTCGCCCCGCCAGGTCATGCGATGAATGCTGGCCGCGCCGGAAGATGCCGGTCACCGGAAGTAGGAGTTGCCGAGCCGCTCGCGCTCGACTGCGGGGAAGTACAGATCAGGATAACCATCAAAGGTGATGGCGCCCTTTAGGGCGGACAGGTCTAGGTCCCAGCGGTGGCGCCGACGACGCTCGTATTCTGACCAGGCGCGGTTCATCTCTAAAAGAGCCTGAGCCGTGGTCCAGCCATTGACCGCGCAGAGTTTGGCGATCACCAAATCGGTCTCGCCCGTAGCCCCTGCCCGGCCGATGTGTTGGGCACGGTGGCAGTCGCGGCACAGCGCGATGAGCCGGTCAAGGCGCTGGATGTTCCTGGCGCGGCTGTAAAAGAAGGTCCACAGTTCGTGGCAGTCGGGACGCTGCTTGCGTCCGCTTTCCATGTAGGTTTCGGTGCCGCAGACCTCGCAGATGTCTCTTGCAGCCGCGGATACGGGGACGCGAAGGGCGTCCCAGTCTTCGGAGGAGAACGCTCCGCGAAGGTTCGAGCCCCAGGTCGAGGCGGGCAGCAGGTCGCACCTTAAGTGGCCGGGACTAAGCGCTCCATGGCCCAGCGGTTGCTGATTCTGCAGGACTACGGCGAGACCGGCGGGGTTAACAGCGCGGAGGGCGAAGAGCTTACGGATCCCAGCATCGGGATCGAGCTTGTGCTCGCGCATGAAGTGCGCGAGCTTAGCAATCATCGTCGGGTCGCGGCGGAGTTGGTCGGCGGATAATGCGAACCCGCGCAGCTTTGGGTCCCAGTGAACACGCGTGGCATCACGCAGGTCGTTGTTGATCTCCGGGCTGTACGGAAAGCGGAATAGCAGGAGCTGACCATCGATCAGCGTGATGGTGCCTCGCATGAGCGACTACCCGATCCGGTCCTGGACACTGGCCTGAGCTGGCCCGTTCCCTCCATGTCGTCAGACCGTACTGCGTGCGGTGCGTGAGCTCCGAGCCCGGTCAGAGGTCGGAACGGGTCTCGCGCAGGGCCAGCTGCATTTCATCAGCTGTCGAATACCGGTCGACCCTGGTTGACGCGCACGCTTTGACGAGAAACTCGGCGAGTTCTGGCTTGAGGTCAGGGCGGACTGTCCTCGGGTCGATCACCGGTTCGTCGATCATTGGCATGGCGTTCGGGTAGGGGTGCTGGCCGTTGCACAGCAGCTGGTAGAGCAGCACGCCAACGGCGAACAAGTCGGTGGAGACATCCCAGCGAGTTAGATCTGCGTCGGGAGGCTGATAGGGCGGGGTGCCTGACACCGTCTTGACGGGGTCGCCGACTCTGGACGCTATGTTGAAGTCCAGTAGCTTCACGCCGCTGCGGGTCAGCATCACGTTGAGCGGCTTGATGTCGCGATGGACCAGCCCTTTTTCCTTGAGTTCCATCCACTCGGACAACTCGGCCTCGGTCATTTCGCGTTCGTGGCGTGCCGCGTCTAGCTCGCTGAGGCGTGTCACGTCGGGATGAAAAGCTACGAGTGCGCCGAGCAGGTCGATCGCGACATCAGCCGCCTCTCTGTCGCGCAGGATCTTGTTCCCGGTCGCGTATTCCTCCAGCGTCTCCCCGTTGATGAACTCGGTGACCAGGTACCAGTCGCCGGCAGCCGTCTTGTCGGCCCAGAAGACCTCCACGACGTTTCGGTGACGGATCTTCCGCAGCGCTCCGATCTCGCGCCGGACCGCGGCGTAGCCCGCGGCGCTGTCGAAGAGCTTGAAGGCCCGCTCCTCGCCCTCCACATCGTCACGGACTCGGTAAACCTTGGAGAAGCCGCCCCGGCCGAGGACGTCAAGGATCTCGAAGCGGTCGTCGATGAAGTCGCCGACCTGGTAGTCGGCCGCTCTGGCGCCGCGCGAGGCCCGGACTTCGGCCGGGTCCGGCTCAGGAAGAGACTGGCTGTCTGCCCGCGGCGCTGCGAAAGCTGCCCCCTGCGGTTCTTGGCCGGCACGAATGCTTTCCAGCAGAGCGATCGCGCCAGTCGCGCTGGCCGGCCGATGGTCCTGGTCGAGTGCAAGCAGGCAGCGCACGAGTTCATGCAGCCCGTCAGGGAGATCCTCCCGGTCAATCACTGGCGGCCCGTCTGCCCTGCCTGCCGTAGTGTCGTCTCGGCTGAAGGGCGGCCGACCCTGACACATCTCGTAGATGATGGCGCCGAGCGCGTACAGGTCAGCACGCTCATCGGCGGGCTGGCCATCGATCAGCTCGGGAGCCATGTACTCGTATACCGGGCCGTGCGGCAAGTCGCTTAGCTGCCTGTCATCGAGTGAGATCGCGGTATCGAAGTCAACGAGATGAACCGCTCCCCACTCATCGAACAGCACGTTCCTGGGCTGCAAATCACGGTGCAGGAAGCGGTGGCTATGGATGTGCTCGAGGCTGCTGGCAAGCTCGGTCGCAATTCGCAGGACTCTGTCCACAGGGAGCTGTTCACCTGACTCCTGAGACCGGTCGAGAAGGTCTCGAAGAGAGCCGCCGGCCAGGTAGCGGATAGCCATGACGGCTGTTCCGTCCACTTCCCACCGGTCGAGGACCTGAGCAATGCTCCGGTGGTCGCCCAGCTGGCCCAGCACCTTGGTCTCCCAGGCACTCGCGGTCAGGCCTTCTGTGGTACTGGAGAACACATCGAGAACCACCTGGCAGCCCAGCTGTCGGTCGCGTGCCAGATAGACCGTCTTAGCTGGTGCAGATCGCACTAGCCGCTGAATCTCGTACCTTTCAGGCCGCAGGAAGCTCTGCGGACCTGGTGCTGACCTCGCCTGGGGGATCGGGTCGCCCCGGGTGACCCCGATGGCACCGGCCGACGGGCCGACATCGTCGACGCCGCCCCCAGACCGTGCGTGCCCGAGTGCCGACGACGAACTCGGCTCTGTATCTCCGGTACGGTCCTGGGACGATCTCATGCCACAACCTGCCTCAGCCAGTTCCTCCGCCTCGGCCACCTGGCGGTACCGGCGATCTCCCGAAACCAGCCTGAGCCCGCTCGTTCACGAATTAGATTCCCTGGGCCTGCGGCCCGCCCGCTGTGATGAAACTGGGCGCCGAGGTGGCGGTCGGCGGCCGCTGATCGCCCGTATGGGCCGGGGGGTGGACAAGGCGGCGGCTGGGAGTCAGCCTGG
>JBAUAR010000636.1:0-9988 GCA_049675875.1 Streptosporangiaceae bacterium
CGAGCGTGCTCACCCGCAGCGGCGCCTCGGCTGTGCTCGTCGTCGGGTCCGGCGGCTCGGCGGGCGGCATGACCGGCGGCTGCGCCGTCGGTCATGCCTCCGGACGGGCGCCGGGGGCGGGCTCGGCCGCGATGTCGCCGCGGTACCAGCCCCCGGACATCCTGATCTGCGCGGCCGCCTGGTACGCCCTGGTCCGGGCGGCAGCCAGGTCGACGCCGGCGCCGACGATATTGAGGACCCGGCCACCGTTCGCAGTAATCCGGCCCGTGCCATCGCGGGCGGTTCCGGCGTGCAAGACATAAGTGCCGGGAACGCGGCTGGCTTCGGCTAGGCCGTCGATGACCGCGCCGCGGACCGGGCTGGCCGGATAGCCCTCGGCGGCGATCACCACCGTGACGGCCGCACCGGGCAGCCAGCCGAGGGGCTCGGCGGTTGCCAGGTCACCGTCGGCGCTCGCCGTCAGCAGGCCGGCCAGCGGAGTGCCGAGCCGGTCGAGCACCACCTGGGTCTCCGGGTCGCCGAACCGGGCATTGAACTCGACTACTCGGAGCCCGCGCGTTGTCAGGCTCAGCCCGGCGTACAGCAGCCCGCTGAATGGCCTGCCGATCCTGTTGAGCTCGGCCAGGGTGGGCCGGACCACATCGGCGAGCGTCTGCTCGGCCAGGTCCGCTGGCGCCCACGGCAGCGGTGCGTAGGCCCCCATGCCGCCCGTGTTCGGGCCGGTGTTCCCGTCCTCTGCTCTCTTGTAGTCCTGCGCGGGCAACAGCGCGACTGCGGTGGTACCGTCCGCAACCGCGAAGACCGACACTTCCGGCCCGTCGAGGAATTCCTCGATCACCACGGTGCCGCTGACACCGGCGTGCCGTAGCGCCTCGGCGCGGTCGGTCGTGACAACAACGCCCTTGCCCGCCGCGAGCGCGTCGGCCTTCACCACGTAGGGCGGCCCGAACCGGGTGAGCGCCGCGTCCGCTTCCGGTTCCGTCCGGCAGGTCACGGACGCTGCGGTCGGCACCCCGGCCGCGGTCATCACCTGCTTGGCGAACGACTTCGACCCCTCGATCATCGCCGCGCCCTGGCCTGGGCCGAAGCAGCGCACGCCCGCGTCCCGCAGCGCGTCGGCGACGCCCGCGACCAGCGGGGCCTCCGGGCCGATCACGACCAGGTCGGCGCTGAGCTTCCGGGCCAGCGCCGTTACCTCGGCAGCGTCGGTGGCGGCAACATCGTGGAGTTGGGCTAGCTCGCCGATGCCCGGATTGCCGGGCGCCGCGTGCAGGTCGCTGACGTCGCTGTCCCTGGCCAGCGCCCGGACCAGCGCGTGCTCGCGGCCCCCCGACCCGATGACCAGTACTCGCACGGCCCAGAGCCTACCGGCTGGACGGGCGGCCAGCCGGACCCGTTCCGGCACGACAGTCGGCGGCGCAGGGACCCATCCGGTCCGGGGCGGCGGTCCAGCCAGCAGCCGGTGCAACCCGGCCACGCCGATGGCGGCGCAGCAGGCCGCGCCCGGCAGTTCGGCGACTACCGCCATCACCAGCGAGGCAACCTCACCGCCTCCGGGCGGCGCGGTAGTGACGTCGAACCAGGCGTCGGCAACCAGTAGTCCGGCAGTCGCGAGGGCTGTCAGGCAGCTCCTGACGTCCCGCCGCAGCAACAGCACACCGGTCACCAGCAAGCCGGCCGCCTCCATGGCGTCCAGGCCCACCCAGGCCGCGGGCCAGTGCCAGGCACGCGGGCTCGCGGGCAGGCTGACAGCCAGGTAGACCATCCACGGCAGCAGGCCCGCGCCGGACAGGGTGCTTCCGAGCGCCAGCCACCGCCAGCGGGTGGCAGGTGCTGCCGCCATGCCGGTCAGCGACATGACCGGCTCATCCGCAAACGGCGTCTGACCACCCCGCCGGCCGAGCGCACGGTCACCGCGTCATATCGCCCCTCGGCGATCGCCAGCCAGCACCAGCTCGTGACCTGGATCGGTGTCACGCGCTCTCGCACGCTTCGGAGCCGGCCGCGGCTGAACTCCACGACCGGCAGGTCGCCGTCAACAGGCAGTCGGCCCCACGCGAGTGCACGGCCGCCGGCGTCCAGGCGTACGGTCCGCGCACCGCGCGCGACCGGGGCGCCGAGCTTGGTTGAGCTCACCACGTCCAGCAGCGTCCCCGCTTCGTACACCTCGACGGCCGGCCAGGTCGACTTCGCTCCGGCGACCCGGTAGGACCACGGCCACATCGGCGGACTTGCGTCCCGCGATGCGGTCTCGGCCGAGACCCGATCGCGCACTCCGGTCAGTACCTGTTCGCTAGGTCCAGGCCTGCTGCTCGCGCGCATGTCGGCAAGCCTTTCGGCTCGGGCTGCTGCCCGCAGTAGCGCGCGATCCCGAATCTGGGGTGGTGCTAGCTACCGCCCGGGATCGGGTCCTTGCTGGATGGCCGGGCCTTCGAGCGGCGCATACGGTGTGAGGATGGCAACCGCGGCCGCCCGACGCAGCTCGCGCGCGTCGCCCGGCCGCCCCCGGCCGCAGGCATGAGCCTGCCGCAGGCCGGCTCGGGTCACTTGCTGCTGCACGCATTGCCGGTGCTGATCCCGTTGCTGGTGCTTGTGCTGGGGCTGGACGTGTACTGCCTGGTGAACCTCGTGCATGCCAAGTCAGTGCGCAGCGCACCGCGGGTCGTCTGGGTCATCGTCATCCTGTTCATCCACCCGATCGGCTCGATCCTGTACCTGTTCCTTGGCGCGGACGGCACCGCGGCCGGTCCGCGCGCGGAGCCGGTGCGTGGGTGGTGGGCGCCGCTGCGGTGGCTGGCGGCGCTGATCAGGAACCTCGTGTTCGTCGTCTCCGGCATCCCGGTCCAGCTCGCCGGCCTCGCTCTCCTCGCGCTGCCGTGGCTGCTGCCGCACTACGTCCCTGTCGGTTTCTGGCTGGTGCTGGCGACGTTCGCGCTGTCGGCGGGCCTCGTGCTGCTCGCGAGGGTGCCGCTGACGGTTGTCCAGCGCCATCGCTGCTGGTCGGTGCTCGGCGTGGAGATTCCGTCGCCGCCGACCGCCTGCGGCCCGTCGCTGTGGCCCCGGCTCGGTAATTCGCTGCGTTCAGAAGCCACCTGGCGGCACTCGAGCACCGGGTGGAGACCCTGTCGCAGAGCAGGGCGGGGGTCGTAGACGCGGCGGACGCGGAGCGGCGGCGAATCGAGCGCGATTTGCACGACGGCGCGCAGCAGCGGCTGGTCTCGCTGGCCATGAACCTGGGCATGGCCAGAGCGACGCTGACCGACCTGCCAGTCGAGGCGAAGCGGGTCATCGCCGACGCTCACGACGAGGCGAAGGAAGCGCTGGCTGAGCTGCGCGACCTGGTCCGTGGGCTGCATCCGGCCGTTCTCGACGACCGTGGACTCGACGCCGCGCTATCCGGCATAGCCGCCCGGGCCCCGCTGCCCGTCCGGCTGACGGTGGAGAAGCTGGAGCGGGCGTCGCCAACCGTCGAGGCGGTTGCCTACTTCGTCGTCTCGGAGTGCCTGGCCAACATCGCCAGGCACTCGTCCGCGCGGCAGGCCGGCATCGAGGTCCGCCGGATCGACGGCCTGCTGTGCATTCGCGTCACCGACGACGGGATCGGCGGCGCCGATCCCGCCCGCGGCACCGGCCTGGCTAGCCTCGCGCAGCGGGCGAGATCCGTCGACGGCAGCCTGCGGATCGACAGCCCGGCGGGCGGCCCGACCGAGATCACCGTGGAGCTGCCGTGCGAGTCGTGATTGCTGAGGATTCGGTGCTGCTCAGGGCCGGACTGATACGGCTGCTTGGGGCCGCGGAGATCGAGGTCATGGCGGCGGTCGGAGACGCCGAGGAACTACTGGCTGCCGTGCCGGTGCACCGGCCTGACGCCGTCATCGTCGACGTCCGGATGCCGCCGACGCACACTGACGAGGGCATCAGGGCCGCGCTGGTGATCCGGCGCCAGTGGCCCGAGGTCGCCGTGCTCGTGCTGTCCCAGTACGTGGAGGAGCGCTACGCCGCCGACCTGCTGATGGCGAATACCAGCCGGGTCGGCTACCTGCTCAAGGACCGGGTCGCCGACGTGGCGGACTTCCTCGCGGCGCTGCGGCGCGTCGCGGCCGGCGGAACCGCACTGGATCCCGAGGTTGTCTCGCAGTTGCTGCTGCGGCGCCGCAGCGACCCCCTCGACCGGCTGACACCCCGCGAGCACGACGTGCTCCGGCTGATGGCGGAAGGCCGGTCCAACGCCGCGATCGGCCAGGCCCTGGTGATCACCGACAGCGCGGTGGCCAAGCACATCAACAGCATCTTCGCCAAGCTTGATCTGCACCCAGACGAGGGAGATCACCGCCGGGTGCTGGCCGTGCTGCGCTTCCTGGACGTTGCATGACCGGCATGGCGACCCGGCATCGGCCGCGTCGGCGATGGATCTGGGTGCTGGTCACGCTTGTCACCGCGACGGTGGTCGTCGTTCCGGTCACGCTGCGGGTGGCGCTCAAAGGCGAACTGCAGCATGAGTCCGATCCGCTCGCCCGCTACCGGCGCGAGATAGCCGACCTGCAGGTGCAGGCGAACGATGGCGAGATGATCACGGTCCAGGCGGGCCGGCCGGGCCAGGTCACCGTGACCAGCATGGTCGCCTGGCTTGTCAGCAAGCCCGCCGTTACCCAGTCGTGGCGGGGCGGGGTCTTCCGGGTGAGCGCGATCTGCCCCAAGTTCGACCCGTTCGAGGACTGTCAGGCGAGCGTAGTCATCAGCGTGCCGGCCGGAACCACCGTGCAGGGCCAGGCCGGAGCTGGCAGCCTGACCGTCGTCGGCCTCACCGGCGCGCTGCACCTGACGGCCACGTCTGGCCTGGTCCTGGCCAGGAACGTGAGCGGGCCGGTCTGGGCAGCGGCGACGTCGGGGAGCGCGGTCGCGCGCACCGGCCTGAGGTCGGCCAGCCTGCACGCCTCGGTCAGCACCGGCCTGATCACCCTGATGTTCACCGCTGCGCCGCGCAGCGTAGCGGTCGGCGTGGGCGCTGGCAGCGCCGCGATCGCCGTGCCTGCCGGATCGCGGTACCGGGTGGCCAGCTAGGGCGGGCCAGGCGTCCTTCGTCTCGCGCCGGGCCTGAGCGACCCCGGGTCCGACCTGCTGCTGACGGCGACGGTCGGTACCGGCGCGGCGCAGATCGGGTATCCGCCCCCTGCCCGGTAGCGGCACCGCGCGGCGCGGCCATCGTCGATCCGCCGGCCGGCTTCAGAGAACGTCGCGCAGTTGCACCGTCTGGTCGCGCCGCGGTCCGACACCGATCGCGCAGACCGGCGCGCCGATGAGGTCCTCGACGGCTCGCACGTAACTCTGCGCGTTCTTGGGCAGGTCGGCGACGTCCCGCGCCGCCGAGATGTCCTCCCACCAGCCATCCAGGTACTCATACACGGGGGTCGCGTGATGGAACTCGGTCTGGGTCATCGGTACCTCGTCGTGCCGGGTGCCGTCCACGTCGTAGGCCACGCAGACGGGGATCTTCTCCAGCCCGGACAGGATGTCGAGCTTGGTGATGAAGTAATCGGTGAGCCCGTTGACCCGGGTGGCGTACCGGGCGATGACCGTGTCCAGCCAGCCAGTGCGCCGCGGCCTGCCGGTCGTCGTGCCGTACTCGCCCCCGGTCTTGCGCAGCCACTCGCCACGCTCCTCGGTGAGCTCGGTGGGGAACGGGCCAGCTCCCACCCGGGTCGTGTACGCCTTGAGGATGCCCATCACCCGGGTTATCCGGGTCGGGCCGATGCCCGAGCCCGCGCACGCGCCGCCTGCCGTCGGGGAGGACGACGTGACGAACGGGTAGGTGCCGTGGTCGACGTCAAGCAGCGTCGCCTGGGCTCCTTCGAGGAGCACGACCTGGCCGTCGTCGAGCGCGTTGTTCAGCACCAGGCCCGTGTCGGCGACATAGCGCCCGAGTCGGTCGGCGAACCCGAGGTATTGGTCGGCGACCAGGTCCGCGTCGATCCCGCGCCGGTTGTAAACCTTGGTCAGCACCTGGTTCTTCTCCCGCAGCACGAGCTCGAGCTTCTGCCGCAGGATGCCCGGGTCAAACAGGTCCTGCATCCTGACCCCGACCCGGGCGACCTTGTCGCCGTAGGCAGGCCCGATGCCCCGGCCGGTCGTGCCGATCCGCGCGCTGCCGAGGTAGCGCTCGGTGACCTTATCGAGCGCGACGTGGTGCGGCATGATCAGGTGCGCGTCGGCAGAGATCAGCAGCCGGTCCCGCCAGACGCCGCGGGCCTTCAGCCCGTCGATCTCTGCGAGCAGCACATCGGGATTGATCACCACCCCGTTGCCGATGATCGCCGTAGCGTGATCCGACAGCACACCGGACGGCAGTAGGTGCAGGGCGTAGCTCTCGTCGCCGATGACAACGGTATGGCCCGCGTTGTTGCCGCCCTGGTAGCGCACGACGTAATCGACCCGGTCCCCGAGCAGGTCGGTGGCCTTGCCCTTGCCCTCGTCGCCCCACTGCGCGCCGACGATCACGATGGCGGGCATGTGACAGTCCTCCCGTAACAAGACGAAAGCCCCGGGGCCTGCGTCATTGCGGATGGCTGCAAGCGCGGCACAGGGGGCTCTTGCAATCAGATGCTACCGGCCAGCGGTCAGGGCCGCAGCGCCGCCACGGCGGCCGGGCTGGCGTCGGTGAGGAACTCGCGGCAGCGGATAGCCTCGTCGTCCTCACCGATGGCCGCAGCCGCGAGCGCGAGCGCGTGCAGGGCGCGCAGGAAGCCCTGGTTCGGCTCGTGTTCCCACGGCACTGGGCCGTGGCCGTGCCAGCCGGCCTGGCGCAACTGGTCAAGACCGCGGTGATAACCGGTCCTCGCGAACGCGTACGCGGTCACCGGCTCTCCGGCCTCGAGCGCGCGCTCGGCCAGCACCGCCCAGGCGGCGCAGTACCGGGGAAACCGTGCGGCGGCCTCGGCCGGGTCACTGGCCGCGGCCAGTGCGGCTGCCGCGTCCTCGTCGGCTGGCAGGTAGGTGGCAGCCGGGCCGCCAAGCAGGTTCTCGTGCATCGGCGAGTTCCGGTTCTCAGCCGCGCTGACCGGCGGAGAGGAGGTCCTCGCAGGCGTGCACGATGCGGGCGGTCATGGACTCCTCAGCGGCCTTCCCCCAGCTCCGCGGGTCGTAGGCCTTCTTGCTGCCGATCGCGCCATCCACCTTGAGCACGCCGTCATAGTTGGTGAACATGTGACCGGCTACGGGCCGGGTGAACGCGTACTGGGTATCGGTGTCCACGTTCATCTTGACTACCCCGTAGCCGATGGCCTCGCGGATGTCGGCCAGGTCTGATCCTGATCCGCCGTGGAAGACAAGGTCGAACGGCTTGTCCTTGCCATACTTGGCGCCGACCGCGTCCTGGATATCCTTCAGGATCGACGGCCGCAGCTTGACGTGCCCCGGTGCATACACGCCATGGACGTTGCCGAAGGTGGCCGCCAGGATGTACCGGCCGCGCTCGCCAAGGCCCAGCGCCTCCGCCGTGGCCAGCGCGTCCTCGGGCGTGCTGTAGAGCTTCTCGTTGATCTCGCCGACGACGCCGTCCTCCTCGCCGCCGACGACCCCGATCTCCATCTCCATCACCACATGTGCGGCAGCGCACCGGTCGAGTAGCCCGGACGCGATCTTCAGGTTCTCCGCGAGCGGCACGGCCGAGCCGTCCCACATATGCGACTGGAACAGCGGCTCCTCGCCGCGGGCCACCCGTTCGGCGGAGATCTCGACGAGCGGCCGCATGAAGCCGTCAAGCTTGTCCTTCGGGCAGTGGTCGGTGTGCAGGGCCACGTTGACCGGATACTGTGCGGCCACCGCGTGGGCAAACTGTGCCAGCGCGACCGCGCCGGTCACCATGTCCTTGACGGCCTGGCCGGACAGGTACTCGGCGCCGCCCGTGGACACCTGGATGATGCCATCGCTCTCCGCTTCGGCGAAGCCGCGCAGGGCGGCGTTGAGCGTCTGGCTCGAGGTGACATTGATCGACGGGTAGGCGAAGCCGTGCGCCTTTGCCCGGTCGAGCATGTGCGCGTACACCTCTGGCGTCGCAATCGGCATGGCAGGCGGTCCTCTCCAGGCGTGAGTCAGTGCCAGTATCGCCGAGTCAGCAGGCACGCCCAACTTCACCGGCCCAGTTAGCAGCTTTAGCAGGCTGCGGGCCAGGACGGGGCTACGCTCAGAGCATGGGACGCCACGATGCGGACCCTGCCGGGGGGCGTAGATATACCGGAGTCGTGCTGGTGTCTGTCCTGGTCGCGATCATGCTGATCGTCGCTGTCCTGGCGCTCCGCGCGCTATCACACGCCTGACCGCTAGCCGAGCCCGAGGTCGTCGAACTCGAACGCTGCCACGTAGGACAGGCCGCGCTCGGCGATCCGCGGCCTGGCGCCGCGCTCCACCACGACGGCGACGCCGACAACCTCCGCGCCGGCCTCTAGCAGTGCGTCCACCGCGGCCAGCACCGAGCTGCCGGTCGTCGAGGTGTCCTCAACCGCCAGCACCCGACGCCCGGCCACGTCCGGGCCTTCGATCCGGCGCTGCAGGCCGTGTGCCTTCTCGGCCTTGCGCACCACGAATGCATCGAGCTTGCGGCCCTCCGCTGCGGCTGCGTGCAGCATGGCGGTGGCGACCGGATCCGCCCCTAGGGTCAGGCCCCCGACGGCGTCATAATTCAGGCCCGCCGTCGCAGCCAGCATCACCCGGCCGGCGACGGGGGCGGCCTCGCCGTCAAGCAGCACCCGGCGAAGGTCTATGTACCAGTCGGCGCGCTGTCCCGAGGACAGGATGACCTCACCGTGGACGATGGCGAGCCGCCTGATGAGGGTCAGCAGGGCAGCTCGATCCGCTGCCGTATCGGCGGTCACGGCTGCTGAGTTTACCGGCGGCGGGTTGCCCGCGGTCGGCCGAACCCGGTCGCCGGGCTGCCCGGAGCGGGCATGGATCAGCACCTGGTAGGTTCTGCGGGCCGGGCGGCCGGTCCGTGCGCAACCGCCCCGCTGAGATACGCATATGCGCTGAACAAGCGGCAGGAAGACGGGTCTGGTGGATACCTCCGCGATCCTCGCTATCTGCCACGGCTGCTGCTGCGCGCTGGTAACGTCACGCGCAAGGGAAGGACGGTGCCGCGTTGGATCGCTGCGCGCTGTTCGTGGACGCAGGGTATGCGCTGGGGGACGGCGCGCTCGCAGTCCACGGCACTCGCCATCGTGACTCGGTTTCCTGGGATTATGCGGGCCTGCTGAAGCTGCTGGGCGGTCTGGCCAGGGACCGGACAGGTCTGCCGCTGCTGCGCTGCTACTGGTATGACGTCGCGGCGGCGGGCAGCCGGGCGGCCGATCACGACAGCCTCGCCGACGTGCCCGGGGTCAAGCTCCGCCTGAGCAAGGCTCGGCCGAGCCGCAAAGAGGGCGTCGAAGCGGAGATGCGCAAGGACCTGACGGCACTTGCCCGCAACCATGCGGTGAGTGACGTGATCATCGTCAGTGCCGAAGAAGACCTCGCCCCGGCGATCGCTGAGGTGCAGGAATTCGGCGTCCGGACGGTGCTGCTGCACATCGGTGCCGATGGCACCGCGGTCGGGTCGCGCGCGCTGCGCCAGGAATGCGACGACGTCATTGAAGTCTCGCCCGGTCACCTCCGCCCCTTCGCGGAGCTCATCGTCGGCGCGGAGCCGCAACTCAGTGGCGCCGGCTACCACGAGCACCTGGTCAACTCGGGCTCGCTCGCCGCGCCGCAGGCCGTGATTGACGCGTCCGGGCCGCGGCTCTTTGCGGCTCCGGTGCCCGCAGGGTACGAACACGCACCCCAGCTGACGGCCGCGGCTAGTCAGAGCGAGGACCGCCGCGACCTCGTGGCGAGCGCCGACGCCGCGAGCTTCGCCGCAGCCCGGCAGGGCGACCTCGAGCGCGCCGCATCGGGTCAGCAGGCGGCGGAGGGCCAGCCAGCGCAGCCGCAGTCCCCTCATTTCACGCCCGCGGCTCACTAC
>JBAUAR010000637.1:0-3778 GCA_049675875.1 Streptosporangiaceae bacterium
TGCTGGCGGCCCGCGCGGCGGCCGAGCGGGCCGGGGCGCTGGCGACGGTCGGGAAGGTCGCCGCCGACCCGGGCGCGGCCAATGCGATCAGCGCCGTGGTGCATGCGTGGCTGGATGCGCGCGCGCCCGACGAGGCGACGCTCGCCGAGGTGGTGGCTGACGTGTGGGCCGTGGCGCAGCAGGAGGCAGCCCGGCACCGTGTGCAGGCGAGCCGGGTCCGTGAGTCGGTGACCCCGGCGGTCAGCTTCGACGCTGAGCTGCGGGACCGGGTCATCGCTGTGCTCGCCGCGGCGGGGCCGGTGCCGGTGCTGGCGACCGGGGCTGGTCACGACGCCGGCGTGCTGGCCGGCCGGATCCCCGCCACAATGCTGTTCGTCCGCAACCCGACCGGGGTGTCCCACTCGCCAGCCGAGCACGCAGAACCTGCCGACTGCGAGGCCGGCGTCGTGGCGCTGGCGGCCGTGCTCGCCGATCTGGCGGGCCAGTGATCGGCGGCTCGAGCCGCGCGTGGCTGGCCGAGCTGGCGTGGTCACCCGCGCTCGGCCTGCGCGCTGACGTGCTCATCGAGGCGTCCGGCAACCGCATCACCGGCGTAACGCCGGATATGTCTGCGTCCGTTCTCGGCGCGACGCGGCTGGCCGGGCTCACCATGCCTGGCCTCGCCAACGCGCACTCGCATGCGTTTCACCGCGCGCTGCGCGGAGTCAGCGAAGCGGTCCGGGGCACGTTCTGGACCTGGCGGGAGCGCATGTACGAGGTAGCGGGCCGGCTCGATCCCGACAGCTACCTCGCGCTGGCCACTGCCGTGTACGCCGAGATGGCGCTGGCCGGGGTGAGCTGCGTGGGTGAATTCCACTACCTGCATCACGGTCCGGGCGGGACGCCGTACGCGGATCCCAACGAGATGGGCCGGGCGCTGATCGAGGCGGCCAAGCGGGCCGGTATCCGGATCACGCTGCTGGACACCTGCTACCTGTCCGGCGGCCTGTCCGCCGACGGCAGGCAGCAGCCGCTGCAGGGGACCCAGCTGCGGTTCGGTGACACCGACGGCGCGGGGTGGGCGAGTCGGGTGGAGGCGCTCGGCCCGGACTCGGTCGGCAGTCTCGACCCGCACGCGCGGCTCGGTGCTGCGATCCACTCTGTCCGCGCCGTGCCGCCCGAGCAGATGCCGGAGGTGGCCGTCTGGTCGCATCGGTACGGCGCGCCGCTGCACGCGCACGTGTCCGAGCAGGTTGCCGAGAACCGAGCCTGCCTGGCCGCGCACCGGGCCACTCCTGCCGAAGTGCTGGCCGAAGCCGGAGCGCTCGGTCCGCGCAGCACCGCCGTCCATGCAACACACCTAACCGACAGCGACATCGAGCTGCTGGCGGGGAGCAGATGCCACGTCTGCATGTGCCCCACGACGGAGGCGGACCTGGCCGACGGCATCGGGCCCGCCCGCGCGCTGGCAGATGAGGGCAGCCCGCTGACCCTCGGCAGCGACAGCCACGCGGTGATCGACCTGCTGGAAGAGGCCCGCCGGATGGAGCTCGGCGAGCGGCTGGCCAGTCAGGAACGCGGCCATTTCACCGCGGCCGAGCTGGCCGCCGCGGCATCGACGGTCGGGCACGCGAGCCTGGGATGGCCGGATGCGGGCGAGCTGGCTGCCGGGGGACTAGCCGACTTCGTCACCGTCGCGCTCGACTCGCCGCGCACCGCCGGGCCTCCGAGGACCGCCGCCCTGGAGGCGGTCATCTTCAGCGCATCGGCGGCCGACGTGCAGAACCTGGTCGTAGGCGGCCGCGACGTCGTCAGTTGCGGGCGCCACCTGCTCGTCCCGGATGTTGCGGGCGCGCTCGCGGGCGCGATCGGCAGGGTGCTCGGCTGATCGGCTGACATCAGCCCGGCCCGGCCCGGCCCGGACGGGGCGGGACGGGGCGGGGCGGCGACGGCTAGTTGCCGCCGGGGGTGTAGGCCGGCGGCAGCCCGGAGCAGATGCTGGCCCCGGCGTTCCGGCTCTCCACGGTGGCTGCGCTGGAACTCGGGGCTGGCGCGGTCGAGGAAGACCCGCCGCTGCCCTTGCTCGGCGTCCCGCTCGCGGCCGGCTGCGCAGCCTTGGGCTGCGACACGCCCGTGAAGTCGGCGCCCAGCGTCAGCGTCACCGGACCAGGGCTTCCGGCCTGCGGCGCAGCCTCGGCCAGCGTGTTCTGGCCGGCCGGGACGGACGTGAGCCCCGTCATCAGCGTGTAGGCGCTGTCTGCCTGGGCGAGACCCGCGTAGTCCACCGTGGTCGTCGAGGTGTACGGCGCGTCGCCGGTGCCCACCACGTCGAAGCCGAGCGCGTGCAGTTGCTGCGCCGTCCGGGCCGCCAGCCCCGTCTGGCCGGTGCCATTCAGCACTCGGACCTGGACCGAGCTATATGGCTCGACGGGCAGGCTACCGGTCCACGGCTGCCCGGTATTGATCATCTGGAACAGCACGTCGTCCTGCGGCTCGACGGTCATCAGGTGCTCGGCGTACGCAGGGTAGTCGTAGGTGTCCACGGTCGTAGGCATCGTCACGAGCGTCACGTTCTTGGACTTCAGGTGCGCCAGTGACTCGGCGAGATGCATGAGATCCGACACCGAGCCGAGTCCCTGATCGACGGTGAGGTTCTGGGTCGCGGTGCTGGCGATGGACAGCAGTTTCGGGATGTTCGTGAGCAGGCCCTGGGAGTTGACCTGCTGGACAACCGAGGAGATGAACGCCTGCTGCAACTGGATTCTCGGCAGGTCGCCGCCAGCCTCCGCGCCGCTGCCGATGCTGTGCCTGGCCCGCACGTAGGCCAGCGCCTGACCGTAGTCGACCCAGTGCAGGCCAGGGCTGAGGTTCAGGTTCGCTTGCTGGTCGTGGTAGCCGGGTCCGGGCGGTACACAGACCTGGACCCCGCCGAGCGTGCCCACCATGGTGCGGAACGAGTTGAAGTTGAACTCCACGAAGTGGTCAAGCCGGATGCCGGTCAGGGCCTCGACGGTCTGCACCGCGCACGTCGGGCCGCCGATATTCAGCGCGCCGTCGATGATCGCGCCCGGCGGGTACTGCTGGGCCGGCCAGGTGCCGGTGCCGACGTACGCGCGCTCCTGGCAGGCCGGCTCGTACACGAACGTGTCGCGCGGTATCGACAGCACAATCGCGTGTGTGTGCGTCGGGTCCAGGTGGATCAGCAGGAGGTTGTCGGAGTTGCTGACGCCCGGAGTCGCGTCATAGCCGAAGAATCCGCGCTGGCCCAGCCGCGTCTGCGAGCCCATCACCAGGATGTTCAGTGACCCGTACACGGTCTTCCCGGACAGGTCACCGACGCTCACCTTGGTGATGTTGGAGTCGAGCCGGTGGTAGATGGCGAAGATGCCGACGCCGGCGACCACGGCGACCACGGCGACCAGGGTGGCGACGATATAGCCCGCCTTGACGAGCAGCGGCTGCCGGCGCCATCGCGTGCGCAGCGGTGGACGCCGACGACCCGGTGGGCGTCGCTGCGGCCCGTCAGCTGAGGCGGGTACCCGAGTCCGGCTCCCAGCTGAACCGCCGCGCTGCATCTGCCCTCCGCCCAGCCACCGCCACCCGATCGCGCACCGTCCGGCAAGCATGGTAGCCGCCGCCCGCCGATGCTTCGGCGTTATTGGGGCCGGCTGTCCGCCAGGTCTTCCGGCTCGCCCAATTGCCAGGGAGCAGCGAGTGACGCTCTGGTGTGGCGATGCCTAGTGGAAGCGGCGGCGCCGGGCGAGCGCCGCCCCGGTCGGCGGCGGCAGCGCTGTCGAGC
>JBAUAR010000638.1:0-11182 GCA_049675875.1 Streptosporangiaceae bacterium
GCCGGCCGGCTGGCCACGGTGGCCTGCGCCAGCTGTTGCGGAGGATCGGGAACGTCCGCGGCGGCGGCGGGCAGCAGGATGACCCGCTTGCGCTCGGGCAGGATGCCCTGCGGCCGGAACCACAGGAACAGCCCAATGAGCAGCCCGATCGCCACCCACTGCAGCGACGGCAGCAGGTTGGGCGGCAGGCTCGGGTTGGCGTCGGTGATGAGCCTGGTCGATTCCTCGAACCCAACCGGCACGAGTACCGCGCCGAGTACCGCGCCGAGATGGTTGCCGCGGCCGCCGATGATGACGGCGGCGAACAGGACGATGGTTTCGGCGTACGTCCAGGCGGCCGGGCTCCAGACGCTGATGAAGCTCACCAGCACCCCACCGGACAGCCCGGCGATTGCCCCGCCCAGCACCAGCACACCGGTCCGCAGCGCGAGCAGGTTTTTGCCGAGGGAGTCGGCCACTTTGTCGTTGTCCCGCATCGCGCGCAGCGTTCGCCCGTACGGCGACTCGGTGATCCGCCGCACCAGCCAGTAGACGCCGGCGGCCAGGATGATAATCCCGGCGGTGAACCCCCACTGGTACCCCGTGGTCGTGGTGCTCATCACCTGTGACTGCAGCGGTGCGGGCACGATCGCCAGTCCGGCGTCGCCGTTGAACAGCGGCACGTAGTTCATCACGAGCAGGTTCAGCAGGACAGCGGTGACCAGCAGGCCGACGGCGGCGAAGTCGCCGCGCAGCCGTCGACCGACCAGGAAGGTGAACGGCAGCGCGAGGACGGCGCCGGCGGCGGCCGCGCCGAGCCACGGCAGCGGGAATGGCAGGTTCCAGCCGCCGACGTAGTGCTGGAAGGCGCCGTTGGCGCTGTCGGGCGGCAGGGACAGGATGGCCGCGACGTAGGCGCCGGCCGCCTGGAAGATGATGAAGCCGAAGTTCGTGACACCGGCGACGCCGAACTGCTGGCTGAGACCCAGGCACGCGATGACGTCGACCGCCCCGTAGACCAGCAGCGTGATGAGATAGGTCACGGTCTTTCGCCCCCGGTCAGGTCCGCGCGCCGAGCAGGCCGGTAGGCCGGACAGCGAGCATGGCGAGCAGTATCACGAAGGCGATCACGTACTTGTACGACGGCACGATGTAAGCCGCGCTGACCTCGGTGGCAACGCCGATGACCAGCGCGCCGAGCATGGCGCCGTAGGCGTGCCCCGGTCCGCCCAGGAAGACCGCGGCGAGGATGAGGACCACGAACAGGTCGGTGCTCGTCGGCCCGAAGCTGCCAACGTCGATCGCGAATACCGTCCCAGCCAGCCCGCTGAGCGCGCCGGTCAGCGCCCACGTGGTGGTGATGATCCGGCTAGTCCGGATCCCGCAGTTGCGGGCCAGCTGGCGGTTGGCCGCCGTCGCCCGCATGGATTTGCCGAGCTTGGTGTAGCCCAGCAGCACGTGCGCGGCCGCCATGACGACCACGCTGATCGCGATGACTATCAGCTGCACCGCGGTGAGCACCAGCCCGCCGGCATGGTAGGTGCGGCCCTGGCCCATGTGGTAGGAGACGTTGACGCCGCCGACGATCGCTTCGATGCCGAACTCGACGATCAGCGCCATCCCCAGCGACACGATGACGATGGTGATCGGCGCCGAACCACGCCGCTGGAACGGCGCGTACACCAGCAGATTCAGCACCACCGAGAGGAGCGCGCAGGCTGCCATGGCGACCGGCAGGGCGAGCCAGACCGACACGCCCAGCTGGTTGATCCAGTACGCGATGAACGCACCGGCCGTCATGGTCGCCGCGAAGGCGAGGTTGAGCACGTCGGTCACCGCGAACTGCAGGGTGAACCCCACCGCGGCGATCGCGAGGACCGCCGCGGTGATGAGGCCGAAGCCGACCGACGCGAGAAAGATTGTCACGCGTGGCTCTTCCCCGGGCGGCGGCTCGTCACTGTACCGCGCGCAACTGCTGCGCGGTGATGTTGCCCGATACCCGGACGACGCCAGTGGCCGTGTAGGTATCGATCTGGAAAATGCCCGGCGAGTCGTGGAACGAGTCGAAGCTTGTCGGGCCGCCCGGCCCTTCGTACCTGATCTTCTTCCCGGCCTTCAGCTCCCTGACTCCCTGAGCGAATGAGTTGACCACGACGGCACCGGGCACGCCGTCGCCGATGGAAGTGAGGAAGGGCATCCACTTGGCTGTTTCCGTGCTGCCGGCCGCGATCATCGCGAGCGCTGCCAGGTTCATGCCGTCATAGAGGTGCACGGCGCCCGGCGCGGTGAAGTAGGTGGAGAAGTCGCCGACCTGGGCACCAGAAACCTTGCCCTTGACGGAGAGCAGCGCCTGGGTGAAGGCCTGGTAAGCCGGCCCGCTGGTCGCCGTGACCAGGTTGTCGGCGTGGAAGCTGGACGCGAAGGTGGCCGCTCCGATCGCCGCCGCGGATGCTGAGAAGAAGGCCGGCGAGATCGCCGCGGAGGTTCCGATGATCGGGATCATCTTGCCGCCGTTGAGCTGCTGGATCTCGGCGAACAGCGTCGGGTCAGCCGACCCGAGCGCCTCGGTCATGATCGCATCAGGGTGTGCCTGGACGATCGCCTCCGCCTCGGTGCGGAACGTGGTCGCGTTGAGGTCCAGCGACTCGTTCGCGACCAGGCTGAGGCCGGCCTTGGCGATCGCGCCGATGACCGGCTGCACAAACGTCTGGGAGCCGATGTCATTGCCGAACGCCAGGGCGATCCGCTTGTAGCCGAGCTGCTTGGCGATGACGGTCATGGCGTACGACTCCGCCAGGTCCGGCGGGACGAGCCGGTAGAAGTACGCGTAGTGCACGTGGTCGAACTCGGACTGACCTGTCATGCAGAACATCACGATCTTGTGGCTGTTGATGACGGGCACCACTGCGGCGGCCTCGTCGGACGTGCAGCCGATCACCAGCTCCAGGTTGTGGGCCCTGGTCAGCAGGCTGCCCACGGCCGGGACGGCGTCCGCCGGGTCGCCCCTCGTATCGGCGGATGTGCAGCCGACCGTGTGGCCGAGGATCCCGCCCGCCTTGTTGATGGCCGCCACCGTGCCCTCGCATGACACCAGGTACGTCGGCCCGAGGGCCGCGTCCGGGCCGCTGAAGGGAGCGACGTCGGCGAACATGATCGATTGCCCGGACGGCACGCCGCCGGAGGTGGAACTGCCGCAGGCGGCGAGCGCGGCGGCCAATGCGACCGCCGCCACGCCAGCCAGCACCCGGCCACTGCGTCCCATGGTTGTGCCACGCCTTCCCGTGTGTCCACGTGCCGCGGCCGGTGCCGCGAGCCCGGTTGCCCAGAACATCCTTGTCGCCTCCATAGCAAGAGCAAGGTTTCCGGTAGGCCGACCAGGGGTCGGCCGGCAGGAGCCAGTCAGAAGCCGACCGCCGTGGACCCTGGCGGCCGCCACCTCCACTGGCTCAGGTCTGCCTCCTCGGCCACGACACGGTTGCGGATCGTGCCGATTCCGTCGATGGAGACCTCGATGATGTCGCCCGGCTGCAGCCACACCGGGGGCTGGCGGGCGAAGCCAACGCCACCCGGCGTGCCAGTCGCGATCACGTCACCGGGCCGGAGCACGGTGAAGGAAGAAAAGAACTCGACGGCGCTCGGAATGTCGACGATCATCTGCGACGTCCGTGCCGACTGCATGACCTGCCCGTTCAGAGTGGTCGTCAGCGTGGAGTCCGAGACGTCGGCCTCGTCGGTCGTGACGACCTCGGGGCCGATCGGCATGGTTCCCTCGAAATTCTTTCCTCCGGTCCACTGCGTCGCGGCCCGCTGCCAGTCGCGCGCGGTGGCGTCGTTGAGCACGACGTAACCGGCCAGAGCGTCGAGCGCCTTGTCCGCCGGGATGTAGCGGCCACCCGCGCCGACGACGAGGCCGAGCTCACCCTCGAAGTCGAACCGACCCGTGAGCGCCGGCCTGACCAGGTCGTCGTAGGGCCCGATCGCGCTCCCCTCGCTGCGGACGAACGCCTCCGGCCAGGTGGGCACCTCGCGGCCGCCTTCGATCGCATGCTCGCGGTAGTTCACGCCGAGGCACAGCACCCGCCTCGGCGCTGGCACGGCAGGCCCGAAGTCCGCCGAGCCGTACTCCGTGCCGTCGCGGTCCGCCAGGTCGCGGGCCGCGTCCAGGGCGTCTGCGGTCAGCAGGCCGTGGAGCGTGGCTAATACCGGGTCGCCGATGGCGTCAGCGACATCGACGTAGCCAGACCGTCCCTTCACGTGCAGACGCATCCCGCGCGGCGTGGCCAAGGTGGCGAGCCTCATCGGCGAACCTCCGCATCTGGCTGGCAGAAAGCCCAATTGGTTAGACCTAACCAATTGGTCGAGCATAGGTCGCCCGCATGACTCGGTCAAGACGTGGACAAAGGCCACCTCTCTCGTTCGACGCCGTCCCGCTGCGATGCACCATGACGAACATTGGTAGGATTGGTTGAACTCGTAGAGGTGACGAACCCGAGGACGGCGGCGACCATGGCAGTAGCGGATCTCCAGGGCTCGGCCGCGCTCACCGAGCGCGGTCGGCAACTGGCCGCGCTCATCCTGGACCGGTCGTCGGGAACCGGGCTGCGACCGGGCGCCCGGCTGCCGACGGAACGCCAGCTCAGCATCGAACTCGGGGTCACGCGCTCATCCGTGCGGTACGCCCTGGCGATCCTCGAAGCCGAGGGCAGGATTTCGCGAGAGGTCGGCCGCGGCACCTTCCTGCGTGACGCGCCGCAGCCGGCTACGCCGGACGGCCGCGCAGACGGGGCGCGCCCATCGGTCGCGATGGCGGCGGGCTTTGCGCCCGCGGACGTGATGACCATCAGGCGTCTCCTCGAGCCCCCGGCGATGTCGCTCGTCGTGGCGTGGGCGACCGCGGCGGACCTGGAAGAGATGCAGCGCTGCCTCGAGGGCGGTGACCGAGCGACCAGTTTCGAGGAGTTCGAGACCTGGGACGTTGCCCTGCACCGGCGCATCATGGCGGCGAGCCGCAGCCCGCTGCTGGTCACCCTCTACCAGTTCGTCGAGGAGGCTCGGCACGGCCAGGTGTGGGGAGACATGAAGCGGCGGAGCGCCTCGCCGCAGCGGCGCAGCGAATACCAGGCGGATCACCGGGCGATCGTGGCGGCGCTGCATGCGAGGGACGCCGGCCAGGCGGTCGAGGCCATGCGGGTGCACCTGGCGCGCGTGCAGGAGCACCTGATCGTGACCGACCCACCCCGACGGTGAGCCAGCACTCAGCGCGCGGCAGCCACCCGGTGGGCGCAGCTATCCGGTCACGCCGGGCCGGACTGAGCCATCGACCGCGAGCGCGGCGCCGACTTGGTCGGCGAACGCGACCGCGACGAGCCGTTGCTCCACCGTGGGCCGGGCGGCGCCGGGCTCGGCGGTCAGCAGGAACCGGCCGCGCAGGACGCCGTGGTTCTCCACGAGCAATTCGGTCGTGGCGGGCAGGCCGTCTCGCTCGACCGCCAGTTGGCGCTGGTCCGGCGTCACCACCTGCCCGTCAGGCCGCAGCCGGGCCGGCCTGCCCAGGCCCGCGACGCCGTGCTCAAAACGGCACTCGCGCACTGCCATCAGCCGCGCGAGCCTGCCGGACACGTCGTCGATGAGGGCCGACGCCGAGCCGCCTGCGGCCACCGCTCCGGCTGCCATATTGATCCCGGCCAGGTAGCCTGCCCGCCTGGTCGCGGCGGACTGCTGGCGGCGACCCCAGACGGCAATCTCGGTGACGGCCACGCCGATGACGAGGATCAGCACGGTGGTCTCGATGTCGGCGGCCCTGGTGATCGAGAACCGTTCGTAAGGGCGAGTGAGGAAGAAGTCGAGCATGGCCACTTCGTCTGCATCTGCGGCTGCGACCGCTGTCCAGCCAGGTACCAAGTCTGAGCGCTCCGTCACCGAGCGCTGGCTGTTCGCCGCGTTCCTGCTCGCTGGGGCCGCCCAGCTGATCACCATCGCCGCGCTCGTGAGAATGGACCCGCTGACGGCATCCTGGTCGGCCCTCTTGCTGGCGATCGCGCCGGTTCTGCTCACCGCGGTGGCCGCCTTCTGTCCCCGCTCGGTGGCGAGGCCCGTCGCGGCCGCGGCCGCGGTGGTGCTGCTGGCCGGCATCGTCGGCGGCATCGGGCGCACCGGTTCGCTGTTCATCCCCGCGCTCGTGGCAGTGGTGGTGGGCAGTCTTCGATGAGCCACGATGCCCGCGCGGTTGACCACGGCGACGGTCAGCCGCCAGTGTTCGGGCTGTGCCTTTCGTGGTGCCGCGTCATCTGGCCGATACCGCCGCGCGTGAGCCGGGCCGTGCGCGGGTGGCTAGCCGGCCTGCCGCGGACCGTGGCGGATTGCGCCGCGCTGTGGTTGCTGCGGGTCGGGGAGCCGTTCCAGCCCGGCGGGCAGTGCGCGTGGGTAGCACCCGCGACCGATCGCTCCGGTGCTGACCTTGTGCTGAAGGTGGGATTCCGGTTCCCGGGCGGCGAGGAGCGGGACGAGGCAGCCGGGTTGCAGGTTTTCCAAGGGAACGGGGCCGTCTGGCTCCCCGCCGGGGAGCTATCCGTTCCGTCCGCTGGCCGACATGTGTGCTGCCTGGGCGGCCGAGTTCGAGGCTGAGTACGCCGCGGCTGACACCGCCGAGCGCATCGATCCCGGCCTGGCCCGCGCCGGGGTTGCGGTGCTGCGGGAGTTGCCGGCCAGCGCGGACCGCGCGGCGCTGCTGTGTACCGACCTGCACGGCCACAACATTCTCGCCGCGCGGCGGGCGCCGTGGCCGGTCATCGACCCCAAGCCGTACCTGGGCGACCCCGCGTACGACGTCGTGCAGCACATGCTGAACTGCGAGGACCGGCTGGCCGCCGAGCCGGCCGCGCTGGCCGACCGGATGGCGGGCCTGGCAGGAGTCGACGGCTGGCGGACCCGGCAGTGGCTGTTCGCCCGGTGCGTGCAGGAGTCGGTAGGGTCGCCGCTGATGCAGCGCGTGGCTGCGCGGCTCGCGCCGGCCTGATCGCGATTACCGCCAGGCTGGCCCCGCCGTGATCGGGTGCGCGCGCAGGAACTCCTCGTCGACCTCCACGCCGAGGCCGGCGCCCTCCAACGGGCGCACCGTCCCGTCCGGCGCGAGGTCGTAGGACGCCGAGCACAGCGCCGACCGCAGCGGGTTGTCGCCAGATCCGTCGCCCTCGAAGTACCGGGCGTTATCGATGCTGGCGAGGAAGTGCACGCTCGCGGCCATGTTGAGCCCGGTGTGGCAGCCATGGGTGCAGACCGGCAGCCCGGCTGCTGACGCGAGCGTCGCGATGCGCACCGCCTCGGTGATACCGCCGCACCGCGACAGGTCTGGCTGCAGCACCGACACCGCACCCTGGTCGATGAGGCGCTGGAAGTCGTACCGCGTGTAACAGTTCTCGCCCGCGGCCAGCGGCATCAGTGCAATCTGCGCGGCAGCGTGGTAGTTCCGGTCCCGGTACGGCGGGAACGGCTCTTCCAGCCAGCCCACTTTGGCCTGCGCGAGTACCGGCATCGCCGCGCGCACGTCGTCGACCGAGTACCGGCAGTTGGCGTCGGCGAGGATCGCGATGTCGTCGCCGACGGCGCCGCGCATCGCGGCGGTCCGCGCCAGGTCCCGGCTCAGGGTGTCGCCGAGGCGGAGTTTGACCGCCCGGAACCCGAGCGCGACACAGGCCTGCGCTTCGTCGGCAACGGCAGCCGGGTCGGCGTAGCCGAGGGCGAAGCCGCCGGCGTAGCTCGGTACCGGCCGGGCCGAGCCGCCCAGCAGCCGGTACAGCGGCTGGCCCAGCGCCTTGCCCTTGATGTCCCACAGTGCCATGTCGATCCCGCTCATGGCGCAGACGCACGCGGCGCAGGTGCCGTGATTGGCGAGGACGCGGCGCTCGAACCGCTCCCAGACCTCGCCGGTCGCTACCGCCGACATGCCCGTGCACAGATCTGCGAGCGTGGTGCTCACGGTCGCCGCCACGGCCAGCGGCGCCCGAGCGTTGTAGGACTCTCCGTATCCGGTCAGCCCGTCTGCCGTGGTGACCTTCACGATTATGGTGTCTCGCTTCACGGCCTGGCCCAGCCCCTGCGACACCGGCTGCCGGAGCGGAACAGAGCAGGCAAGTGCTTCGACCCGGCTGATGGTGAGGTCGGTCATCGGGACGCCCCGCCTGGCGGCTCGCTGACAGTCTCGAACGAGCGCTTCGAGAATCCGATCATGTAGCCATCGATCGTGGTGCGCACCGGTCCGTCGGGCCGGTCAGCGGCGCCCAGGGTGACAAACAGCGGGATGTAGTGGTCCGCGGTCGGATGCGCGTAGGGCATGCCGGGCGCCCGGCTCCGGTAGGCGGCCAGTTCCGCCACGTCCCCGCGGTTGAGGGCGTCGGCAGCCCAGGCGTCGAAGTCGGACGACCACGCGGGGACGGCTCCATTCATGATCATCTCGCGGGTGAGGGACCGGAGCCCGTGCGTCATGAACCCGGAGCCGATGACCAGGATGCCCTCCTCGCGCAGCGGTCGCAGCCGGGTGCCGATCTCGATAAGCCGCCAGGGGTCCTGCGTCGGCATGCTGAGCTGGAGCACCGGCACGTCGGCGAGCGGGTACATGGCCATGAGCGGGACCCACGCGCCGTGGTCGAGCCCGCGGCTCGGGTGCTGGTAGACGTGCTCGCCGTCGGACATCGCCCCGGCCACCCGGCGAGCCAGGGCGCTGGCGTCCGGCGTTGGGTAGGTCATCCGGTAGTAGCGCGGGTGGAAGCCGCCGAAGTCGTAGACCAGCGGCGTCCGCGCGGCCACCGCGGACAGGCATAGCGGCGCGGACTCCCAGTGCGCGGAGACGATGAGGATGGCCCGCGGCTTGGGGAGGGTCTGCGCCCAGTCGAGCAGCTGACGCAGCCACAGGGCGTCGTCGAACAGCGGCGGGGCGCCGTGGCTGAGGTAGACGGCCGGCAGCGCTCCGTTGGCGGGCGACCAGTCCCGCTGAACTCGGGCGCGCACCAGTGCACCCGGCAGGAAGTCGTCATAGGCGCCGGCCGGAACGGCCGGGTCGACGGTCGGGGTCACGGCTGGTCAGGCCACGCCGGTCGGGGCCAGAGCTGCGGTGATCGCGCTCAGCGCGGCGCGGATGTTCGGCACCGAATTGGCGTACGAGAAGCGAAGGAAACCCTCGCCGAACGCGCCGAACGCGGTCCCGGCCAGCGCCGCGACGCCGGCCTCTGTCAGCAGCCGGGCCTGCAACTCCGCCGCGGACAGCCCGGTGCCCGCGATGCTCGGGAAGGCGTAGAACGCACCCTGCGGCTCCACGCAGCTCAGGCCGGGAATGTCGTTGAGTCCGGCGACGATCACGTCGCGCCGCCGCCGGAACTCCGCGACCATCTCCTCGACCGGTGCCCAGGGACCCTCCAGCGCCGCGATCGCCGCGTACTGGCTGAACGCTGACGTGCACGACACCGAGTTGATGACCATGCGGGTCACCGGCTCCACCAGCGCGGGCGGGAAGACACCGAACCCGAGTCGCCAGCCGGTCATCGCGAATGTCTTCGACCAGCCGTCGAGCAGGATCGTGCGGTCGGCCATGCCGTCCACGTCGAGCACACTCGCGTGCGGCTGCTTGCCGTAGCGGATCGCCCAGTACACCTCGTCGCTGAGCACGATGAGGTCATGACGCTGCGCGATCTCGGCGATGGCCTCGCAGTCCGCCTGGGTCAGCGCGCTGCCGCACGGGTTGTGCGGGGAGTTGATGATGAGCAGCTTGGACCGGTCAGTGACCAGCCGCGCCAGTTCGGCGGTGTCGATGCGGAAGTCGTTGTCCTCGCGCAGCGGGATCGGGACTCCGATGGCGCCTGCCAGTCCGGTGATCGACTCGTACATCGGGAAGCTGGGGTCCGGATAGAGCACCTCGTCGCCCTCGCCGCAGAGAGCCATGATCGTGAAGAACATGATGGGCTTGGCACCGGGGGTGACGATGACGCGGTCGGGCGAGGTCCGCAGCCGGCCGGTGCGTTCCAGGAAGCTGGCCACGGACTCGCGCAGCGGCTGAATGCCCGGCGCTGGCACGTAGTGTGTCTGGCCGGACTGCAGCGCTTCGATGGCCGCCTCGACGATGTGCGGGGCCGTGGGGAAGTCCGGCTCGCCGATCTCCAGGTGGATGATCTGTGCCCCGGCCGCCTCCATGGCCCTGGCCCGGGCGAGTACCTCGAACGCGGACTCGGTCCCGAGCTTGCTCATCCGGCTCGCGAGGGAGAAAGGTGCCATAACCGAGATCGTAGGTGAATCGATGTCTCAGCTGTACCAACTGGGCAGGGCGGACACTGCGCGGTCTCGCGGCCTCGGCTGCGCGCACCGCCGCCACATCGGCTGCGCTGTCGAGCGGCCGCGAGTGCGGGCGGTCGGCGTTCCCCCCTGGTTGTGGCATGCCGGGTTTTGTGACGGACGCCATGTCCGTGCCGCCGCGGACGTGCCAGCATGGCGCTGGCAGTGCCGCCACCGGGGAGGAGAGCCAGGATGCCGGACGCACCCGACCCCACGGACGTGCTGCGGCGGTTTTTCGCGACGCTGAGCACGGGAGACTACGACGCCATCGGCGAGTTCTTCGCCGACGACTCGGTCTGGGAGGTCAATAACGTCGCTGCTGGCCACCCTGGCGCGCGCGGCCGCCGGGCGATCATCGAGGACTTCCTCCGGCCGGTCCGGGACGGGCTGTTCGAGCCGGGCGACCCGAAGGTCGAGGTCGTCCGCATGGTGTGCGACGGTGGCTGGGTAGCCGCCCAGACCATCGCCAGGGGGAGCCTGCGGAACGGAAACCACTACGAGAACTCGTACGCCTGGTTCGCGCAGATCGACGGCGAGTATGTGAAGTTCCTGAAGGAGTACATGGACACCTCGTACGCCTTCGAGATCTCGAAACCCGCCCCGGACCAGGCGGTCGCCGACGAGCACATCGCCGAGCAGCTGCGGAAGCTGGGTCACGAGGCGTAGCGCCGGCGCGGGCCCGCGGTGCCCCGTTGCTGCTGCCGGACGGGCTGTTGCCGATTCGGCTGACCGGCGTGGCTTTCCTCCATGTTCATGATCCTTTGGGATGATTGGGTTGTGGCGAAGCGATACCGGCCGGTGGAGCGGGACCAGCCGTTCCTGCTGCCGCCGGACATGCGGGACTGGCTGCCGGCTGACCATCCGGTGCACCTGGTGATCCGGGTGG
>JBAUAR010000639.1:0-13595 GCA_049675875.1 Streptosporangiaceae bacterium
GACGAGCTGGAGCTCATCGCCATCATCAGCGCGATCGCCCTGCTGGTAGTCGTCATCGGGCTCGGCGCTGGCCTGCGGACGGCCGCCACCCGGCCGCTCGCGCGGCTGGCTGCGGACGCTCGCCAGGTAGCCGGCGGCGACTTCGGGCACCAAGTGGACCTGAGCGGCCCGCGGGAGGTACACACGCTGGCCATCGACATTGACCAGATCCGGCGCCGAATCCTGCGGGAACTGTCAGCCGTGCGGGCCGCGAATGCCTCGCTCGAGGCCAGGGCGCACGAGCTGGAGCGGTCCAACTCCGAGCTGGAGCAGTTCGCCTACGTCGCGTCGCACGACCTGCAGGAGCCGCTGCGGAAGGTGGCCAGCTTCTGTCAGCTGCTGCAGCGGCGCTACATCGGACAGCTCGACGCCAGAGCCGACCAGTACATCGAGTTCGCCGTCGATGGCGCCAAGCGGATGCAGGCCCTGATCGACGACCTGCTGGCGTTCAGCCGCGTCGGCCGACTGGAACGGGATCCGGTCCTGGTGTCCTGCGCCAGCGCCCTGTCGCAGGCCCGGGTCAACCTCGCCGCCGAGATCCGCAGCACGAAGGCGGTCATCGAGAGCACCGAACTGCCCTCGGTGCGCGCCGAGTTCTCGCTGCTGACCTCGCTATTCCAGAACCTGATCGGCAACGCGCTCAAATTCCACTCGGAGCGGCCGCCGCTCGTCCGGATTTCGGCTACCCAGCACAACGAGGGCGACTGGCTCTTCTCGGTCGCGGACAACGGCATCGGCATCGAGCCCGAGTACGCGGAGCGCATTTTCGTGATCTTTCAGCGCCTGCACGACCGGTCTGAGTATGACGGGACCGGCATTGGGCTGGCGATGTGCCGCAAGATCGTCGAGCACTATGGCGGGCAGATCTGGCTGGACACGACGCATCGGGGTGGGGCAAACTTCAACTTCACGCTGCCGGTCGCGCCCATCGACGACGAGGAGCCATCTCGATGACGGAGCGCGCCGATCTCGACCTCGTCGACGTCCTGCTCGTGGAGGATGACGCCGGCGACGTACTGATGACCCGGGAAGCCTTCGAGCACTACCAGATCCGGGGGCGGTTGCACGTCGTCAGTGACGGCGAGCAGGCGCTGCATTTTCTGCGTAAGACCGGCGAGTATGCCGATGCGCCCACGCCGGGGCTGATCCTGCTCGACCTCAACCTGCCGCGCCGCAACGGGCTCGAGGTCCTCGCCGAGCTGAAGGCCGATAGCCAGCTGCTCGCCATTCCGGTCGTGGTGCTGACCACCTCACAGGCAGAAGAAGACATCGTCCGCAGCTATTCGCTGCACGCCAACGCTTACATCAGCAAGCCGGTGGACTTCGACCGGTTCATCGCGGCCATCGGTCAGATCGACGGCTTCTTCCTCACCCTCGTCCAGTTGCCGACGGCTCAGCTGAACTGGGACGGCGGGTTCCGGTCGTCGTAACCGGGCTGAGCCGGGTAGGCCCCGCCGGTGCGCCGTACCCGGACCGAGCGCGCTCCCACGCCGCTGAGCAGGGTGCCGATCGCGATGCCGAGAATCAGGAAGACAACCGCGGTAGCAGCCTTCTGATCCAGCGGAGCAGCGGTGGTAAACGGCACGACAACGGCGAGCACTGTCGCTAGCCCGATGATCCAGCCGAAGAACAGGGTCGGTCGCGGCGTGCTCAGCAGCAGCAGATGCAGCAGACCAGTCGCGATGAGCGACGCGGCGGCAACCAGCAGCACCAGGCTGGTCGTGTGCACGTCGCCATAGGCACCATCCCGCATCGGCGCCAGCAGCGGGATGCCGACTAGCCACCGACTCACCAGTACTCCTACGAGCGCTACCAGCGCGGCCACGATCGCCGTGGCAACCCCGCCGCCCCAGAGCTGACCTGCGGCGACAGACGGCCGGCTGGACGGCGGCCGACCTGGTCCGCCCTGATCGTAGCCAGCCGGAGGGTAGCCCGGCCGGTCGTAGCCTGGCTGGCCATAGCCTGGCTGGTCATACCCGGGTGGACCATAACTTCGCTGGTCATATCCGGGCGACTCATATCCAGGCCGACCCGCACGAGGCCCACGCGGGTCCTGCGGCGTCGGAGCCGTGGTCATCTGGGCACCTGCCTTCCGGCATGCGCAGTAAGGCTTGCCACGAGCTAACTCACCACGCTACGCGGCCCCAAACACGTGCCCCCGGCCACCCGCCAGCAAACCGCACCAGTGCGGTCGTCCGGTGGCCCTCTCAGGGCAGCCGGATGACCGCGCGGGCCCTGGTGAGCACCTTGGCCTCGCCGGACCTGGCCGTCAGCGAGATCACTACCCGGTTCCCGTCGAGCTTGTCCGCTATCTGACCGCTGACGTCGACCGTCGCGCCGAGGTCATCGTCAGGCACCACCACCATGGACGAGAACCGCACGCCGAACTCCGTCACGGCGGCCGCCGGCCCGGCCCAGTCGGTGACGAACCGGCCGGCCTGCGCCATAGTGAACATGCCGTGCGCGATGACGTCGGGCAGGCCGACGGACCGGGCAATCCGCTCGTTCCAGTGGATCACGTTGAAATCACCGGAGGCCCCGCAGTACTTGACCAGGCTCAGCCTGGTGACCGGATAGCTGACCGGCGGCAGCTCGGCACCGACCACCACGCCGTCGTACTCGATCTGCTCGCTCACGTGCCCGCACCTCTCTGCTAGGCGGCTCTGCTAGGCGTCCGGGCCGGCCCGCTCGACCAGAGTCGACACGGCGGTGCAGACCAGCTCGCCAGCCGTCGTCCTGATCTCGGTACTCGTCGTCAGCATCACGTTGCGTCCGGCGTCCCGGATGTCGGTGATGGTGGGCTGCGCGGTCACCACGTCGCCGGCGGTCAGCGGGCGGGTGTAGTCGAACCGCTGCTCGCCGTGGACCACCATGGCGTAGTTCAGGCCGAGCCCGGGATCGGCCATGGCGGTGCCCGCGGCGGCCATGCTGACGACGATCGCGAAGGTGGGCGGTGCGATGACGTCCGGATACCCGGCCGCTCTGGCGGCCGCCCTGTCCCGGTACACCGGATTCGGGTCACCGATCGCCGCGGCGAACTCCGCGATCTTGATGCGCGACACTTCGTACGGCTCGGACGCGGCGAACGCGCGACCGACGTAGTCACGATTGATGGCCATGCGACTCCAGCCTGCAGACAACCAGCCGACAACGAAGGGCCGGGCCGGGCGGCCGGGAACAACGGGCCGCGCGCGGTCCCGCCGCCGCTACCGAGTCTCGCGGTGAGGCTGATGCTTGCGGCAGAACGGGCAGTACTTGCTCAGTTCGAGCCGGTCTGGATCGTTCCGCCGGTTCTTCCGCGTGATGTAGTTGCGGTGCTTGCATTCCTGGCATGCCAGCGTGATCTTGGGCCTCACGTCAGTCGCAGCCACAAGGCGCGCCTTTCTCTCGTCGTTCGAAGGAACCCGGCCAGCCACGTCCGATTGCGCCGGATGCCAGCGTTGTTCCGTAGCGGAGGCCGGACTTGAACCGGCGACACAGCGATTATGAGCCGCTTGCTCTGCCTGACTGAGCTACTCCGCCCTACCCTGGCGGGGAACACCGCCCTGACCACATCCCGGCCGCAGCCCGGGGGCTGACTAAGCTTACCGGGAAAGCGCCGGGACTTCGATCCGGGCGGTAGAAGCGTGCCCTGCTACCCTGCGTCACCATCCTGGGTAAGGTCAGCGCACTGCACCGCCTAACGATTCCCGCAGCGGCCGCACAGCGGATAGCCAGGAAACTCGCGGCCGCCGGTCAGCCAGGCCGGGCAGGCTGAAACCGGGAAACCAGCTCGGCCCGCCTGCGAGGCGGTACGCAAACTACGTGAATAATGTCGGCGAGTCCAAGTTGCGGTTATTGTGGGCCGCTATAACCGCTGGCCTGACCGGGAGAAGACGACGCTTATGCCGAGGCGACAGGGGCCAGCGGCCATGACCTATCACGGGCTGCGGGAGGCTCCAGACACTGCCGCCGTCACCACGGAGGCGCGGGCAGCCTTCGTGGCCGCTCATCCGGACCTCAAGCTGCAGCCGCTGGTCATCGTCATCGCCGCGTACAACGAGGCGGACAACATCGGCACCGTGCTCGACGAGGTGCCGCTGCAGATCGCCGACGTCCGGGTGTCGCTGCTGGTGATCGACGATGGCAGCACGGACGACACCACGCAGGTCGCCGAGCGGCATGGCGCACTGGTCTGCACGCTGCGAGCCAATCGAGGCCACGGGGTAGCCCTGCGGCTCGGTTACCGGATCGCCCGCAAGGGCGGCGCGCAGTACATCGCGACCCTGGACGGCGACGGCCAGTGGGACCCGGCCGACCTGCCAGGCATGGTGGGCCTGCTGGAATCCGGCGACGCCGACTTCGTGATCGGCTCCCGGCAGCTTGGCCAGACCGAGAACACCGAGGCGCTGTTGCGCAACACAGGCGTCCGGTTCTTCGCTCGGGTGGTCAGCTGGCTGACGCACACCCAGCTGACCGACACCTCGAGCGGACTGCGGCTGATGCGAGCCGGGCTCACCGGCACGGTGACCCAGACCCAGCCCCAGTACCAGACCTCCGAGCTGCTGATCGGCGCGCTGCTGCAGGGCTACCGGGTGGCCGAGGTACCGACCGTCATGCGCCGACGACTGTCCGGCACCAGCAGGAAAGGGCACAACGTCGCCTACGGGCTGCGCTACGCCCGGGTCATCGCCGACACCTACCGGCGGGAGCGCCGTGCACGGCACCGGATGCCGTCGGCCCGGCCGGCGACCGACTCCGAACCAGCCGCCCGATCCGGCACGAACTAACGTCCGGCCCCGAGCGGCGGCCTCCGTCATCGTGCTGAGGCGGACCTGACGTTCCTGCCGTCGGGGTCGTAGGGCGGCTTGAGCCCGACCGTCGCTGGCACCAGGCGGCCACCGACGTTGACCTCATACTGGCCCTCCCGGACGAAGCCTTGCGTCACCGGGACACCGGCTGGATCGCGCAGGTACGCCAGCCCGACCGTGCCGCCGACCGACTCGCCCCAGGCCGCGGACGTGACCTGGCCGGCCGGCTGACCGTCACGGAGCACGAGCTCGCCGCCCCAGGCCAGCGCGTCCGGGTCGTGCAGCACGACCGACACCAGGCGCCGTCGCGGCCCGTCCGCCCTGGCCTTTTCGACCGCCTCGCGGCCGAGGAACCCGGCGGCGCTGTCGAGCTTGCAGGCGAAGAGCAGGCCCGCCTCCACGGGGTTGTAGTCGGGCGTCAGCTCCCGCCCGAACGCCCGGTAGGCCTTCTCCAGCCGGAGCGACTCGATCGCGTAGTAGCCCGCGTTAGCGACCCCTAGTTCCGCGCCGGCAGCCATGAGGTCGCCGTACACGCCGACGGCGAACTCCGCCGGCACGTACAGCTCCCAGCCGAGCTCCCCGACATAGGTGATCCGCGTCGCCCGTACGGTGGCATAGCCCAGATCGACCATCCTGCTGGTTCCGAACGGGAACGCACCATCGTCCAGGCCGGTGCCGGTGAGCCTGCTCAGCAGTTGCCGGGACGCCGGGCCCATCACGCCGTAGACCGCGTACGCCGACGTCACGTCCGTCAGGCTGGCCTGGCAGCCGTCCGGCAGCTGGCGCCGGATATGGTCGGCATCCCGCTCGGCCGCCGCGGCGCTGGCCACCAAGAGGAACTCCGTCGCCGACAGCCGGGTGACAGTGAGGTCCGACTCGTAGGTACCACGGCCGTTGAGCATCCCGGTGTACACCGTGCGGCCGGGCGGTACCGCCACGTCGTTGGTGCAGAGCCACTGCAACGCGGCCTCGGCGTCGGGCCCGGCGACCAGAAACTTTGCGAACGAGGTCTGGTCGAAGACCGCGACCCGCTGCCGCGCGGCCAGTTGCTCGGCCGACGACCAGGGCTGCCAGTTCTGCTTACCCCAGGAGTACGCGACGACGGGCTGCTCGGCGGGCGGAGCGAAGAAGTTGGCCCGCTCCCAGCCCATCTTGGCGCCAAAGCAGGCGTTCGCGTCGCGCAGCAGGTGGTAGATCGGGGACCGGCGAAACGGCCGGGCGGTCTCCAGCTCGCGGTTCGGCCACGCGATGGCGTAGTGCAGCCCGAGCACCTCGCCAACCCTGTCGCGCAGCCAGCTCGAGTTGCCGTTGAACGCCGCAAACCTGCGGATATCCACGGTTGTCAGGTCCATGTCCGGCTGGCCCTCGGTGATCCATCGAGCGAGGGCCATGCCGATCCCGCCCGCCGAGGCGATGCCGGCCGAGTTCAGCCCGGCGGCGACGAAGAAGCCACCGAGCCCGGCGGCCTCGCCCAGGATGAACTGGTTGTCTGGCGTGAAGCTCTCCGGGCCGTTGTAGAACTTGCGGACTCCGGTCTCGGCCAGCGCGGGGATGCGGTGCAGCGCGCTGTCCATCAGCACGCTGAAGTGCTCCCAGTCCTCCGCGAGCAGCTGGAATTCGAACGGGTACGGCAGCGCATCGGGCGATACCCACGGCTTGGCAACCGGCTCGAAGCCGCCGACCACCAGCCCGCCGGTTTCTTCCTTGAAGTAGGTGTAGCCGTCCGGATCCCGCAGCACCGGCAGGTCCGGATGCACGCCCTCCAACTGGTCCGTCACGACATAAAAGTGCTCAGCCGAGTGCAGCGGCACGGTCACGCCTGCCATCGCGCCGATCTGCTTGGCCCACTGGCCGGCGCAGTTCACGACAATCTCGGCCTCGATGTCGCCGTGATCGGTGCGGACGCCAGTCACCCTGCCGCAGTCGGTGGTAATCCCCGTCACCCGGACCCGCTCGCGGATGACCGCGCCACGCTGCCGGGCGCCACGGGCCAGCGCCGCCGTCAGGTCGACCGGATCCGCCCGGCCATCGCCCGGCAGCCAGATCGCGCCCTGCAGATCGGCGATACCCATGATCGGGTAGCGCGCGGCCGCGGCCGCCGGGCTGAGCAACTCGCAATCGATGCCATAGGCCTGCGCCGTGGCCGCGGTCCGGCGCAGCATCTCCATCCGGTCGGCCGTCCTGGCCACGGTCAGCCCGCCGCACCTGCGAAAGCCGGTAGCCTGGCCCGTCTCGGCCTCGAGTTGCTCGTACAGCCGGGCGGAGTACTGCACGAGCCGGGTGCCCGCCTCCGACGCGCGCAGCTGGCCGACCAGCCCGGCGGCATGCCAGGTGGTGCCGCACGATAGCTGGCCCTGCTCCAGCAACAGCACGTCCTGCCAGCCAAGCGTGGTCAGATGGTAGGCAACGCTGGTGCCGATGACCCCGCCCCCGATGATCACGACCTGAGCCCGGCTCGGCACGGGGGCCACCGTTTCGGCCGTCGCGGAGTCGGTCATCGGCACGCCGTCATCGGTCAGTCCTCGTCCGTTACGTCGGTGAGCAGGTCGTCGAAGGTGGCGCTAGTGAAGCCGCTGGCTGCCGACTCGAAGCGCTCCATCGCCCAGGACCAGAAGTCGAAGTCGAGCTGGCTCGAGGCCTGCTGGATCGCGCCCCACAGCGTCCAGCCGTACCGGGACACCAGGCTGAACAGCTGGGCCCGGGCGATCCGGCTGCGGCGCGGCCTGCCGTAGTAGCGGGTGACAAGGTCGGCGACCGCCTCGGTGTCCAGGCCGCACTCGCCCGCGATGTTGCCGAGCTCGAAGCAGGGATCGTTGTTGCCGGAGTACTCGTAGTCGATCAGCCAGATCCGCTCGCCGTTGTCGATGAAGTTCGCGGCGAGCAGATCGTTGTTGCACGGCACGGTGCCCTCGTCCCTGGCGGCGAGCGCCGCGCGGGCGGCGGCGAAGGCGGGCTGCAGGGCATCGTAGCCGGGCGGCAGTGCGATCCGGGTGGCGGCTGCCGTCGCGTAGTAGCGTGCCTGCACCTCGAACATGTCGAAGTCACAGACGAACCGGCCGGCCGCGTGCAGCGCCCGGCACGCGACCGCGATCCGTGCCAGCGTCGCCGGCTCGGCGACATCGGCATTGGTCAGCGTCCTGCCGTCGAGATAGCCGAGCACGAGCATCCCGTCGGCCGGCCGGTACTCGATCACGGGCGCGCCCACCCCCGCCGCGGCGGCGATGACCGAGTTCCGGTACTCGTGCTCGCGGTCGATCGCGAGCAGTTCGGTGCCGTCGGCGAACAGCCGGGCGACGAACGCCCCGTCTGGCGTCGTTACCTTGAAGTTCTGGTTCGTCAGCCCGCCGGGCAGCGCGGTCACCTGCCGCGGCTGCCGGGTCAGGCTCGGCACCCGGCCAAGCAGGGTCAGCACGTCCGCCCGCTCCCTCGGCACCACCCTGCCCGCGCGTCCTCTCCCGGTTCAGCCGACTCACCCGTACCGGCAGGCTACGAGGCGATCCGGGTAAAGGTCTAGACGGTAATGGGCCTGTTTTTCGTGACAGTCAGGTTAACTCTCGGACTAATCAGGCGTCGTGCCGCACTTACCCTTTAAAGAGTCTGGACAGTTAATCGCGTCACGCCCTACGCTCCTTGGCACCGGAAATGTCCGGCAGATCGCCGGCGAGATGGGGAGGTGCGGTGACCGCGAGCCACGACGTCGACGGCCATGATCGCGACTCCGCCGACCTAGCCAAGTTCGGCTACCGCCAGGAACTCAAGCGGTCGCTCGGTACCTTCAGCTCGTTCGCGGTCGCCTTCAGTTACATCTCGCCCTCGACCGGCATCTTCACGCTGTTCGCGCTCGGCCTCATCACCGTCGGCGGGGTCTTCATCTGGACCTGGCCGATCGTCGCGCTCGGCCAGTTCATCATCGCGCTCAACTTCGCCGAGGTCTCCAGCCACTTCCCGCTCGCGGGGTCGGTCTTCCAGTGGACCAAGTACCTGGCCGTCCGCAGCTACTCGTGGTTCACCGGCTGGATCTACCTGTTCGCTGGCATCCTCACGGTGACCGCGGTGGTGGCGACGCTGCCGCTCGCCCTGATCCCGGCGCTGAACGGGCTCGGCTGGCACTCGCTGAACGCGGGCAGCCTGCACACCCAGCTGGTCGTGGCACTGATCACGCTCGTGGTCATCACGGTGCTGAACATCTACGGGGTCAGGCTCGTGGCGATCATCAATAACACCGGCGTGCTGTTCGAGATCCTCGGCATGTTCGTGTTCGCGCTGGTCCTCATGGCCTTCCACAACCACCAGGGCTTCCACGTCGTGACCAACAGCGGCGGGCTGCCGGTCAAGCCGAGCACGTTCCTCGCCGCCATGTTCATGAGCCTGTTCGTGATCTATGGCTTCGACACCGCGTCCACGCTGTCGGAGGAGACTCGCGATCCGCGCCGCGCCGCGCCCAAGGCGGTGCTGTTCTCGGTCGTCGGCGCGTTCATCATCGGCGGCGTGTTCCTGCTGGGCACGCTGGTGGCGATCCCGAACCTGGGTACCGCGATCAAGGACGGCTACGGCCCGGCGCAGATCATCGAGGCGAACTTCTCCCCCTCGTTCGCGACCGTCTACCTGCTGGTCGTGTCCGCCGCGATCTTCGTCTGCTGCCTGTCGATCATGGCCGCCACCATCCGGCTCTGCTTCGGCATGGCCCGTGATAACCAGCTGCCGGCTTCCGGCGCACTGTCCAGGGTGGCGCCCAAGCTGCACACGCCCCTGTGGGCGTGCGTGGTGGTGGCCGTTATCGCGGCGGTCCCGTTCCTGCAATACTCCGGCGCCGGCACCATCGCGATCGCCGCGACCGGGATGATCTACCTCAGCTACTTCCTGGGCAACATCGCCATCCTGATCGCTCGGCTGCGCGGCTGGCCGAAGACCCGGGCGCCATTCCGGCTCGGCGGCTGGGGACCAGTCGTCAACATCCTGGGGCTGGCGTATGGCGGAGCGATGCTGGTCAACTTCGCCTGGCCACGCGCGGCCAGCAACCCCGAGCCGAAGCAAACCGTCGTCGGCGGCACCCAGCTGCTCAATTTCCACCTGGGCTTCCTGAACGGTGTGCCGGTCCTGTGGACGGTGTTCATCTTCATCGTCGCGGTCGGCGCCGTGTACTACCTGATCACCGGACGGCGCAAGAAGTTCACCGCGGTGACGGTGCCTGCAGACGAAGCGGCGGCGGCGGGCGGCGCGGCGTGACACGACACGAGAAGTCCATGAGCCTTTGCCCGCGATGGGGCGTCGGGGGTGTCCGGCCGGGCCAGCCATGACCTAGCCGGGCCGGGGAGGCGACGCCCCATCCCACCGGCGGCGGGCCGCGTTACTCGCGGCCCGCCGTCGGCCTTACTGGGCGACAGCTCACCGCGGAGGGACACTGAGTCATGCAGCGACGGCAGCACTCCGGGCGCGATGCCGGAATGGACGCGCCAGCCGCCCTGCCCAGGAAGCCGCCAATGATCGTGCGGCAGGCCGGCGTCACCGCGCACGCTCAGATCGAGGACTGGCTTGCCGACGCGATAGCCGCCGGGCAGCTGAGCCCCGGCGACCGGCTCCCTACCGAGAATGATCTCGCCGCCTGGCTCGGCGTGAGCCGGATGACGCTGCGGCACGCCCTCGGCGAGCTGGCCCAGCGGGGCCTCGTGACCAGGGCGGTCGGCCGCGGCGGCGGTACATTCGTGGCGGAACCAAAGCTGGAGCAGGATCTGACCACGCTGGCGGGTTTCTCCGAGCAGCTGCGCCGGCATGGCAAGGTCGCCGGTGCCCGGGTGCTCGCGGCGGCGGTCATCCCGGCCAGCCCCGCCGCCGCTGCCGCCCTCGAGCTTGCGGACGGCGAGCCGGTCCATGACGTACGGCGGATCCGGCTGGCCGACGGTCGGCCGATCGTCATCGAGCACTCCCAGTTCCCCGCCAAGCTCTTTCCTGACCTGATGGACTGCCGACTCGACGGCTCGCTGTATGACCTGCTCGCCGCGAGCTACGGGATGCGGCCGCACCGGGCCAGGGAATCGCTCGAGCCGGTGATCGCGGGCGTCCGGGAAGCCGAGGCGCTGGAGGTCGAGGAAGGCGCGCCGCTCATGCTGGTCGAGCGCACCGCCTACGCCGCGACCGGCCAGCCCGTGGAGTATGCACGTGACCTGTTCCGCGGCGATCGCACCAGGGTCGTCGTCTGGACGTCAGAGCTCGGCGACCGGTAGCGTCCCGGACCATGACGGTCAAGCTGGTGGTGCTTTACACCCACCCCGACGACACGGCCACCTTCGACGCGCGGTACGCCGACGTGCACGCGCCGCTGGTTGCCAAGCTGCCGGGCCTGCAGCGGTTCGAAACAGGCACGTTCACGCTCGCGCTCGACGGCGGCGACCTGCCCTACTACCGGGTCGCGGAGCTGTACTTCGCCGACCGGGCAACGATGGACGCCGCGTTCGGCTCGCCCGAGGGCGCGGCAACCGCCGCTGACTACGGCGCGATCGCACCGCCGGGGTCGCGGATGTTCGTCGAGGAAGTAAGCGGCTGACCGGTCGCCAACCCGGCTGACCGGTCGCCGGCCTGGCTAGCCGGACCGGGCCGGCCGTGGCGTGGGGATGACCTCGATGGTCACCGGCTCGATCCCGGTGATCTCGAAGCCGTTGTGCCCGATGTCGACGGCCAGCCTGGATTTGCCGACTCGCAGCCCGCTGACACGCAGCGGCAGGTACCGGTCGGGCACCTGCGGTGCGCACCACAGCCGGCCCTCGTCCACGTCGGGCGCGAACTGGAGCAGGCTGTGCAGCAGCAGGAGCGGGGCCGCCGCCGCCCAGGCCTGCGGTGAGCACGACGTGGGGTACGGTACCGGCGCGGCGAAGTCCGCCCGGTCGAAGCCGCAGTACAGCTCCGGCAGCCGGTATCCGAACCAGCCGGCCGCGTCGACGATCGCGTCCATGATCCGCTGCGCGTGTTCGATGTACCCGTACCGCATCAGCCCGGCCGCGCAGATGGCGTTGTCATGCGGCCACACCGAGCCGTTGTGATAGCTCATGGGGTTGTACGCGCCCATCGTGGTGGCGAGCGTGCGGACGCCCCAGCCGCTGAACAGCTCCGGCGACATCAGGTGCCTGGCCACCGCGGCCGCCTTGTCCTTGTCGGCGATCCCGGTCCACAGGCAGTGACCGATGTTCGAAGTCAGCGCGTCGATCGGCCTCTTCTCCGCGTCCAGCCCCACGGCATACCAGCCCTGCTCTGGCAGCCAGAAGCGCTCATTGAAGTCGCGCTTGAGCTGTTTGGCCTTCTTCCGCCAGTACATCGATCCCGGCTGGTCGCCGGCGTGCCTGGCGAGCTGGGCCCTGGCCCGGTACGCGGCGTAGACGTACGCCTGCACCTCGGCCAGCGCAATGGGCGGCTCGGCGATGGTGCCGTCGGCGAAGTTGATCCCGTCCCAGGAATCCTTCCAGCCCTGGTTGGCCAGACCGTGGCTAGTTTTGCGGCAGTACTCAACGAAGCCGTCGCCGTCGGCATCGCCATAGCTTTCGATCCACTCCAGACCGCGGTCGGCGTGCGGCAGCAGCGCGGCTATCGCGTTATCTTTAACGCCCCAGCGTTGCAGCTCGCCCAGCAGCATGACAAACAGCGGAGTGGCATCGGCGCTGCCGTAGTACGCCGCGCGGCCGCCCAGAGCGAACGACGCGGCCGGGCCGAACCGCACCTCATGCAGGATCTTGCCGGGCTCTTCCTCCGCCGCCGGGTCGAAGTCACTGCCCTGCCACGCGGCGAGGGTGCGGAGCGTACCGAGGGCGAGCGCCGGGTCCCAGGGCAGCAGCATCCAGGCCGTCAGCAGCGAGTCGCGGCCGAACAGCGCCATGAACCAGGGCGCGCCCGCGGCGACCACGGGCCACCGCGGGTGCTCAGGATCAAAGATGCGCAGCGCACCGAGATCCTCGACGCTGCGGCTGAGCACCGCAGCCAGATTCCGGTCAGTCGTGCGGACCTGGGGGCCGCGCTGCCGCCACTTGCGCAGCCGCTTGGCAGGCCGCGTCCGCTCGATCGCGTGCCCGCGCGGATGTCTGAGCTGCATGGCAACGCCATCGTCGACAGGTACCGCCTCGACGGTGACGGTGCGCTCGGAGTGGCCAGGCACCGACAGCCGCCATTCCAGTAGTCCGCTGTCGGTGACCGACGGATTATGGTCCCCGCTGATCCGCAGCTCCTGGCGACGTTCCCGGCGACCGCTGGTGATCACCAGGCCAGAGTCGGCCATCGCCGTGGTCGCCGCCGTCCTGGGCCTGGACCGGCCCTTGACCTCGAACAAGTCGGCGAAGTCCGCCTCGGCCGCCAGCGAGAGCCGAAACCGCCTGGCCCTCGCCGAGGTATTGCGCAGGGTGATGTCCTCGCGCATGCCGTCGCCGACGTAGCGGCGGCGGATGACCAGCAGCGTGCTGTCCGCCTTCCCCGCTGCCGGCGGCATCCGGCCGAGGAACGACGCTCCGTACGGCTCGGGCTGCTGGACCGACAGCGGCTGCGGCTCGATGCCGTCGATGGTCAGCTCCCAGCGCGACAGCATCCGGGTGTCGCGAACGAACAGACCCTGCGACCGGTCGGGTACCACGTCGCCGCCGGGCTCGCTGATGCAGAACGTCGAGCCCTCGATCAGCGTCACCGGGCTGCAGGCGCCCTGACCTGGCGGCAGTTCGCCAGATGACCACGGCTCGGTCATCTCGCTGCCTCCCGCGGCTCCCGGTAGACCCCTGGCATGCGGCTGCGGGGGGG
>JBAUAR010000640.1:0-3400 GCA_049675875.1 Streptosporangiaceae bacterium
GTGCGGAGGGTGGCGGTGCTCGTACCCGCCGCGCCCCTCACCTCGCCCGCCCTGGCCCTCGCTGTCGCCAGCACCGCGAGGGTGGCCGGTGCGAAGGTCATCAGCATGCCGGGAACTGACCCGCGCACCGATCCGGCCGCCATCACGGCGCTGGCCGCCGCCAGACCGCTGACCGTACTGGGCGTCGGGGCCGGCTTCGGCGCGGCTAGCCTGCTGGCGGCCAGGGTTGCGGTCGCCGAGACCGGGGCGCAGCTGCCTGGCGGTGGCCAGGTGCTGTTCCCTGGTCACGAGATCGTTGCCCTGTACGGCGCGCCCGCATACCCGGCTCTCGGTGCCCTCGGCCAGCAGGATCTGCAGGCGAGCATTGCCAGAGCCAAGGCGGTGGCCGCCCAGTACGCCACGCTCACCAACCTGCCCGTCGTCCCCGCCTTCGAGATCATCGCGACGGTCGCGTCCGCCGGACCGGGTCCGGGCGACAACTACTCGCAGGCCTTCAGCGCTGCCTCGCTGCAACCGTGGGTCGAGGCCGCAGCCAAGGCCGGCCTCTATGTGACGCTCGACCTACAGCCCGGTCGGGCGAGCTTCCTCGCACAGGCCAGGCTGTACCAGTCGCTGCTCGAACTGCCGAATGTCGGGCTGGCACTCGACCCGGAGTGGGAGCTGCAGCCCGGCCAGCTGCCGTTGCGGCAGATCGGCTCGGTCAGCATCTCTGAGGTCAACGCCGTGGCGAGCTGGCTGGCCGCGCTGACGGCTGAGTACCACCTGCCGCAGAAGCTGCTGGAGCTGCACGAGTTCCGGCTCAGCATGATCCAGGACATCCAGCAGCTCGACACCAGTTACGACAACCTGGCCATCGTTATCAACATGGACGGCCAGGGATCACCCGGTGCCAAGGGGCAGACCTGGCGGGCCGTGGTGGCCGGCGCGCCCGGCGGAGTGTTCTTCGGCTGGAAGGATTTCTACGCCAAGGACACGCCGATGCTCGACCCCCCGCAGACCATCCAGCACTACCCGGCGCCGGTGCTCATTTCGTACGAGTGATCAGGTCGGGCTCCATCGAAGCCACCGTCGCGCAATCGTCGGCGAAGGTGACCAGCACGTCGATGTGCTCGCCCGCCAGTACCAGCGGCAGCCAGTACCGGGCGTCATCCCACATCAGGTCCAGCGGCAACGCGTCGGCCGCGAACCAGCGCGGGATTACCTCGTCTGACTCGGCGGCCTCACCCTGGTAGACCGAGGTCACGAATACGTCGGTGGCCTGGTCCCAGGAGGGCCGGACCGGGAACCTGAACTCGATGCTCGCCATGTGCTGCAGCGAGTCGGCCGGCACCAGCAGACCGGACTCCTCGGCAACCTCCCGCACCGCGGCCGCCACCGGCTTCTCGCCCGGCTCGACGTGACCGCCGAGCCCGACCCACTTTCCCGCGCCGAACCCGGTCTTCTTGAGCCCGATCAGCACCTCCGGCCCGCTGCCGGACTGACGCCTGATCAAGCACAGGCAGGTGCGCGGTATCACCGGGTCAGCCTAGCCGCCCCGGCAGGCGGCGCTCCGACCCGACCGGCGCATCCCAGCGGCCCGTTCCGGCCGGGAAGCTCACACGTCCCCCTGCGCCATCGCGATGAGCCGGTCGAGCACGGCGCCGTTGCTGACGCGCAGTCCGTCGTGCTCGTACTCGTTGGTGATCCACGCGCGCAATCCCCGGATGGCGGCCGCCGTCTGCAGCGACAACTCGGCGGGCACGTACATGTCGTCGGCGTAGACAGCCGCGGCCACCGGGATATCGGTGCGCGCGAGCTGGGCGGCGTCATACAGCGCAGGCCAGTCGGCCCGCTGCGCGAGCAGCTCGCCCGCTGCTGCAAGCGGGCGCAGCGCCGGGTCGTGCTCGAGCACCCATGGGTAAACCATCTCCCCGGTGAACAGGACCGGGGCATCGCGGCTGAGCGCAGCGAGCGCGTCGAACTCGCTGAATTCGGTGCGCACCCGGTGCGCCGCCCACCGAGTCGCCGGGCCTCGGGCGTAGCACTGCTCGTGCAGCAGCGCGTACAGCGGCGCCGACCCGTAGCGAAGCAGTTCCTCCGCCCGGTAGAGGAAGTCGTCGGTGAGTTCCGGCCCGGCGAACGCATCCTCGAGCAGGTAGTGCAGCTGGTGGCTGCCGGTACTGCTGCCCAGTACCTGCCCGACTGCCTGGAATCGCTCGACGGTGAGCGTGCCGCCGCCGGGCAGCCGCGCGGGACTGTCGGCGAGGGCCTGCGCAATCCGCCTGGCCCTGGCCACGTCCTGCGGATAGCGCGCGTAGTGCGCGTGGTTCTTCGCCGCGACTGTGGCGTACGTCAGCCGGTAAACGTCGTCCGCGTCCACCGCGAGACCGGGCAGGCCGCCGGTGATGAGCGCCTCGCGGAGCCCGCCGGGCGCCGTCGACAAGTAGCTCACCGCACAGAACCCGCCGAAGCTCTGGCCGAGTACGCTCCACGGCGCCCCGCCGGTGACCTGCTGCCGGATCAGCTCGGCGTCAGCGACGATCGAGTCTGCGCGGAACTGCGCCAGGTAGTCTGCCTGCGCCGCGGCAGTGCCCAGCTGCGCCAGAGTCTGCCTGGTCGCGGGCGTCGACCGGCCGGTGCCGCGCTGATCGAGCAGCAGCACCCGGTAGTCCGCCAGCGCCCGGTCCAGCCAGGACTCGCGCCCGACTGGCCGCAGTGCAGCGAAGCCGGGCCCGCCCTGAAAGAACACCAGCCACGGCAGGTCCGCGGACTCGCTCCGAGCCGCGACGACCTCGCGGGCGAACACCTCGATCTGCTCGCCCTGGGGCCGGGCGTGATCGAGCGGGACGGCGAAGACGCGATCGGTGAGCACGAGGCCGGGCTGCCGGTAACTGAGCATGATCAGCACAGTAACGCGCGGCAACGCCATCCCAGGTCATAGCATGCGGGAGTGCACGAAGTAGCCCGCGGCCCGGCGGCCGCGATGTTCGCCGCCGACCAGGCTTCCCGCGGGCTCGGCATGGAGCTGGTGCACCTCGGCCCGGGCACCGCGGTGGTGCAGATGCGAGTGGCCATGCAGATGCTGAACGGCCACTCGATCTGCCACGGCGGCTACGTTTTCATGCTCGCCGACACAGCCTTCGCCTGCGCGTGCAACAGCGAGGGCCCGGTCACGCTCGCGGCGGGAGCCGACATCAGCTTCGTCACCCCGGCCCGCGAGGGAGACATCCTGGTGGCCACCGCGCAGGAGCGCACCCGCTTCGGGCGCAGTGGCATCTATGACGTGACCGTCCGGCACGGGACTGACGTGGTGGCCGAATTCCGCGGGCGGAGCCGGACGGTTGGCTGACCCGTCGTGAGGGGAACGGCCCGCGTGCTGGCTAATCCCGGCCGGCAAAGCTGGCGCAACGATGGCGGCAAA
>JBAUAR010000641.1:0-13129 GCA_049675875.1 Streptosporangiaceae bacterium
GCCCTGCTCGGCGAACCACTGCGGGGCGAGATAGCCCGACGCGGCGGCCACAACCCGCTTGCCATGCGGGCCGCCATAGGGGTCGCACAGCACCGGTAGCACCCCGGAGCCAGGCTCGTGCCAGGACGGCAGGACGATGGCCGTGCGCACTCGGCTGGGGCCGGCCGACCAGGTCAGCCGCGGCCTCGGCGGGGGCAGGTTCGGCGTCTCCGCCAGCGAGCCGATCCGGGCCAGCTGCGGAACCGACGCGCCGTCCGCGGTGCTCGCGACGCCGGGCCGCAGCACGCTGACGACCGCATCGGCGGCGTCCAGCGTACGGCTGGTCAGCAGCAGCGTGCCGCCCGCCAGGGTGCCGCCGTGCACACCGCCGGCCGGACTGACCCGGCGCAGGCCGCCAGGCCCGGCACTCCAGACGGATGCCGACGCGGGATCCTCGGCGGTCACGCCGAACAGGACCGTGTCCCCGTCGACCGCCAGCACCTCCTGCACGTTGACGTCTGCTGGGGTAACCAGTTCTGCGGACCCGGCCGCGTGCTGTGCCGCCGTGCCCAGGACAAGTCGCTTCGCGCCGCCGACGTCGGCCGTCCAGACGATGCGGCCATCGGCGGTTGTCGCGGGAACGCCGGGGACGATGTCCACCCAGGCCGGATCGGTGTCGGCGCGGACCAAGCTGGTCGCACCCGAGGCTGGCTCGATCGCGAGGACACGCATGTCCTTCTGGTCGCGGCTCAGCACCACGAGCAGCGGGTGCCCGTCACCACCCCGTTCCCAGCGCGCCGTCACGAGGTAGGGGAGCGCGCGGGTGTCCCACGTCACCTCCGTGAGCGCGCCGTCCAGGGTGGCCACGAAGAGCGAAACCCGGGCGTTCGGGGTGCCGGCTGCCGGGTAGCGGACGGCCCTCGGCTGGCCGGCCGGGTTGGCCGGGTCGGCGATGTGCCAGTACTGGACCGGGGTCTCGTCTACGCGCGCGACCAGGAGGGCCGACCCGTCCGGGGCCCACCAGTAGCCGCGGGTCCGGCCCATCTCCTCGGCGGCCACGAACTCCGCGAGCCCGAAGCTGATGCCGTCCGCGCCCGCCGGGTCGGCCAGCGCGCGGTCCGCCCCGGTGGCGAGGTCGTGCAGCCGAAGAGCGCCGTGACTCACGTACGCGACGAGCCGGCCGTCCGGGCCGGGACGCGGGTCCGCGGCTGGCGTGCGGGTGCCGAGCTGGCGCACGGCGCCCGTGGCTGCCCGCAGGTCGGCCACGTAGACGACGCCACCCAGGGCGAATGTGGCGACCGTGCAGTCCAGGTCGGTCGCGAACGAGACGATGCCCTCGGCCTGCTCCCGTACCCGCTCCCGGCGGGCCTTCTCGACCAGGTCGTCGGCGGCGCTGACGGTGTCGAGCTGCGCCGGATCGGCGATCAGCCGCTCCCGGCCGGAATCGACATCCAGCGCCCATAGGCAGGTGACCGGGTCCGTTCCGCTCTGCGATCGCAGGAACAGCACGGTTCGACCATCAGGCGTGATCAGGAAGGAACGCGGCGCGCCGAGCGTGAATCCCTTGGTACGGGCGGACTGCCTTGGGAACGACGTAGTCACCCCCCGATCCTGCCAGCTGGCTGGCCGCAGCCCCAGCGGTAGGCTCCCGCGAGTGAGCCATTCCGGCGAGCCGCGGCTGCTGTTCGTGCACGCCCACCCCGACGACGAGTCCATCGAGACCGGGGCGACCATGGCCAAGTACGCGGCCGAGGGAACCGGCGTGACGCTGGTCACCTGCACCCTGGGCGAGCTGGGCGAGGTCATCCCGGCCGAGCTCGCGCAGCTGGCCTTCGACCGTGCGGGCGGCCTCGGCAGGTATCGGATCGGTGAACTGGCAGCGGCCTGCCAGGCGCTCGGCGTGACCGACCACCGGTTCCTCGGCGGGGCGGGCCGCTGGCGCGACTCCGGTATGATGGGCACCCCCGCGAACGAACTGCCCGGCTGCTTCTGGCTGGCCGACGTGGACGAGGCGGCGCGCGAGCTGCTTGCGGTGATCACCGAGGTCCGTCCGCAGGTACTGGTCAGCTACGACGCTCGCGGCTTCTATGGCCACCCCGATCACATTCAGGCACACCGGGTGTCGCGCCGGGCATTCGAGCTGGCCGACGGCCTGGTGAGCAAGCTCTATGCCACTGCCGTGCCCCGGTCGGTGCTCGCCGAGGCCATGGCGCTGCTGGCGGATGACTCCGGCGGCGGTCAGCTCGGCGGGGTCAGTTTCAGCCGGGTGGACTCGGTGGACGCGCTGCCCTTCGGCACCGACGATGCGAATGTCACGACCCAGATCGACGCGCCGGACTACCTGGCTGCCAAGGTCGCCGCGATGCACGCGCACGCCACCCAGATTGCGGTGGACAGTCCCTTTTTCGCGCTCTCCGATCTGGTTGGCCGCAGGGCCCTCGGCACCGAGTACTACACGCTGCTGGCGGGGCCGGGTGGCACCGGCGACGGGCCGGGCGGCCGGGAGACAGACCTGTTTGCCGGCCTCGGCTAGCCGGTCCCGGCTGGCTGCTGACGGGGCTCGGCTAGCCTTCGGAACGTGAACAGCAGTCGGCGCACCAGCTCCCGCGGCCCGGCTCGCATGCCCGGACGGCCGGCTCCAGCGGGCGGCTCGACGGCCGTCACTGCGGGCGCCTACGTCATGCTGGTGCTGCTCGGAGGCCTGCAGGCGCTCATCGGCGCCTTCCAGTTCAGCCGCGGCCCTGGCCCACTGGTCGCTATCCTGTTCGACGCGGTCATCCTGGCCAGCTGCGTGCTGGGGTCGCGAGGCATGCGCACCGCGCTGGGCGGCGTCTTCCCGGCGGTGGCCTGGTTCATCGTGACCCTGCTGCTGACCAGCACGTCGGCTGGCGGCAGCGTGATCGTGACGGCCACGGCGGCCGGGATGTGGTTCCTCTACGGTGGCGCGGTCTGTGCGGCCGCCGGCGCCGTTTACGCGTTCGCGCGTTGGTCACGGCCCCGCGGGGAACGCAAGGGGTGAGCGCCGGTCGCCCGGATGGGCGGCAGGGTGCTAGCAGGGCCGCTCTCAGGGTGCCGTCCGTAGTCGCACGCCGGGCTGGCGCCCCAGGTAAGGCGACGACGGGCCGGAAATAGGGATTGCTGCCGATCCGCAGCAGGGGGCCTTACCGCGAATCTCAGTACTACGGACACCGCAGTGGGTCCGCATACGAGGAGGACGCCATGAACCCCCACCTGACCCAGGCTCTCGCCGCGCAAAAGATCGCGGACCTGCGCCGCGCAGCGGCGGCGGGCACGCTGGCCACGGCCGCGAGCGCATCCTATGCTCCGGTAACCAGTGGCACGCTGGGGCAGCGCGCGAGCCGGCTGATCCGGTCCCTCGGCGGTCGCCGGTACCGGCAGATTGAGCTGGTCTGGCCCGATGGCGTGTGCACCGTCGTGCCGGCCCAGTCCGATGATCCGCACCGTCCGCTGGCGAACAGCCGGCGGTAACCGGTGCAGTACGAGTCGATCGCCAGGACTCCGCGCGGGCTGGCGCAATTACTGGCTGCTGGCATCCTGGAGTACGTGCCTGCTTGCCGCGTCAGCCCCACGGTGGTCGGCCGCGACGCTGAGCTGGCGGGGCTGAACCGAAGTCTCGACGCTGTCACGCGCGGTGAACCGGCCGCGGTGCTGCTCGGCGGTGAGACCGGCGTCGGCAAGACCCGCCTGATCACAGAGTTCGCTGACCGGCTGGACGGCCGCGCCCGCACCCTCACCGGCGGCTGTCTGGAACTCGGGCCCGCCGGGCTGCCGTTCGCGCCGTTCACCGCGGTGCTCCGGCAGCTCACCCGCGAGCTCGGCGGCGAGGGCGTTCGCTCGCTGCTGACTGGCCGGCCAGCTAGCGAGCTCGGCCGGCTGCTACCCGAGCTGGCCGATCCGGCTGGCCAGTCCGACGAGGCCTACCGGGGAGAGGCGAGGGCCAGGCTCTTCGAGCAGGTGCTGGGGCTGCTTGAGCGGCTGGCCCAGGCCACCCCGGTGGTCCTGATCATCGAGGACGCGCACTGGGCGGACCGGTCCACCAGGGATCTGCTCACCTTCCTCATCGGGAACCTGCCTGACCTGCGCGGGCTGCTCATCGTCGTGACATTCCGGTCGGATGAACTGACCAGGACGCACCCGCTGCGCCCGCTGCTGGCTGAGCTTGATCGCATCAGCTGGGTCGAGCGGACCGAGCTGCCCAGGCTGACCCGGCCGAAGGCTGCCGAGCAGATGGCGGCCATCCTGGGGCACGAGCCCACCGAAACGCTGGTGGACGCCGTGTTCCGGCGGAGCGAGGGCAACCCGCTGTTCGTCGAGCATCTGCTCGGCGGCGAGGCCGAGGTGCCGGCGTCGCTGCGCGACCTGATGCTGGCCAGCGTGCAGCGGTTGCCCGAAGAGACGGGCGAGCTGCTCCGGGTCGCCTCGGCTAGCGATGCCGGAGTCGGGCACGCGCTACTGGCCGCGGTGAGCGGTCTCGACGACCATGAGCTGTCCCGTGCGCTGCGGCCCGCGGTGGCCGCCAACGTGCTGCTCGCCGACGCCGATGGGTACCGGTTCCGGCACGCGCTGATTCGCGAGGTCGTGCACTCCGAACTGCTGCCAGGCGAGCACGGCCGGCTGCACGCGCGGTATGCGGAGGCGATCGCGGCTGATCCGGCGCTGGTGCCTGCGGGCCGCGCGCGGATCTCGCTCGCGCAGCACTGGTATTCCGCGCACGACCTGACCTGGGCACTGATTGCTGGCTGGCAGGCAGCCGGGGGAGCCGGCATGGCCCTGGCGTACTCCGAGCAACTCGGTCTGCTCACGCGCGTGCTGGAGCTGTGGGACCGGGTACCGGACGCCGCGCAGCGCATCGGGGCCGACCATGTGAGCGTGCTGGCGAAGGCCGCCGAAGTGGCGGAGTGGAACGGGGAATCCGAGCGCGGCGTAGCATTCGCGACCGCCGCGCTCCGCGAGGTGGACGCGGAGGCCGATCCGGCCAGGGCCGCCATCCTGCTCGACCAGCGTGCGTCGCTGGCGGCGCAGGGCAGCCTCGCCGTGAGCAGCGACGACCTGGTGGAAGCCCTGCGGCTGGTGAGCGACGGCCGGCACGAGGCCGTCCGGGCCCGGATCCTGGCCAGCCTGGCGCTGCTGTACAAGCAGAACGCGGACGGCCAGGCGGAGGCGACTGCCGCGGAGGCGCTCGTGATCGCGCGCGCGGAGAACGAGCCGCGAACGCAGGCGGAGGCTCTGCTGACGCTCGCGGTGCTGGCGTCAGAGGGCGGGGTGTGGACCGCTGGCCCGGACGCGCTCGGCCTGCTCGCGGAGGCCCGCGCCGCCGCCGAGGAGGCCCGGGATTGCAGCGTGCTGGTGCGGGCCGCGATCAACGAATCGCACGTGCTCGAGGGGATGGGCCGGCACCTGCAGGCCGCCGACGTGGCCCGCACTGGTCTCACCGAGGCGGCCCGGTACGGGCTGTCCCGGACGTCGGGCGCCATCCTGGCGGTCAATGTCGCCGAGCCGCTGATTTCGGCTGGCAACTGGGACGATGCGGACGAGGTCCTCACCGGCGCCATCGCCGCGCCGTCGACGGGTGCGCACCGGAGCTCACTCTGGCAGCTCGCGGGTGCGCTGGCGCTGGCTCGCGGTGACCTGTCCCGCGCAGCAAGCAATCTCGGCCGGGCCCGCGACCTGCTGGCCGGAACCCACTACCGGACCCAGAGTCACCTGCCCAGTCTCCAGCTTCAGATCGAGCTCGCTGCCGCCCGCGATCAGCTCGGCGAGGCTCTGTCCGTCGCGCGGGACACGCTCACGGCGCATGACCTGCAGCCAACCCCCCGGTACTCCTGGCCGCTGCTGCGAGCCGTGGCCGAGGTCGCCGCCGACGTGCTGGCGCGACCAGCCGGGGCGAGGAATGCCGGGGACGCCAAGCTCGCATCCGGCGTGCTGGCGACGGCTCGGGAACTGGCTGCCAAGCTGGAGCTCAACGGGCCGGCGCAGGCGGCGCTTCAGCTCACGTTTCAGGCGGAGATCGGCCGGGCTGACGGCCCGGTATCCGACAGCGGGAGGCTCTGGTCGGCCGCGGTTGCCGCCTGGGACGAGCTCGGCGAGCCGCTGCCGCTGGGTTATGCCCTGTACCGGGTCGCGGAGACGGCCCTGGCAGGCTCGTCCGGCCGGGCCGCTGCGACGCCGCCGCTCTGCCGCGCCGCCGGGATAGCGCGTGAGCTGGGTGCGAACCGGCTGCTCGCAGCCGTCACCGAGCTAGCGCGACGGGCGAGGATCGCGCTGCCCGGCGAGCCCGCGGCGGCAGAACCGGCCGCACCGGGCCTGACGCCGCGCGAGAGCGAGGTGCTGCGTCTGGTCGCGGACGGGGCGAGCAACGCTGCGATCGCGGCAGAGCTGTTCATCTCGGCCAAGACCGTCAGCGTGCACGTGTCGAGCATCCTGGCCAAGCTCGGCGCGTCGAGTCGCGGCGAGGCCGCCGCCACCGCACACCGGCGAGGCCTGCTCGACGCCATTCGCAGCGCGGCGGCAGGAGCTGGCTAGACCCAGACGACGCCGATCCCGTCCGACCGCGGCCGGTCCGGCGCGGCGGTGCGCCGCCGGAGGTCAGTCGGGTCGAGGATCAGGGAACGAGATACTCCCAGCCCGGCTGCCAGCCGAAATCGCGGCCGGGAAGCTCTTCGAGCGGCGTGCCGAGCAGCGCGATCTCCAGCCCCCACCGGGTGGCGACGTGGCCGATCACGAGCACGCGCCGCCCCGACCAGCGCCGTGCGACGCTGACGACGCGCAGGTCGGCAACGAACCGGCCGACCCGGTCCGTCGCCTGCCGCCAGCTCTCGCCGCCCGGGTACGGCCGGTCCAGGTACTCTGCCCGGTCCGCGTGCAGCTCGGCAGCGGGGGACCCGTTGCGCGAGCCGTAGTCACACTCGCGCAGCCGCCAGTCCAGCAGCACGGGGATGCCGGTCCCCTCGAAGGCGATGGCGGCGGTCTGCACGGCCCGCGCCAGGTCCGAGCAGAACACCGCAACGACCCCGTCCGTGACGCGCCGGCGGCCGAGCGCGGCGGCCAGCTCCCGGCCGGCGGCCGAGAGCTCGCCGGGCAGCCAGCCGGTCGCGATCCCGGCCTCGTTGTCCAGCGTGATCGAGTGCGTTTCGAAGACGACTTGCACGGCCACCATGAACCTCGGCCGACGGCCTGGTACCGACGAACGAGATGAGCCGACGCTAGCCGCGTTCCCCTCGTGGCGGAACTATCGGACCACGGCCTCGAGCTGGTCGATGGCCCAGTCCAGGTCCTCCTCGCTGATGACCAGCGGCGGCGCCAGCCTGATCGTCGAGCCGTGGGTGTCCTTGGCCAGCACACGCCGCTCGGCCAGCCGCTCGCAAACCTTGCGGCCGGACAGCCGGGTGAAGTCGACACCCGCCCACAGCCCGCGGCAACGGATCTCGCTGACCTGGCTGCCGGGCAGGTCACGCAGCCGGTTGTGCAGGTGGGCGCCCAGCTTCGCGGACCGCTCCTGGTACTCGCCGGTGGCCAGCATGGCGATGACCTCGCGGGCGATCGCGCAGGCCAGCGGGTTGCCGCCGAAGGTGGAGCCGTGCTGACCCGGCCGGAACACGGTCAGTATCTCGGCCGACGACACGACGGCCGAGATCGGCACGATGCCACCCCCGAGCGCCTTGCCCAGGACGTACATATCGGGCACCACGTCCTCGTGCTCGCAGGCGAACGTGGTGCCGGTCCGGCCCAGGCCGGACTGGATCTCATCGGCGATGAACAGCACGCCGTGCGCCGTGCACAGCTCGCGCACGCCAACGAGAAAGCCGGGCGGCGGGATCAGCACGCCTGCCTCGCCCTGGATCGGCTCGGCGAGCACCGCGACCACGTTCTCGTCGAGCGCCGCAGCGAGCGCCGTGAGATCGCCATAAGGCACGATCCGGAAACCGGGGGTGTACGGGCCGAACCCGTCCCTGGCCTCCGGATCGGTGGAGAAGCTGACGATCGTTGTGGTCCGGCCGTGGAAGTTGCCATCGAAGACGACGATCACCGCCTCGCCCTCGGGTACCCCCTTGACCTGGTAGCCCCACTTGCGCGCGGTCTTGATCGCGGTCTCGACCGCCTCCGCGCCGGTGTTCATGGGCAGCACCATCTCCATGCCCGCCAGCTCGGCGAGCTCGGCGCAGAACGGGCCGAACTGATCGTGCTCGAAGGCGCGGCTGACCAGGGTGACCCGGTCGAGCTGCCGCTCTGCCGCAGCGACCAGGCGCGGGTGGCGATGGCCGAAGTTGATGGCCGAGTACGCGGCCAGCATGTCGAGGTACCGGATGCCGTCAACGTCGGTGACCCACGACCCTTCAGCCTCGGCGATCACCACGGGCAGCGGGTGGTAGTTGTGAGCGCTGTGGGCATCGGCCTGCGCGCGCAGCTCGGCCGCTCGCGGACCGGCGGTGCCTGCCATAACTCGCCTCCTCGGGGTTGTCGGGTGCGCCTGGCTACCTCAGTTCCAGCGTGCAGCACTTCGGTCCGCCGCCGGCCTTCAGCAGCTCGGACATGTCTACCCCCATGGGGGTAAAGCCCGCGGCGGCCAGCTGTGCCGCCAGGCCGGACGCCCGCTCCGGCAGCACGACGTGCTGGCCGTCGCTGACCGCGTTCAGCCCGAGCACCTCGGCATCCTCGTCCTTGGCCTCGATCAGCTCGGCGAAGTACCCGGCGAGCGCCGCGCGGCTGGCGTCGTCGAACGCGGCGGGGTAGTACGCCGCGACGTCTTCCGACAGCACCATGAGCGCCGTGTCGAGGTGATAGAACCGGGGATCCACCAGGCGGAGGCTGACGACCGGCAGGCCGAACAGGTCGGCCAGCTCGGGCACGATCGCCTCGTTGGTGCGGAAGCCGTGTCCGGCCAGCACGGCCCGGCCGGCGAACACGATGTCGCCCTCACCCTCGTTCACGGCCACGGACTCCCGGACTGCACCGTTGACCCGGCCATAGCCGTGCTCGCGGAACCAGCGGAGATAGGCGGCGGCCTCGGGCTGGCGCTCGGGGTACCGGAACCGCGAGCCGAGCACTTTGCCGTCGATCACGGTTGCGCCGTTGGCGGCAAACACCATGTCGGGCAGGCCCGGCAGCGCAGGGATCGTGTGCACCGTGTGGCCGAGAGCGGTGAAGACGGCACGCAGCCGCCGCCACTGGTCCATCGCCAACGCAACATCGACTGGTTCGTCCGGGTTCATCCACGGGTTGATGGCGTATTCCACCGCGAAGTACTCGGGCGGGCACATGAGGTAGGTGCGCGCTCGGGTGGCCGGTCGCGAGGTGTGCGTCATAATCGGGCGCTCCCGTTCGGCAGCTGAGTGCGATCGAGTACGGATGATCTTCCTAGCTTCAGCCTAGGGGGCGCGAGTCACAGACGGCACTCGCGCCTCATGCGCGTGGGTGGCGATCTGTTGCGTCGGCATCCGGCAATATGACGATCCGTTGCGCACCGAATCCGGCCGTCACGGCCGGGCGGCCGACACCGTCCAGGCCTGCCCGTCGGGGGTGTCGGCCACGCTGACGCCCAGCTCGGCCAGTTCGGCCCGCAGTCGGTCCGACGCGCCGAAGTCCTGGCGCTCGCGGGCTGCGGCTCGTTCGGCGAGCTTCTGCTCCGCCCCGGCTGGCAGCGTGGCGACGGCCGGGCGGGGCCTGCCGACCAAGCGGACCAGATCGAGACCGAGCACCCGGTCGGCGCTAGCGAACGTCTCGAACTTGGACCCGGCCGGAATCTCGGGGTCCGCTGCCAGCGTGCGCAGCGTGCGCAGCGCCACCGGCGTGTCCAGGTCGTCGTCGAGCGCAGCGCTGATTCGCGTCCAGTAGTCCGCGCACATGGGCCGGCTCGGTTCGTCCGCCCAGTCCGCGACCAGCTCGCGCCACCGCCGCACGGTGCCGTCCGCGGCTATCAGGGTGTCCCAGGTCAGGTTCAGCTGCTGCCGGTACCGGTGTTCAAGGAACGCCAGCCGGGCCGCGAGCGGATCGAGTCCACCGGCGGCCAGGTCGGCCAGCAGTACCGCGTTGCCGGTCGACTTGGCCATCTTCCGGCCCTCGAACAGCAGGTGCTCGCAGTGCACCCAGTGCCGCACGACCTCGCTGCCGGTCACCGAGTTCGACTGCGCCCGCTCGTCCTCGTGATGAGGGAAGCGCAGGTCGATGCCACCGGTGTGAATGTCGATCACCGTACCGAGGAACTCCAGGGACATCGCCGAGCACTCGGTGTGCCAGCCGGGGAACCCGGTGCCCCATGGCGACGGCCAGGTCAGCTCGCGGCCGGCCGGCGCTTCCTTCCACAGCGCCCAGTCGGCGTGGAACCGCTTGCGGGCGTCGACCTCGCCCTCGGATCGGTAGCCAGGCCGAAGCGAGTCGAGCCGGTTGCCGGAGATCGCGCCGTAGTCGGCGAAGCTGCGCGCGTCGAAGTACACCGACCCGCCCTCGACCGGGTAGGCGTGCCCCGCCGCGATCAGGCTGCCGATCATGTCGATCATCAGCCCGATCGACTCCGACGCGCGCGGCGCGAAGTCGGGTGGCAGCATGTTCAGCGCCGCGCAGTCGGCCCGGAACGCCTCTTCGTGGCGGCGCGCTAGCTGCTGGGCGGTAGTCCCCGTGGCCGTCGCCTCGGCCAGGATCTTGTCCTCGCCGCCGGGGTCGCTGTCATCGTCGTCGACCAGGTGGCCCACGTCGGTGATGTTCTGGCAGACGACGACGGACAGCCGGTGCCGCTCGGCGTTCCGGCGGATCAGGTCCGGTAGCAGGTACGCGCGGAGGTTGCCGAGATGCGCGGGCCGGTAAACCGTCGGACCGCACGAGTACATCCGGAGCTGGCCAGGCCGGGCGAGCTGGATGTCGGTGACGGCGCGCAGCCGCGTGTCGTAGAGCCGGAACACGCCAGCCAGCCTACGGCCCGGCCGGTGAGGCGGCCGTGCGTGACCGGCCGGCGAGCCATCCGCGGCGTCGGCGGCTAGCCCGCCGTGCCCTTCGCCGCTTTCGGACCGCCTCGGCGCGGCAGGCTCTCGATTCTGGTGGCTTGCTCAGCCAGCAGCTCGCTGCCCCGCTCGATATAGCGCGTGATCAGCCGCAGTTCGACGTCGGAGTACTTGTCGTACTCCGACAGCGCCTCGGCGAACGGCCCGTAGATCTCGGCGGCGCCCTGCCACGCCAGCTCGGTCAGCTCGACCAGGATCCGCCGCCGGTCGGTCACGTCGCGCAGCCGGCGCACATAACCCGCCCGCTCGAGCCGGTCCAGCAGCGCCGTGACGGCGCCACTGGTCAGCCCGGTCTGCCGCGCGATCTCACCGGCGGTGAGCCGGCCTGCCCGCTCGAGCACATCCATGCAGCGCATCGCTGTCCGGTTGACGCCGAAATGCTCCGCCGCCGCGTCCTCGAACCGGTCGTACGCATTCTGGTGCAGCCTGGCCGCGAGCGCGGCCTGGCTGATCAGCTCCTGCCGCGCGCCCGAGTGCGCGCTGCTCATCCGATCACGCTATCTGTCCGCGGCGCTGTTGACAGCACGGTGACTCGCGACATATCTTGTTCACGTTGTCTCGATTATAAAGATTCTTGATTCTCGAATGATGATAGCGCACCGCGGGTGACCGGCTCGCCGCCGCCCCGCCAGCGCGAAGACGAGGGGAACGGGGTGACATCGTGCCGATCGAACCTGCCATTCGCACCGAGCGGCTGGACAAGAGCTTCGGCCGCGCGCGGGTGCTTGACCAGCTCACGCTCGAGGTGCCGGCCGGTGCCATCTACGGACTGCTCGGCCGGAACGGCGCGGGCAAGACGACGCTGGTCCGGATCCTCACCACGCTGCTCGCGCCCGACTCGGGACGGGCGTTCGTGCTGGGCCGGGACGTCGTAGCGCAGCCCCAGCGCGTCCGCGAGGTCATCGGGCTGACTGGCCAGTACGCGGCGGTCGACGATCTCATCTCGGCGCGCGAGAACCTCTACCTAGTCGGCAGGCTGCTCGGCCTGCGGCCGCGCGCGGCGCGGGCTCGCAGCGCCGAGCTGCTGGCGGCGTTCGGACTTTCCGACGTGGCCGGGATGAAGGTGAAGGACTACTCCGGCGGCATGCGCCGGCGCCTCGACCTGGCGGCCAGCCTCGTCGGCCGGCCCGCGGTGCTGTTCCTGGACGAGCCGACGACCGGGCTCGACCTGGCCAGCCGGAACGAGCTCTGGGACACGATCAGAGCCCTTGCTGCGGATGGCACCACGGTGCTGCTGACGACCCAGTACCTGGAGGAGGCCGACCGGCTGGCCGGCCGGATCATGGTCATCGACCACGGCCGGACCGTCGCGGAGGGCACGCCGGCCGAGCTGAAGGGCCTCGTCGGTGGCCAGGTGCTGGAAGTGCGGCCGCTGCACCCGGCCGACGTCGGCGGCGCTGCGGCGGTGCTGGCCGGCCTGGCCGGGGCAGGCCCTGCGGCGGTGGCCGCGGACTTGCTGACGGTACGGGTACCCGACGACGAGCTGGTGGCCACGGCCGCAAGGAACCTGGACGTCGCGGGCATACCGGTGCGGCACTTCGTGGTCCGGCTGCCGAGCCTGGACGAGGCATTTCTGGCGATTACCGGGGCGGCCGCAGCGGCGGCAGCTCCACGACGCCTGGGGACGACGGAAGGAGCGAGCCGGTGACGGTCTTTGCGCAGACCGGGGTCATGGCCCGGCGCAACCTGCTGCACGTGCTGTCCGATCCGGAGCAGCTGATCGGCATCACGGTCCAGCCGCTGATGTTCCTGCTTCTGTTCGTGTTCGTGTTCGGTGGCGCGATCTCCGGCTCGACCACGGGCTACCTGGAGTTCGTGCTGCCCGGCCTGCTCGTGCAGGGCATCGGATTCGGCACCACGCAGACGGCGATCGGGCTGAACGCGGACTTTCAGCGCGGGCTCATCGACCGCTTCCGGTCGCTGCCGATGGCTCGCTCGGCCGTGGTGGCCGGCCGGGTCACCGCGGATATCGCCCGGACCGCATGGATGTGCCTGATCACTGTCGGGGTGGCGGCCGCGCTGGGGTTCCGGTTTCACGGCGGCGGCGCGGGCGCCGTCGGCGCGTTCGGTCTGGTGCTGGCGCTGGGCGTGGCGATGTGCTGGCTGATGGCCTTCCTCGGGGTGTCGCTGCGCAGTGC
>JBAUAR010000642.1:0-2504 GCA_049675875.1 Streptosporangiaceae bacterium
GCGACTAGCAGCAGCTCGGCGGCCATCAAGGCCAGATCGTGGTTCGCCTGGTGGCGATGCCCGCGGGAGCCCAGGTCGACCTGGGCGACGGCGTCCAGGCCGTGGGCCGACACCGTGTCCATCAGCGACGCCAGCTCCACGCCGTACCCGACCGGGATCGACAGCGACTCCATCAGCGCGCGCCTCGCGGCCCACTCCCCCGCCAGTGGCTGCACGACGCCGGCCAGCTCGGGCCACCACAGGCTGATGAGCGGCCGGGCCACCAGCTCGGTCACCCGGCCGCCCTCGGTCGAGGCGGAGCCGTCGTTCTCGGTCCACACCCGCGTGTAGAAGCCCTTTACCAGCTGCACATCGTCATCGGCCAGCAGCGGCCCGAGCAGTCCGGTGACAAAGTGCGGACCCCATCGGGTCAGATCGGCGTCGACGAACACGAGCAGGTCACCTTTGCTGACCAGGAGCGACTTCCACAGCGCCTCACCCTTGCCGGGGAAACTTCCCTCCCGCGGCAGCACGTCGGCCGTCCGGTATACGGCGGCGCCCGCCCGCGCGGCTACCTCGCCGGTGTCGTCCGTCGAGTCGGAATCCATCACGATCAGCTCGTCCACCAGCGGAATCCTGGTCACCAGCGCAGCGGCGATCGAGCCGACCACACCGGAGATCGTTCGCTGCTCGTTCCTGGCCGGGATAACGACGCTGATCGTGACGCCAAGCCGCTGCTTCGCCGCGAGCAGCTGGTCCTGCCGCCAGTCCTGCCAGCGAGACGCGCGGCGAGCGAGCCAGGCCTCGGTGCGGTCGTCCATCACTCGGCCAGCCTATCGACGCACGTCGGCTCCGCCGGCGGCACCGGGTCAGCGGACCGATCGGACCGGCAGCACCGCGATGGCGCCGATAATGCTGCTGCAGCAGCCGCCGATGATGAACAGCACCCGGTAACCGCCAGGATGCCCGATGATGAGCGCGGCGAACAGCGGCGCGAGCACCTGTGGTCAGCCGACCCGGACGCTGGTGGCGAGCCGGATGTCCCCGCGGCCGCGGGCGGCCTCGATGACGTACTCGCCGGGGATGGTCTGCCAGCCGCCCCCGGTCCGCCGGGCGACCCACCGCTGGAAGGTGCGCTCTGGTAGCTCGATGGTGACGGTGCGGCTCTCGCCGGGTCCGGCGGTGACAGCGGCGAATCCGGCCAGCCACCGGGCTGGGCGGTCCGGGTCGGGCTCGGCGGGTCCGGCGTAGACCTGCACCACCTCGCGGCCGGCCCGCGAGCCGGTGTTGCGTACGGTAATCGTGGCCTGCCGCGCGTCTGCGCGGATCTGGTCGTATGCCCACGTCGTGTAGCCGAGGCCGTGCCCGAAGGGATACCGGGGCGCGATTGCCGCGCGCTCGTAGCCCCGGTAGCCGATGAACACCCCCTCGTCGTAGCGCAGCACGCCACCGCCGTCAGGAGTCGTGTCCAGGACCGGGCAGTCGGACTCCCGGGCCGGCCACGTCGTAGGCAGCCGGCCGCCCGGCTCGACGGTCCCGAGAAGCACGTCGGCCAGCGCGTGGCCGCACTCCTGACCGCCGAACCAGGCCAGCACGACGGCGGCGACGTCATCGGCCCACGGGAGTTCGACCGGCGAGCCCGCGGTCACCACCACGGCCGTCCGCGAGTTGGCGGCCGCGACCCGGCGCACCAGCTCGTCCTGCCGGCCAGGCAGCCGAAGGGTCGTGCGGTCGAAGCCCTCCGACTCCACCTCCTCGGTGGTGCCGACCACGACCACCGCCACGTCCGCGGCGCTCGCGACGGCTTCCGCCTCGGCCAGCAGCTCGTCGGGGGTGGCGACCGGGGGCGCATAGCAGAGGGACAGCGACACCGCCGGGAAGCCGGGCAGCAGGGTGACGCGCTGCGTCAGGGATACGTCGGTAACCGACCCGGCAGTAAGCTGCACTGCGATCCGGCGATCCGGCGGAGCGAGGAACGTGCTCGCTGCGTCCCCCGCCGCTCGCTCTCCCCCGCCGTCGAAAAGGATCCGGCCGGCGGCCATCAGCACGAAATCGCCGGTCCCGCGAACGCCGAGCTGGTGCGTGCCCTCGACCTCGGCGGTCAGCCTGCCGAAGATCTCCACGGTGGCCAGCGTGTCCGTGTCGACGCCGTCCGGCAACTGCAGCCAGCGCCCGGCGCCGGTCGCGAGCGCGTTCTCGTGCAGGACGCGTCCCCCGGCGTCCCGGAAGGTCACTCGCAGACCGGTCCAGTGCGGCGCCGCGGCCGGTCCGAGCCGCTCTCGCGGGTCGGCGCCGATCGCGAATGACAGCTTCACCGAGTCTGGCAGCGCGGCAGCAAGGCCGTCGAGCGGCGAGACTACGCGCCGGGGAAACACCGTCGCGCTGCCGCCGCCTTGCACCCGGGGGTCCCTGGCCAGCGCTCCGATCAGCGCTACCGACGACAGTGTGCCGACGTCGAGCGGCAGCAGGCGCGCCGGATTGGCCGCCAGCACGACCGAGCGCGCGCCGATCTGCCGGGCCAGTGC
>JBAUAR010000643.1:0-1538 GCA_049675875.1 Streptosporangiaceae bacterium
GTATTGGGGTTGTCCAGAATGGCCGAGACGTGCACATACTTGCCGCCGACCTGGCCGAGCACGTTGGCGTACTCGTTTTCGGCACCGACGGCGGCGATCACACCGCTGCTAGCCGCGGCAGTTCCGCTGCCATCCACGCCGCAGCCCGCGACGGTCACGGCGACCACAGCCAGCGCTCCGGCCAGCAGCGCGGCGCGACGTGGCTGCCCGCATCTGCGAGAGCAGTGACCCGCGGCCAGGCGACCGGACGGGCTCGCCTGGAGGGTTCCCATGGGGTAGAACATAGTCTGAGACTGAGTCTCAATGCAAGCGATACTTCCTGCATAGGCGTGGAGTTTGCATAAATGGATCAGCATATGTTTATCTATCTCTGTGACGGTGTCAGCGCAGACGAAGGCGTTCGAGGCGGCCGGCGAGCTGCTCCGGGTGCTGGCGGCACCCGTTCGGCTGGCCATCGTGATGGAGCTAGCCGAGCAGCCCCGGTTCGTCCACGAACTCGTAGCGCGCCTCGGCCTGAGCCAGCCGCTCGTATCCCAGCACCTGCGGGTGCTGCGCGGGGCCCGGCTTGTCGGGGTAGAACGGCAGGGACGCGAAGCGGCGTATTCGCTGACCGATCAGCATGTCGCTCATATCGTCGCCGATGCCGTCCAGCACAGCAGGGAGGAGCAGTGACAACTGCCGGCCACGACGCCCACCAGAGCTATGGGCACGACGACCACCAGCACGGCCCTGGCTGCGGTCACGCGAGCGTGCAGCGCGACGGACACGTCGACTACGTGCACGAGGGCCACGCCCACGCCCCGCACCAGGGGCACTATGACGAGCACCCACTGCCGCACCTGGCGCACGCGCAGCACGAGCACGAGCACGGGCCGGACTGCGGCCACCCGGCCGTACCGCACGATCGACACGTCGACTACGTGCACGACGGACACCGGCACGCAGCCGATGGCGACCACTACGACGAGCACTAGAGCGGCCGCCGACGGCGAGTCAGGGAAGCGTCATGTCAGCCGATGAACTGGGCGACGATCTGCATGGGGTGGCCGAGCGCCGGTTGCGGCGGGCCGACCAGCGGTACACCAGTGGCCGGCGAGCCATCGTCGAGCTGCTGGTCAGCGCGCGTCATCCGGTGAGCATCGGCGACATCGCCGAGCGCCTGCCGGGTCTGCCGCGCAGCTCGGCATATCGCCACCTGACCGACCTGCAGGCCGCGGGGCTGATCCGGCGAGTCGCCGCCAGCGACGAGTTCACCCGCTTCGAGCTGGCCGAGGACCTCACCGAGCACCATCATCACCTGCTGTGCGTCAGCTGCGGCAAGGTCACCGACGTCACCCCGCCCGCTGGCTTCGAACACCAGGTGACGTCCGCCGTCAGCGACCTGGCGACCGCCGAGGGCTTCCAGCCGCAGAGCCACCGGCTCGACATACTCGGCCTGTGCGCGGCCTGCCAGTAGCCCCGCGCGTCACACGATGCCGACCTCCCGCCGCATGAAGTAGCACATCATCGTGTCGCCCTGGATCGCATCCTCGACGGTG
>JBAUAR010000644.1:0-7217 GCA_049675875.1 Streptosporangiaceae bacterium
GCCCGGCCTCGCGCGTGCTGCCCGGCCTCGCGCGTGCTGCCCGCCACCCCTCGCGGCGCTGCTTTTGCGGCCGACTGCCACGGCCTTGCCACCAGCCGCAACGCCGACTGCCTAGCCTCCGCCGATTACTTGACTGAACGTTCAGTCTAGGACAGGATAGCCCGAGGGTGGTGGCAAATGCGGGCAACCGAGACCGCGGACGCGGTCGTCGTCGGCGGCGGCACGGTCGGCGGCTGGTGCGCCTACTTCCTCCGCCGCAGCGGACTCGACCGGGTCGTGCTGGTGGAGAAGCGGACGCTCGGGCAAGGCGCCAGCAGCCGCGCTGCCGGGATCGTGCGTACCCAGGGTGGCACCCCGTGGGCGGTGGCGCTCGGCGAGTGGTCCCGTCTGTTCTACCTCCGCCAGCACGACGAGATCGGGATTGATTCCGGGTTCACGCCGCAGGGTTACGTGCTGCCGTGCTTCACGCCAGCTGACGTCGCCGCGGCGCACGAGCGGATGGCGATGCAGAACGAGCTCGGCCTGGCGGTGCGCTGGCTGGAGCCGGGACAACTCGACACGCTCAACCCGACCCTGGCGCCGGACCGGACCCTAGGCGGCACGTACTGCGCGGCAGATGGTTACCTGCACCCGCCCCGCAACGTCATCGCCTACACGGTCGCGCTGGCCACCGTCGGCGTTCAGATCCGCGAGCGGGTGGCGGTCCGCGGCCTGACCACCCGCAGCGGCGCGGTGACCGGCGTGCAGACGTCCGACGGCGAAATCAGCACCCCGTTGGTCGTGCTCACCGGCGGCCCGGAGCTGGCCGAGGTGGCCGACCTAGCCGGACTCCGTGTGCCCACCGGTGGCGTGCGTCACCAGGTCGCGGTCACCGAGCCGCATCCCGCGCTGGCCGCCGAACGGGTACCCATGGTGTTTGACCTGTCGGCAGGGCTGTACTGGCGGCCGGAAGAGGGCGGGCTGCTGTTCGGCATGAGCAACCCGGCCGAGCCGCCCGGCGAGGCGGCCTGCGTGGACGAGTCGTATCTGGCTCAGATGCGGCAACGGCTGGCCGAGCTGGTTCCGGTCACTGCCGGGCTCGGCCTCCGCCGGACGTGGGCGGCCACCATCGACTACACGCCCGACCACCTGCCGATCATCGGCCCCGCCAGCAGCGACGCGGGCACGCTGGCGGGCGTCGTCGTCGCCAGCGCCGGCGGCGCGGGCATGATGTGGGGTCCCGGTGTCGCCAGGGCGGCCGCGGATGTAGCGCTGACCGGAACCTCCGGCGTGGTCGATGTCGCCGACCTCGGCCTCGACCGGTTCGACTCGGCCGGGCGCAGCAAACTGGGCGCGGATCCGATCGCGCTGCCGTTCCCCGAACACGCCCCGCAGGCACCAGGCCAGCTCACGCTGCCTTAGCCCAGCCGACGAAAGGAAACCGCTGCACGATGACCGACCTCACGCCCTACCTGGCTGCGGCCGCTACCGCTGAGCTCGAAGACTGGGGCCCGCTGGACGAGGCGACCGGCGAGCCCATGCAGACTCGGGGCCTCGACATCTGGCAAGACGGAAACCAGGAGATCGGCGTGTGGGAATGCACGCCGGGGCCGTCGTACTGGAAGCAGGAAGATCACGAGTTCGTGCACATCCTGTCCGGGCGGATGACGGTCACGCCCGACGGCGGCGCGCCCGTCGAGATTAGCGCGGGTGACACCGCCATCTTCCCGAAGGGCTGGGCAGGCACCTGGCAGATTCACGAGACCATCCGCAAGGTCTTCGTGATCTTCTGATTCCGGCAGGCCGGGTCACAGACCCAGCCGCCGGGCCAGATCGGATGTCAGCACACCGGCCGGGTCAACGTCGGCGCGCACCGCGCGGAACGCCGCCAGTCGCGGGTACATCGCGGCGAACGTCTCCCGGCTGACCCGGGAATCCTTCGCGAGGTAGACCCGTCCGCCGGCGGCGAGCACGCCGGTGTCGAGCCGGTCTAGCAGCGCCGCCAGACCGGGCGTGCGGGCAGGGAAGTCCAGGGCCAGTGTCCAGCCGGGCATGGGGAACGACAGGAACCCCTCGTCACCGGGTCCGAACCGCTTCAACACGGTGACGAAGGACGGGGCTCCGGCGGCGCTGATGAGCTCCAGGGACCGGCGCAGCACGTGCTCCGCGCCGAACGGCACGACGAACTGGTACTGCCGGAAGCCGCCCGGACCGTAGACAGTGTTCCAGCTCCGGATGCCGTCCAGCGGATGGAAGAACGTGCCGATGCTCTGGATCTCGCCCTCCCGGCGGCGGGGTGCCTTGCGGAACCACAGCTCGTTCGCCAGGGCGACCGTGTACCTGTTCACCAAGCCCGGCGGACACGCGCGCGGCGCGCTCAGCCGCGCAGCGGGCCGGAACGCCAGCGGATCGCGACGGCGGCTGGCCGGCAGGTCAGCCAGTGTGGCGAAGTCACCGCTGGTAACGACGGACCGGCCCAGGTGCCGTCCGCGCGCGAGGCAGTCCAGCCATGCGACCGTGTAGCCATAGCGTCCATCCGCCTCGGTCAGGCACGCCATGGCCTGGTCGAGATCGGCGGCGCGGACCGTGTCGACCAGGACGCTGGCCGTCTCGACCCTGGTCAGCTGAATCGCGGCGCGCACGACGATGCCGGTCAGGCCCATGCCGCCTGCGGTCGCCCAGAACAGTCGCGGGTCCTCTCCGGGGCTGACCCGCACCTGGATGCCGTTCGGCAGCAGCAGGTCGAGCCAGTGCACGTGCCGGGCGAAGCTGCCGGCCCGGTGGTGGTTCTTGCCGTGCACGTCGGCCGCGATTGCACCGCCGATCGTGACCTGCCGGGTGCCGGGCGAGACGGGCACGAACCAGCCGTGCGGGAGCCCGGCAGCCATGAGCCGCTCGAGGCTGACGCCGGCTTCGCAGCCGACCTCGCCAGTTGCCGGGTCGAAGCTGATGATCCGGTTCAGTCGTGCCATGCCGATGACCAGGCCGCCCGCATTTTGCGCGGCATTGTTGTAGCTACGGCCCAGGCCGCGGGCTATGACACCGCGGGCTGGCGGGTCCGCCAGCAGTGTTGCAAGCTCGCCAGGGTCGGTCGGCTCGGCGAGCCACGCGCGCGTGGGTGCGATCCGGCCCCAGCCCGTCAGCGCGATCGTGCGATCGGCCGCGACGACATCCGCACGGCCGTGATCTGGCATCTGTCACGTCTCCGGAGCGCTGGTCACTCGGTGTGCCAGGGAGCTTACCCGCGACGGTAGCGACGGCCGCGGGTGAGTGCGGCTCCGTTCCCCCCTCTTTAGCTTGCCTGGGGGAGATCCTCAGCTTCGGGAGCATTCTCCTCTGCCGTCACAGCCCCGCCGCCCAGCACCCGCAGGGCGTCCGGCGCCAGGTAGGCGTGTACGGGCGTGCCCTGCGCGAGCCCAGTGCGGACGCCGTCGTTCGGCAGCAGAACCTGCACGTCGGCCCCGGCCGCCAGGCGCAGGAACACCTGCGTCGAAGAGCCTAGATAGACCAGCCGCTCCACCATCGCCGGGACGCGGTTCGGCCCCGCGGAGCCGAACTCCTCTATCCGGACTCGCTCTGGCCGGACGACGGCGTGCGCGCGGTCGGGAGCGTCCACGCCACCGTGCTCAATCGTCAGCAGGCAGTCGCCGAGCTTCACCTCGCACCGGGCGCCGGGGCCTCTGGACACCACTTGGACCGGCATCAGGTTAGAGACCCCGAGGAAGTCGGCCACGTACGTGTCGGCCGGCTCCTCGTAGACCTCAGCTGGCGGTCCGATCTGGACGATCTTGCCGTCCCGCATGACCGCGAGCCGGTCTGACATCGTCAGCGCCTCTTCCTGGTCATGGGTCACGTACAGGAACGTGATGCCGACCTGCTCTTGCAGTGTCTTGAGCTCTACCTTGAGGGACCGGCGCAGCTTGGCATCCAGCGCGCCGAGCGGCTCGTCGAGCAATAGCACGGACGGCTGCAATACCAGCGCCCTGGCTAGCGCAACCCGCTGCTGCTGGCCACCGGACAGCTGGCCAGGTCGGCGCTTCTCGAATGGCCGCAGATGCACGAGCTCGAGCGCGGCGTCGACGCGCTGCTGCAGTTCGACCTTGGACAGAGCCTTGTTCCGCAGACCGAAGGCGACGTTGTCGAAGACGGTCAGGAACGGGAAGAGCGCGTAGCTCTGGAACACCGTGTTGACGTTGCGCCGATGGGGCGGCACCGCCGAGACATCGGCGCCGTCGAGCAGGATCCGGCCCGAGGTCGGCTGCTCGAAGCCGGCAATCAGCCGCAACGTCGTGGTCTTGCCGCAGCCCGAGGGGCCGAGGAGGGAGAAAAACTCGCCGCTCGCGACGTGCAGGTCGATGTTGTCGACCGCCACCTCGGTGAAGCGCTTTGTCAGCGAGACAAGCTCGACGCTTCCGCCAGCCACCGACATCCCTACCTTCCGTGCTGTAGCGGGGGATTCCCGTCCCGGCTCACTGTGTCCCGTCCACGCCGTGGGGTCCAGGTGAAGCCGAGCTGGTCAGCAACAAAACGCATCGTGAGATCGAAGGCGCGGGGCCCGTCGACCACAGGGTCGTCGAGGCCGATCTGGACCGTGAGGCCGTCCAGGAGCGCAGACAGGTAGATGGCGAAGCTGTCGGCGTCGATCTCACGGAACTCGCCGGCCTCCTGCCCCTCGTGGACCAGCGCGGCGATCGACTCGCGCCAGCGCTCGTCGGACTTCCGCCTGACTCCGGCGACCGCGTCATTCCTGGCCGCCTGGGCCCAGAAGTCAAGCCAGAGCTGCCACGAGGTGCCCGGCCGCGGATCGGCCTCGGTCAGGCAGTTCATCGCGACGAACTCCTCGAGCCGCGCCGCCGCCGTCGGCAGGCTCGCGATCCGGGACTGGCCAACCGCGTACCAGGTGTCGTCGTAGTACCGGATCGCGTCGGTGAGCAGCTGGTCCTTAGTCTTGAAGTAGTAGATGACCAGCGCCGGGCTCACGCCAGCCCGGTCGGCCACATCGGCGATCCGGGTCTCGGCATACCCGCGCTCTGAGATGACCTCAAGCGCCGCCTGCAGCATCTGCACACGCCGTTGATCCGCGGTGCCTGGGGCCTCGTGGCCGGCTTCCCGGACTGTCATCGCGGTCGTTCCTCTCATGACGGCAGTGCTGTCGTGCCGTCTATTGGGTCTTGCCGTCCTCCGTAAACTCGGCTGCTACCCGGTGCAGGGGGGCGCCGGTCACGCGGCCCGGGGACGTCTTCCCGCTCCCCGTCCGAGGCGCTCGGCTCTGGCCAACGGCCGGGGTGCTAGGCCCGGATTGCTGAGAGCTTGACACATGCCGCTCCCGCTCCCCGGTGCCGCTTCGTACCTCGTCCCCTCTTACCTCGTCCCTCTTGCCTCCCGGCTAGCCTACTTTTAGACTGAACATTCAGTCAATGCTCTGCGGTCATCCGTCAAGCGCCGGTCGCACGCCGATTGCACCAGGGTGCGGCAGGCGCCAGCGAGTGACCGCAACTCTACGGAAGGCTGGCTCATGGCGGCGACATATGACGCCATTGTTATCGGCGGAGGGCACAACGGACTGGTAGCTGCCGCCTACCTGGCTCGCGCGGGCGCCCGGACGGTGGTGCTGGAGGGCAGGCACCAGACCGGCGGCGCTGCGACCACCGAATCCCCGTGGCCGGAGGCGCCCGAATTCAAGGTCACCAGGCTGTCCTACGTCATGAGCCTGATGCCGCCGACGATCATCAAGGATCTGGACCTGGACCGGCACGGCTACAAGATCTTCCCGATGGGACCGTACTATCAGGCCTTTCCTGAGGGCGGCTCGATCAAGCTGTACGCCGACGACGCCAGGCGCAACTACGAGTCGGTGTCGAAGTGGTCGAAGCACGACGCCGAGGCCATGCCGAGGTGGGACGCCTGGCTAGCGGGGCTAGCCGACGTGCTGGGCCCGCTGCTGCTGACCGTTCCTCCGGCGCTCGGCTCGCGCAAGCCGCGCGACCTTGCCGCTACGCTCCGGCTGGCCTGGCGGCACCGCGGCCTGGACGTCCGCACGATCGCGGACGTGACCCGGCTGATGACCATGAGCATCGCCGACCTGCTCGATGACTGGTTTGTCTCGCCGCAGGTCAAGGGCGCACTCGCAGTGAACGGCGTGATCGGGACCTGGGCCGGTCCGTACGAGCCCGGTACGGCGTACGTGATGGCGCATCATTCCATCGGCGATGTGGGTGATGGACACCTCGGCAACTGGGGCTTTCAGGAGGGCGGGATGGGCGCGGTCGCCAGCGCGATCGAGTCAGCCGCCCGCGAGCGCGGTGTCGAGATCCGGGTCAACTCCCCGGTCGCCCGGGTGCTGGTCGAGGGGGGCAAAGCGGTCGGCGTGACGCTGGCGAACGGGGCCGAAATCCGAGCCCGGGTGATCGTGTCCACCGTGCACCCGAGGATTGCGTTCCTTGACCACGTCGGCCGGTCGAACCTGCCAGCCGAATTCGTCGCCGACGTCGAGCGATGGAAGTCCCGGAGCGGGGTTGTAAAGATCAACCTCGCACTCGCCGAGCTGCCGGACTTCATCGCCGACCCGGGCACCGAGCTGCAGGAACACCACACAGGGTCGGTCGAGATGGCACCGACCATGGACTACATCGAGCGCGCGTTCCAGGACGCGCGCGAGGGCAAGCCGGCGATCCGCCCGTTCAGCGACGGGGTAATCCCCACTGCGTTCGACAAGACGCTCTGCCCCGATGGCACGCACATCATGTCGCTGTTCACCCAGTGGGTGCCGTCCGACTGGAACCAGGAGCCGCACGCTGCAGAGCTGGAGGAGTACGCCGATCGCATGATCGACTGCTACAACGAGGTGGCGCCGAACTTCAAGTCGTCGATTCTGCATCGCGACGTCGTCGGGCCGTACCAGATGGAGCACGAGTACGGCCTGGTCGGCGGCAACATCTTCCATGGCGAGCTGTCGGCGGAGCAGCTGTTCCACATGCGCCCGGCGCCCGGCTTCGCCGACTACCGAACGCCCGTGCCCGGCCTGTACTACGGCAGCTCAGCCACCCACGCCGGCGGCGGCGTCTGCGGCATCCCCGGCTGGCAGGCGGCCCGCGCGGCGATCGCGGACAAGAAGGCCGCGCGGCGGGCCCGGCCGGTACGTAAGATCACCCGGCGGTCATGAGCATCGAAGAACAGCTACAAGCGGGAGAACGGATATCCCTCCCGGCTGCCGGACCCCAGCGGCCAGTGCTGCAGGC
>JBAUAR010000645.1:0-2655 GCA_049675875.1 Streptosporangiaceae bacterium
GGTCCGCCGGTATGTGGCCGCGGCGCAGTCATGCGGCGCGCGGCGTGAGGGCGGCGAGGGGCAGCTGGATGATGCGCTGCTGTCACGGATCGCCGAGGCGGTCCGCCCGCACCGCGCCGACGGGCACGGCAGCGCGTGGTCGCTGCTGGCAGCTCACCGCGAGGAGCTGAAGTCGCTGCTGGATGATGGCCTGACGGTGGTGAAGGCCGGCGAGCTGCTGACCCGCCGCGGCGTGGTGGTGCCGCAGCGGACCCTGCACCGGTACGCGCTGGAGGTGCTGGGACACGGCCGCCAGACCCGGCGCGGCGTGACTGTGCGGGTGGCCGACTGCGAGCCGGGCGCGGAGTGCCAGGTCGACTTCGGGAGGATGGGCCTGCTGGCCGACCCGGCCACCGGGCGCCGCAGGGTCACGCACGCGCTGATCTTCACCGCGGTCTACAGCCGGCACTGCTACGTGCACCTGGGCTTCCGCCAGGACCTGCCCGCGGTGATCGCGGGCTGCGAGGCTGCGTGGGCGTTCTTCGGCGGCATCTTCAAGATCCTCATCCCGGATAACATGTCGCCGGTGGTGGACCGGGCGGACCCGCTGGAACCGCGGATCAGCCGGGCGTTCGCCGAGTACGCCCAGGACCGCGGGTTCCTGATTGACCCCGCGAGGGTCCGGTCGCCCCGTGACAAGCCGCGGGTCGAGCGGATGGTCCAGTTCGTGCGCGGCAGCTTCTTCGCCGGCGAGGACTTTGCCGGCCTGGCCGACGCGCAGCGGCGGGCCGATGCGTGGTGCGCCGGGCGGGCCGGGCAGCGGATCCACCGGACCACGCAGTGCCGCCCAGCCGAGCTGTTCGCCGCCGAGGAAGCACCCTGGCTGGTGCCGGCCCCGGTCATGCCCTATGACCTGCCCGTCTATGCCAGCGCCAAGGTCCACCGTGATCATCACATCGAGGTCGCCAAAGCGCTGTACTCGGTGCCCGGCGCGCTGATCGGCCGGACCGTGCAGGTGCGTGCCGACAGCCAGCTGGTCCGTGTCTGGCATCGCGGCGTGCTGGTCAAGGTCCATCCCAGGACCAGCTCCGGCGGCCGGGCCACCGACCCCGCTGACCTGCCGGACGGCACCGCTGCCTACGCGCTGCGCGACATCGGCTACCTGCAGCGCCAGGCCGGTGACGCCGGCCCGGCGATCGGCGCCTACGCCGCGGCGCTGTTAGACCATCCGCTGCCGTGGACGAAGATGCGGCAGGTCTACGCGCTGCTCGGCCTGGTCCGCAAGTGGGGGCCGGCACGGGTCGACGCGGCGTGCCGGCGGGCGCTGGAAGCCGAGGCCGTCAGCGTCCCGCTGGTCGGCCGGATCCTGGCGCGCGGCACCGAGAACGCCAGCCATCAGCCGGCCCTGCCGTTCCCGGCCGGCCAGCCGCGGTTCGCCCGCGACCCGGCCCACTTCGCCACCCGACGCCCCGGCGGTGCGGCATGACCCCGCCCGCGCCGGCCGTCACCCCCGAGCTCCGCTCCCTGCTGCGGCAGGTCAAACTCGGCCAGCTGATGGCCACCCTGCCCGAGCGGCTCGCGCTGGCTCGCGCCCGCGGCCTGTCCCACGCCGAGTTCCTCGAGCTGGTCCTCGCCGATGAGGTCACCCGCCGCGACTCCACCTCCGCGCAGCGGCGCGCCCGCGCCGCCGGCCTGGACCCGGCGATGCGGCTGGAGAACTTCGACGCCGCCGCCGCGATCAGCTACGACCATCACGTCTTCGACGAGCTGTTCTCCTTGCGGTTCGTCGACGCCGCCGCCAACGCCCTGATCATGGGCCCGGTCGGCACCGGCAAGACCTTCATCGCCACCGCGCTCGGCCACGCCGCCGTCCGCCGCCGCCGCACCGTCCATTTCGAGCGCGCCGACCGGCTACTCAAACGGCTCAAGGCCGCCCGGCTCGACAACAGCCACGACACCGAGATGCGCAAGCTGCTGCGAACCGACCTGCTCATCCTCGATGACTTCTGCCTGCAGCCGATGGACGCCGCCGACACCGCCGCCATCTACGAGATCATCGTCGAACGCCACCGCACCGCCGCCACCATCACCACCTCCAACCGCGAACCGGTGGAGTGGCTGGCCCTGATGGCCGACGGGCTGCTCGCCCAGTCCGCGATCGACCGGCTCCAGTCCGCCGCCTGGGAACTCGTGCTCGACGGCGAGTCCTACCGGCACCGGCAGCGGCCAGCTGTCAGCCCGCCCGCCACCGCCACAGCACGCAAAGCCAGATGACAGAGACCTTTCCCCGAACCGCCCATTATCACCGTCCTGCAGCGGACGCCTCCAGGTCGTTCGTCCTCGCTGCGCTCCGGGCGCTCCACCTGGACCCGGCCGCAGCCGGACAGCAATCAGGCAGCGATCCGGGGAAAGCCACTCCCCGGGAAAGCCAGAAGGACCTTGACGACAGCAAGACACCGGGCACATCATCACCTTGCAGCCACTGCCACCGGCCCGGACCGGTCCCATGTCACTGGCGAGCCGGCGGTCCCTACTCACTGGCGGACGACATACATAACACGCCTGACGACCGCAGAAGCCACCGCGGATGCGCGCGTCACGAGTCGCCCGAGCGCGCAGACACGACGCTGGCCAATGGTGCCCTGGCGAGCACCTCTCCGTTCGCCGTGCCGACAG
>JBAUAR010000646.1:0-7952 GCA_049675875.1 Streptosporangiaceae bacterium
CCAGCGGCCCCGCTGGCCCGCGTCAGCATGACGGGGCACGCCTGCAGCAGCGGCCGCAGCCGAGCCAGCAGCCGCAGCCGAGCCAGCAGCCGCATCCGAGCCAGGCAGCGCCCCGGTCCAGAGCAGCATCGCGACGTCCTGGAAGCTGTTTCGCAGCGCGAGGCCGGTCGCATCGTGCCCGCGGTAGCGCTGCGTCGTGCTGGTGATCTCGGTCAGCTCGGACTCGATCACGAGCTCGGCTCCGGCCGCGCCGCGCCGGGGCCGGCCGCGGCGGGCCAGCTGCGCTACTTCCTCGGCATCGAACATGCTGGTCCGGCCGTCTGCGTCTCGGCGCCGGTTGAGCACGCCGCGGCTGACGTAGGCGTACAGGCTCGCCGGCTTGATGCCGAGCCGTTCGGCGGCCTCGGTGGCACCGATCCACTCCGTCACACGCGCCTCCCCGCCGGCCGTGCCGGGCCGCCCTCGCCCGTCCTGGCCACTGCCGCTCAGCGAATCCCCAGCCAACCCTTAGGTTGATTACAGTCAATATTGACACGCTAGCGCGGCCGCGATCAATAATTATCAGTAACGGGGTTCCTAAGCCAGGGAGAGATCGCCATGACCGCCGCTGCAGACGCCGCGACTGCGCCCTACGAGGCGCCCCCGGGGCTTGCGGGAGTTTCGGTAGCCCACACGAAGGTCTCGGACGTGCTCGGGCGCCAGGGCTTCTACCACTACCGCGGGTACAACGCGGTGGACATCGCGAGGCGCGGCCGGGTGGAAGACGCCTGGTACCTGTTCCTGCGCGGGGACCTGCCGAATGCCGCACAGCGCGAGGAGTTCGCCCGCCAGTCCGCGGCCTGGCGCCAGCTCCCGGACGGAGTCGCGGAGCAGCTGCCGTCGATTGCCGCGCTGAGCTCGCGCGGTTCCCTCGCGTCGCTGCGCAGTGCGCTCTCGCTAGTCGGACAGGCGCTGGGATGCAGGCCATGGGGCGACCAGACCGAGGCAGAGACTGTCGAGCAGGCAGCCCGGCTGCCGGCGATCATGCCCGTGCTCGCTGCCGCCCTGTTCCGGCTGAGCGGTGGCCTGGAGCCGGTGCAGCCGCGGGCCGATCTCGGCTACGCCGCCAACTACCTCTACATGATCACCGGCGAGGTGCCCGACGAGCGGTCGAGGTACGCCGTCGAGCGCTACCTGATGCTCACGATCGACCATGGTTTCAACAACTCGACATTCACTTCCCGGGTGATCGCCAGCTCGGGCGCTGACCTCGGTGCCGTCGCAACCGGGGCCCTCGCTGCGCTGTCTGGCCCCCTGCACGGCGGCGCGCCCGCGCGGGTTTTCGACATGCTCGACGCCATCGGCACGCCGGACAACGCGGAGCCGTGGCTGCGGCACGAGATCGAGAGCGGCCGCGTGCTGATGGGCTTCGGACACCGCATCTACAAGACGATCGACCCGCGGTCACAGCTCCTGCACGAGGTCGCGAGGGAGCTGCATAGCGAGCGCGTCGAACTGGCCGAGACCGTGGAGAAGACAGCGGTCGAGCTGCTCGCCGAGCTGAAGCCGGGCCGAGACCTGTACGCCAACGTGGAGTTCTACGCGGGCGTCGTGCTGGAGGCGGCGGGGCTGCCGCGGGAGATGTTCACCCCGTCGTTTGCCTGCAGCCGGATCATCGGGTGGATGGCGAACGTGCTGGAGCAGATCGCCGATAACCGCATCTTCCGGCCGCTGGCGCACTACGACGGGCCAGCGGCGCCACGCGAGCTGCCTGACTCCTGGCGGCCCGGCAACCCCTAGCCGGGCCGGCCTTAGTCAGTCCTCCGGGGCCAACTAGCCGCCGATCTGGCGGCGCCGCCGAGACTCACGGAGCCGCGCGCGCTGTGACGGCGACAGCATCCGGTAGGCAATGACCGGGATGGCGATCGCGAGGGCGATCACCCCGATCGCGAGCCACGGGTTCACAATGAACAGGATCAGCCCGATGACGATCCCAATAAGGCCATACCTGGCATGCGGTGTCATGCAGGGCTCCCTCCGGGGAACCTCGTTCCCCTTTCCTATCAACGGTCTCGCCCAACCGGGTGTTCCCGCCGGCTGGACGACCGGAACAGCCCGGCGAATTCCGGCCACTGGTGCAGATGGTAGATGATGAGCAGCGCGACCAACGGAGGGTCCCTATGACGCTTTGCCTGCCGGTGTCGGCCGAGGCCAATGAGCTGCTGACCCGCGACCCCTTGGCGCTGCTCATCGGCATGCTGCTCGACCAGCAGGTGCCCCTGGAAAAGGCATTCAGCTCGCCGTTGGAGCTGGTCCGCCGGCTCGGGCACGAGCCGACGGCGGCCGAGCTCGCCGAGTTCGATCCCGACGCCCTGGCAGCGGTTTTTGCCGAGCGTCCGGCCCTGCACCGGTTCCCCAGGGCGATGGCCGCGCGGACTCTGGACCTCGCCCGGCTGATCGTGGACCAGTACGACGGCGATGCTGCCGCCGTGTGGACCACCGCCACCTCCGGCGCGGAGCTGCGGGCCCGGCTGGCCAGGCTGCCCGGCTTCGGCGGTGCCAAGGCGCAGATATTCGCAGCGCTGCTGGGCAAGCAGCTCGGCGTTCAGCCGCCGGGCTGGCGGGAGGCAGCCGGCCACTTCGGCCTCGAGGGCTCGCACTACTCGGTGGCCGACATCGTCGATGCGGAGTCGCTCGCTGCGGTGCGTGCCTACAAGAAGGACATCAAGGCCGCTGCCAAGGCCGCGGCATCCTGACGGGCCGGCGATGGATCTGAGCGCGCCCGGTGCCGCCTCGGTGCACATCCTGCAGGCCGGTTACGTGCGCGACGACGACGGCGGCCAGCGCGTGGGTAGTACGGTCACGCTCATTCAGGAGGGGAACGCGGCCGTCATCGTGGATCCCGGCATGGTCCCGTCCCGGTCTGCGCTGCTGGCAGCCCTGGCGGGCCACGGAGTCGCGCCCGAGTCCGTCACCGACGTGGTGTTCAGCCACCACCATCCCGACCACACGGTGAACGCCGCATTGTTCCCGGCCGCCCGGATCCACGATCACTGGGCGATCTACGACGGCGACCTGTGGATCGACCGGGCGGCGGACGGCTTCGCGATCAGCCCTTCCATCAGGCTGATCGCCACTCCGGGCCACACGCCGGAGGACATCACCACGCTGGCGGCTACGCCGGACGGCGTGCACGCCTGCACACATGCCTGGTGGGCGTCTAGCGGGCCCGCTGACGACCCGTTCGCCGCCGACGCGGCCGTGCTGGCTGCGAGCCGCGCGCGCATCCTCGCCGTGGCCAGCGTGATCATCCCCGGCCACGGCCCGGCGTTCGTGCCGGACGAGACCACGCCCCGCTGACTGGCAGGGCGCGGCTCAGCCCGGCCGACCCGACGTCGGCCGACCCGACGTCGGCGGCGCCGACATCGGCGAGCTCAGGCGACGTCACCCTTGACGTTGAACCCGGCCAGGCTCATTGTGGCCAGCACCAGGCAGAGGGCCGTGATGGCGATCCCCATACCGGTCCCGGTGCCGAGGGTGAGGTTGGCGTGCAGGGCGCCGTTGTGCGCCACGGAGTTCGCGATCGCCAGGCTGTAGTGCTCGGCCGAGAGCAGGCCCACGCCAGGCACCAGGCTCGCGAGCAACCCTTCCCAGAGCAGGATGTACAGCAGCCCGACCGCCAGGGCGGCACCGGGGCTGAGGATGGCGGTCAGCATGAGGAAAATCGCGTTGTAGATCACTGACCCGGCGAGGGCGCCGATAAGCAGGCCGATGGCCAGTCTGCTCGAGGCACCGGTGGCGATAGCGCCGGCGAGGTACTCGGGCACCACCGCGAACGCCATGGTCAGTACGACCGCTATCAGGTACTTGCTGAGCACGATGGCGCGCCGACTCACCGGCGTGGCCAGCAGGTGCAGGATGCTGCCGTCATCCACTTCGGCGCCGAGCACGCTGCCGCCTACGATCAGCGCGGTGAGCGCCAGGATGAGGTAGCCGATGGTGCCCAGTACTTCCGGCGGCCAGACCGCGCTGTCGGCGGTCGCCTTCAGCAGCGCAGAGATGCCGATGAGCAGGACGGCCGGAAGAGCGAACAGCAGCGCCCGTCTCCGGCTCATCGCCGCCCGCAGCGTCAGCTGCATGACCACGCCGTTGAATACTGCCGGGAATAGGCCACGCATCGGCTGTGCCGCTCCCTCGTGCGTCGCAGTGTCAGTCATGATCAGGACGCCAGCAGGTAGGTGAAGACGCTTTCCAGCGACTCGTCGGCGGGCTGTACCTGCGTGAGCCGGATGCCGTGGTCGCGGCTGATCCCGGCGACCTCCCTGGTGAAGGTCCCGTAATCGGACGCGCGCACCTGCAGTCCGTGCGTCGTCAGCTCGACCGCGCTAACCGCGGGCCGTCCGATCAGCGCGGCACCGAGTGCCCGGTCGTCCGACGACCGCACGAGAAAGACGTGCGGCCGGTTGGTCATCAGCCGGCGGATAGCCCGGAAGTCCCCGGACGCGGCGAGCCGACCGCCGACGATGACCTGAATGATGCCGGACAGCCGCTCGACTTCCTCGAGGATGTGCGAGCTGAACACGATGACCTGGCCCCGCTCGCCCGCTGCATGCAGCAGGTCCATCATGTGCAGCCGCTGCCGCGGGTCCATGCCGTTGAACGGCTCGTCCAGCAGCACGACCTCGGGATCGTGTACCAGCGCGGCCGCTACCTTGATCCGCTGCCGCATGCCCTTGGAATAGGTCGAGATCTTCCGGTCCTGCGCCTCGGTCATCTCGAGCAGGCCGATCGCCCGGCGCGCGGCAGCGTCCGGGTCGGGCAGGCCGTGCAGCTTCGCGGAGGACCGGACGAACTCGGCGCCGGTGAGGAAGGCGTACACCGAGTCGCGCTCGGGCACGACGCCCACCCGACGGAACATGTCCGGGTTGCGCCAGCTGCTCCGCCCGGCCACCGTGACCTCGCCGCGGGACGGCATCAGGAACCCGGCGATCATGTGCAGGATTGTCGTCTTGCCTGCGCCGTTCGGGCCGAGCAGCCCGGTGACGCCCGGGCCGATCGTCATGGTGATGTCGTTGACGGCGACGACGTTGCCGTACCAGCGCGAGACGCCGCGCAGTTCGATCGCGGTCACCCGACACCAACCTTCCGGTATCTGACGATCAGCCCGCTGATGACGGCGAGGGTGAGCACGGCGAAGACCACCCCGTAGACCGGGCCGTAGTGGCCCACGATCGTCTGCTGCACCTGCTCGACCGCGCCGGGCCTCGGCGGTGCCTCAAGCCACCGCAGCATGCCGCCCAGCAGCGTGAACGGGCTCATCAGGCCCGCCAGGCTAGCCAGCGCGGACGGCTGCCCGACGCCGACCGGACCGTAGGCCTGACTTCCGACGTGCATGAGCACCTGGGCCACGATGTAGCTGAGGAACAGCGGGATGCCGACGGCGCAGATCGCGAACACCCGCTTGCCGGTGGTCGACGCCAGCAGCAGCCCGATGCTGGCGAGCAGCACCGCCCAGGCCGCGCCGTACAACAGGCCGGGCCCGAGCTGAAGAGTCTGCGCCCAGACCTGATGCGCGCCGTGCACCTGTGTCACGTTGCCGATGTACAACAGCAGCACCGGGATCTCGACCATCGCCAGGCAGGCCAGCACGAACGCGGTGAGCTTGGCCGCGGGGTAGTCGATCCGCCGGATCGGCCGCGCGAAGTACAGCGGCAGCGTGTGGTTGCGCAGGTCGGTGGAGACAAGGCTGGGAGCCTCCAGCGCCACGAAGATCAGCATGGCCACGGTGCGGAGGGACGGTATGTAGCCGTCATAGCTGACTATGGGTCCGGCGCCAGGACGGGTCGCCAGGGCCACGGCGTTGACGGCGGCCGGCAAGCACAAGAGCGCGAACAGCAGCGCGGGGAAGACCTTTGCCTTGGCGCCGCGGCGGATACCGAACGCCGATCGCAGGCTGTGCCAGGTCAGCGCCCGGACGATCGCGCCGCGACCGAGCCGGCCTGCGTCATACCGGCGGTAGCCGATGTTGTGGATCACGCCACTTTCCGCTGCGGGCATGAGCTGCCCGGCGGCAGCTCCGGCGTCAGCTGACACTGGCGGCTCCTGTCGTCTGCGCGGCGGGGGCGGACGTGACCGCGGGGTCATCGCGGAACAGCTCCTCGACTCGGTGCCTGCGCTGCTCCATCCGGCTGAGCGGCAGGCCGAGGTCGGCGACGCTATCGCGGACCGCGTCGTAGGTCAGGTCGCCGGCGAGCTGCACGAGCAGGCCGCGCTGGAACCGCGCCGGGCTGAGCCCGCGCCTGGCCAGCTCGGCCTGCAGCAGCTCGATGCCGTCGTCGACCTCGACCAGGAGCACGGCGCTGGCCTGCGTGACCGACCTGACGGAGTCGGCCCGCAGCAGCCGTCCGGCGTCGATCGCGACCAGGTGATCGCAGACTTGCTCGATCTCGCCGAGCAGGTGCGAGGCAACCAGGATCGAGATGCCAAACTCCGAGCCGATGCGCGCGATGAGATCCAGCATCGCCGTGCGCCCGGCCGGGTCCAGGCCGTTGGTCGGCTCGTCGAGCAGCAGCAGCCGCGGATCTCCTACCAGCGCCTGCGCGAGCTTGACCCGCTGCTTCATGCCAGTGGAGTAGGTGCCGATCTGCCGGTAGCGCTCCTCGTACAGGCCGACGTGGCGGAGCGAATCGGCGGCGCGCTCCCTGGCCGCCGCGGCCGGCAGCCCCGACATCCGGCCCAGGTGCGTCACGAACTCGGTCGCCGTGACGTCCGGCGGCAGGCAGTCGTGCTCGGGCATGTAGCCCGTCAGCGTCCGGATCGCGAAACCCTCCCGCGTGCAGTCGCAGCCGAGCACGAACGCCTGCCCGCTGGTCGGCTCGAGCAGTCCGAGCAGGATCTTGATGAGCGTCGACTTGCCGGCCCCGTTGGCGCCGATCAGGCCGGTGACACCAGGCCAGATCGTCACGCTCAGCTCGTCCAGGGCGGTCACCGTCGCGCCGTATCGCTTCGTCAGGCCGCGGGCCTCGATGACAGCACCGGACTCCGGCTGACCTGCCTGGTCCGGCGTCGTCGCTGGTAGTGCGGTCACTGTCCCTCCGGGTGCATCCGGGGGCGTCCGGCCATCCGCCGCGTACCGTCCGAAGCCCGACCGGCTTCACCCGGCAGCCCCCGTCGCCCGGCCACCATGCTCCCAGGCCGGCCTGGTTGTCACATCAGCCGCGAGGCTGATCCGGCTCCGCCGTCAAGCTGACGCGGCATCATCATCGTGACAGCGGCCGGAGCGCCGGGCCCGGTCAGCGGCCTGCCGCGTATCCCTGCATGCCCCGCGGGTTCGCGGCCGCGTACAAGAACCCGCGCGACCTGGCTACCGCGCTGATCCGGCCCAGCGACCATGGCGGCCGGACGTCGACCTCGTGCCCGCGCACTCGGAGCTCGGCGATGACCTCCGCGCTGGCCCGCGATTCGATAGCCAGCGACCGGGGCCGCGACCAGCGCGGGTAGAACGACGACGGGAAGTGATCGGTGTGGAAGGCCGGCGCGTCGATCGCCTCCTGCAGGTTCATCCCGTACACCGCGTGGTTGAGGAAGAAACCCAGCGTCCACTGATCCTGCTGATCCCCGCCGGGCGTTCCGAAGGCCAGATATGGTGCGCCGTCGCGCAGCGCGAGGCTCGGACTGAGCGTCGTCCGCGGCCGCCGGCCCGGCGCGAGCGTGCTCGCCAGTCCCGGCGTGAGGCTGAACATCTGCGCCCGGGTGCCCAGGCAGAACCCGAGGCCGGGGATGACGGGCGAGCTCTGCAGCCAGCCGCCGCTCGGCGTCGCCGCGACCACGTTGCCGAACCGGTCGGCCACGTCGAGGTGGCAGGTATCGCCGGGGCCGAGTGTTGGCGACGCCAGCCCGGTCGCGGCGCCCGCCGGCCCGCCGCGCGGTACCGTCACGCCCCCGGCGGCAGCTGGCTCGCCAGTCCCGTCTGC
>JBAUAR010000647.1:0-3900 GCA_049675875.1 Streptosporangiaceae bacterium
GGTCAGACACGTGCGGAGAAATGTCCTGCACCAGCAGCGGCCAATTCCCGCTCATGCCGCCATGAGATGCGCGGTGCCACCCAGAACCTGGGCTCGCCACCCATTCACTGGTCCACCGATGCCGGTCTAATCCGACGGTGGCAAACTCGTCGGCCGGCCACGCGGCGTGGATGCCGACCGCTCGGAGCGCTGCATTGATCGCCATATCTGGCCGGTCGGCAATCTCGTAGGGCGCCTCGGCCAGTTCACCCGGCGTGCGGCGGGCCAGCAGGTCCAGCGCGGCGATGACCGGCCGGACGGTGCGCACCCCGGCGCGGTTATCCAGTCTGAGCCGGCGCGCTGCTCAGCGCCCGGACTTTACCTCCGGGAGCGGAAACCATCAGCTTGATCAGTTCCTCGGTGACGCGGGGCTCGAGGCCCTCGGTGTGCCCCTTGTCCAACCGCACCACGTCGGCGACCACCCGCCCGTCACGCCCGTTGGGATACACGTACACCTGCGCCGTCCCCGGCGCGGGCTTGCGGCCCCAGCTCAAGGCCGGGTTCGCGTCATAGCGTGCGTCATGGATCTTGCCTGGCTGATCGTCCACCACGTCAGCCTGCCGGACGCGCGGCCCGGCGCTATAGCGCTCGGCCCACGGCGAGGTGTCCGGCAGCGAGGCGATCTCGTGCTCACCGGTCGTGAAGATGAACGAGAAGTCGGCCGCCGGCGTCGGCGGACGCTGAAAAACGCCGCGGCGGGCCATCGCTTCCTCGAACGCCCTCCGATCCTCCTCCGTCCGCGGCGGACCGAAGTCAGGCGCCCGCTCGGCCGGTCCGAGGCGGCCGCCGGAAAGGCTGAGCCAGCCGTCCACCCGGTCGGCGAAATAGTCAGTGCCCGCCAGCAGCCAGTGGGAGGTCATCCCGCCCTGGGAGTGGCCCGCCAGCCAGAAGGCGCGCACGCGGCTGCGCCCGAGCCGATCGAGGATGGACTCGACCAGATCGACCAGGTACTCGTCGTCAGCGTCGGCTGCCCAGTGCCGGGTCGGCTCTTTGGTGGCCGCCGAGGGAGTGGCTACCACCAGGCGGTACTTATCCACGTAGTCCGAGGCGGGGAAGTACTTCCGCTGCCAGTGCCCGACCGAACCACCTCCGTGCAGGCTCAGCACAAACGTGACTTCCTCGCCGGGGGCGAGGTCCGATGGCACGTCGAGGTAACACTTCCGGCCGGTCTTGGCATCAACGACGACTGTCTCCATCCGGTGCCCCTCTCCGCGACGGCAGCCCCCGGAATCGCCGTGCCCGACTTGATGGTAACGACGCGCTGGTCGATTTCCACCCCTTGCCCGGACCCGGCCTGGTCAGTAGGGGTATCCACTGGCACTGCCTCGGGCCCGCCCCGCGCAACCGGCACGGGAGCCCGCTGGATCAGCTTCGAGGATAGGGGCGTCATCCACCCCACCCAACCGGCGACATCCCGGGCCCAGTCATCCCAGACACGTCGTTGCTCGCAGCCCTCGACGGCGAGCTAGCGAAACCCGCGGCGACCGCAAGGTCCAGCCGCGACAGACAGTGCAGTCATGGGTGAGTCGAGACACGACAGGGCTTCAGCGCAGCTGGCGTTCTGGCGGCTCTCAGGTGAGCGTGCTAGGGCTTCGACGCCAGCCGCGCCTTCTTGACACGCTCGCTACTACTCCAATGGCGACAGTAGCGCCGCCACGTCATCGGCTGCCTGGGCCATCTCCTCGCCAGGATCGATCTGGAAACAGCAGCCGCGGACCACCCGTCCAGCAGGCTGGACTGCCGCAGGTACACGGTCAGGCGAACGTGGCCGTCGTGGAGTGCGGTCAATCGCAGTTCGTGCTCGAGCGACTCATGCGCCTGGGCGCCCTGCCACCCGCGCCAGTTAGCGGCCAGTCGACGGAAGAAGTCCACCAGCTCATCGAAACCAGTCGCGTAATGCGCCGATACCCGCAGTGACGCGTCCAGCCCCGCTGTCTTCAGGCGTGCCCAGACGTACCAGATCTCGCCGTGGGACCGCACTCAATGTCCGAGAACCGCAATCCGTCGGCCTCGCGTCCGACCATCGCTAGATCCACAGGACACATGGTGGCCCTGCAAGCGGCCCTGACGCGACCAGAACTCATCGTGAGAGTTCACGCGACGGCCCGGCGGCCCGCAACACCTCTCCGATCAGTCTGAGCGTCGATTCCTCGCGGCGGTCAGCCGGCGACTGAGACGGCGGGCAGCGCCTCCCGCATCGCACGCCGCGTAGGGTACTCGACGTAGTAAGTCGCCTAGGCTGCGCAGTCGTGACAGGTCAGACCTCGGAGTGGCCGCGAGAGCACCGCGAACTGCAAGCGCATCTTGCCGCGGAGGCGGCTGCCAACCCAGGAGGATCGGTTGCCGAAATCGACGGCAACATGGTCACCAACCCCGACGGGTACGTCCCGGCGGAGGCAATCATCGGCTGCTTCGTCGTTGGTCTCGACGGTCGCGCCACCGGCGAATACGTCCGCAGTCCCGGCTACGGCCCGGTGCGCGATGACTTCACCAGGCTCGAGCAGCCCGATCACTGGCTAGGCTGGCTGCCCGACACGCCCGCCCGGTCGGTCCGCGAGCAGCTGCAAGACCTGCTCGCCTCTCAGGTCGAGGAATCGGTACTGGATTGGGTCAAGATCACAGACGAGCCGGTGTTCGTGACTGCCGGGGCCCGGTCGCCCGCTGATCCGCAGATACTGATCGTCCGGCGCGCCGGCCTCGCCGCCGTCTTTGCCCTCGGTGTCCGCCCTCCGCAGGGCAAGCCAGAAGTCCTGACTGGCGCGTTTACCTGGGCCACAGTCGGCCTGGACAAGCCTGGCCAGCCAGCGGCTCGCAATGCGCGCTCGTGCGGCAGGCCAGCCGGTGGATACCTGCGCTGCGGCTGCCCTCGCCACCATCGGGCAACGCAGCCGCCGCCACCAGTCGCCGCCCGACGCTGATCTGCTCCGACATCGGAACACTACGTACATGATGTACACTAAGAACATGAGTGAGAATGCCGTGCCGCTGCCGTACGAGGTCCAGGAAATGACCACTACCGAAGCCCGCAAGCACCTCCCGGAGCTGGTCAACATGGCTGCCTACGGTCATGTCACCACGGTGCTCGTCCGAGACGGCCGCCGACTTGCCCGCATCGTTCCCGAGGAGGACGCCTGGGCCTATGGCCCCGCCTGGCAAGACAAGCTCCGGCAGGCCGAAGCCGATCTGGCTGAAGGCCGCACGCGGACCTTCTCCGACGACGAAGAGTTCCTCCGGCACCTCGATGCCATCGATGACGAGGCCGACGGGTGAGGTACCGGACCACCGCCGGGTTCGACGCGGCGCTGGCCAAACTGCCTCGAGAGCACCGCAAGCTGTTCACCGACGCTGTCCGCGGTCATCTGATTCCTGCGCTCGCGGCAGGCGCGCACCGCGGCACGGCTCCCTGGCCAACGCGGCTCCGCATCCACAAGATCGGCGAGGTCTACTCACTTACCTGGAGTTTCTCCGGCCCCGACGGCCGGGCGCTTTTCAGTATCAGCCCGGACAGCGACGGCGAGCCGCTGCTGACTTGGCTTGCCATCGGGTACCACGACATCTACCAATAGCGCGCGTCAGCTGCAGCTCGCTTGCCTCGCTGCAACCTGGCAGCGCCTCCTAGCCGACGAAACCGAACGGCGGCCCGCCGTAGTGGCACAAGACACAAGAAATACTTGCCAGTGCACGTGTCGGCCGATCGAGCAAGGCATCACGGCCATCAGCCAGCTTCGGGTGCCAGCCAAACTCGGAAGGTCGCCAACGACATCGAAACCAGAGCAGCCGTCTCGACGGCCTGGGCAGGGCTTCAACTCTGGCGGCGAACCGCGCCTTGCGCCAGCACCGACCAGAAGCTGGAAGAGTCGC
>JBAUAR010000648.1:0-13356 GCA_049675875.1 Streptosporangiaceae bacterium
GTTCGCGGCCCGCTTCGGTGAGGTGCACGAGGGTCACCCGGCGGTCGGCCGGGTGCGCGCGGCGGGCCACGAGGCCCCGCGCCTGGAGGCCGTCGATCATGTCGGTGATGGTGCGCGGCGAGACGTGCAGGACGTCGCTGATTTCCCGCATCGAGCGGTCGGAATTTTCCAGCCCGCGCATCAGCTTGTAGCCCTGGAGGGAGAGGCCGCGCTCGCGGAGCCTGGCGTCTGCGGCTGTGCGAACCCGGTGGGCCGCGTACAGCAGCGCGTCGATGACGTCATGACCGGTCTGCGGTTTCATGTCGCCAGTCAACCGGTCACCTCCTGGCGGGCTGTCTCGGCAGGGCAGGGTTTCTCCCTCGCCAGATGATGAGTATACTCACTATCTGGATACTCCGTACCTCCGCGCGAACGGGAACTCAGTGCAGGCACGCATCAGCCAGAAGGTAGCGGTCAGCGTCGTCTTTGTCGCCGCCATGTTCATGACGATCATGGACGCGACGATCGTCAACGTGGCGCTGCCGACCATCGGGCACGACTTCGGGGTCAGCCCGACGTCAGTGGACAGCATCGCGATCGCCTTCCTCGTCAGCCTCGCCGTGTTCATCCCGGCGTCCGGCTGGCTGGGCGACCGGTTCGGCGGCAAGCGCGTCTTGCTGGTGGCCATCGTGGTGTTCACCATCGCCTCTGCGCTGTGCGGGCTCGCCACGAGTCTGGGCGAGCTGGTCTTGTTCCGCGTGCTCCAGGGCGTCGGCGGCGGCATGCTCGCCCCGGTCGGCATGGCCATGCTCATGCGCGTGTTCCCGCCCGCCGAGCGGGTGCGCGCCGCCGCGATCCTCACCGTGCCGACCACGTTCGCCCCGGCGCTCGGCCCGCTGCTCGGCGGGTTGCTGGTCACCGACGCGTCGTGGCGCTGGGTGTTCTACGTGAACGTGCCGATCGGCGCGGCGGCGCTTATCTTCGGCGCGCTGTTCCTCAGCCAGGTGGAGCAGGACCACCCTGGCCGGTTCGACCTGCCCGGATTCCTGCTCTCGGGCCTGGGCCTCGGGCTTGCGATGTACGGGGTGTCGGAGGGCCCGAACAAGGGCTGGCATTCGACGGACGTCCTCGCGACGATCGCAGTCGGGGCCGTGCTGCTCGTCGCCATGGTCATCGTCGAGCTGCGCACCGCCGAGCCGATGGTGGATCTGCGACTGCTCGGGAACCGGCTGTTCGGTGCCAGCAACGGCGTCATGGTGCTCGCGTCGGTCGCCTTCCTCGGCGCGCTATACGCGGTCTCGCTGTACTTCCAGGACGGCCGCGGGATGAGCGCACTCGCAGCCGGGCTCAGCATCTTCCCCGAGGCGTTCGGCGTGATGGCCGGCGCGCAGCTGGCTAGCCGGGTGCTGTATCCCCGGCTCGGCCCGCGCAGGCACGTCATCGTGGGCCTGCTCGGCACGGCGGTCTCGATCGGGCTGCTCGGTCTGCTCGGCCCGGGCACCAGCCTGTGGTGGGCGCGACTGCTGCTGGTCACGCTGGGCCTGTCGATGGGCAACATCTTCGTGCCGCTGCAGGCGGCCGCCTTCGCTACGATCACGCCCGCCGCGACCGGCCGCGCGTCGACGATGTTCAACGCGGTCCGGCAGCTGGGCGGCGCTATCGGGGTGGCTCTCCTCACGACGGCGATCGTCGCGGTCGGGCCGGTGCACCTGGTCGGCGGGCAACCGGAGGCCAACCTGACCGCCTATCGGGTGGCCTTCCTCGTTGCCGCCGCGTTCGCGCTGTTGTCGATCGGGTTCGCGGTACTGATCCGGGACGCGGATGCCGCGCAGACCATACCCGGCCGCGTCCGGCATCAGGTCAGCGAGGTCGGTGCCCGCCCAGTCGACCTAGAAGGCCAGCCAGCGCCCCTCCTCACAGACTGACGTAGGCGCGGTGCGCGGCCTGCACGGGCACTTGCGGCGGCTAGATGCAGCCACCCAGATCTGAAGCCGTCGCCGTGCCCACGAACCGCGAGCCTTAGTCTCGGCCGGCTTCTAGGCGCTACCCTGCTCTCGTGTACAGGGCTGAGCGCGGATGAGTGACCCGCGGGTGCTGGCGTTCCGGCCGTCGGCCGAGCAGTTCGCGTGGACGTTTGGCGGGGCGGCGCCTGTCGCCCGGATTGCGCCGGGCACCATTCTCGAGCTATGGACCGAGGACTGCTTCGCCGGCCGGGTGCGCGGCAAGGATGACCTGGTCTCGGTGGTGTGCGAGTTCCCGTTCCTGAACCCGCAGACCGGACCGTTCTACGTCGAGGGGGCCGAGCCCGGTGACACGCTGGCTGTGCACTTCGTCTCCGTCGAGCCGGCCAGATCGTGGGCGGCGTCGACGACGGTGCCGCTGTTCGGCGCGCTGACCTCGACACACCTGACCGCGACGCTGCAGGATTCGCTGCCCGAGGTGGTGTGGATCTGGGAGCTGGACCGCACTGCCGGACTGTGCCGGTTCTTCGCTCGAGACAGCGAGTTCACCGCCGACCTGCCGCTGAACCCCATGCACGGCACCGTCGGCGTGGCGCCCGCGAACCTGGAGGTGCGGTCCGCGCTGGTGCCTGACGCTTTCGGCGGCAACATGGACACTCCAGAGATGCGGGCCGGGGTGACCTGTTACCTCGGCGTGAACGTCGAGGGCGCGCTGCTGTCTATCGGCGACGGGCACGCGCGCCAGGGCGAGGGCGAGACGTGCGGAGTCGCGGTCGAGTGCGCGATGAACACGGTGCTAGCCGTCGATCTGATCAAGGGCGTTGGCACACCATGGCCACGGCTGGAATCCGACACCCACATCATGTCGACGGGCTCGGCGCGGCCACTGGAGGACGCGTTCCGCATCGCGCAGGCCGACATGGTGCAGTGGGTCTCCGAGCTGGCCGGGCTGTCAGTCATGGATGCATACCAGTTCATTAGCCAGGCGGTCGAGGCGCCGCTGGCCAACGTCGTCGATACCAACTACACCTCGGTGGCGAAGCTGGCGAAGTCGTACCTGCCAGGTCGCGCAGATGTCATGCGCGGCAGCCACGAGCAGCTGCGCGCGATCAGCCGCTCGTATCTCGGCCGCTGACTGGGCTACGGCCGTCAGCGAGCGATAGCGCCAGTGCGGGCAGGCCGGCCTGAGCTGCGCAGGCGGCCCACCTTCATCGCGCGGCGCCGCCCCGACGTCGCCGCTGTGGCGGCCGCGGCGGGACGAACGGCCGGGTGGGCGACGACGGCGTTCCTCTCAGAACGGAGCACGTGGCGGCAGCGGTCAGCCGCGCAGCTCACGGACGGAACGCGCATGCTCGCGCATCGTCTGGTCACCGTCAGCGCCGCGCTGCCGGCCGAACCCGCAGTACATCGCGACGCCGAAGTCGTCGAGGTACCGCGCGGCCGTCGCGTGCCGCCGCCGCAGGCCGGCGCTGCCGTCGACCGGCAGCACGATGCCGAGGAAGACGCGCGCATCGCCCGGCGCCAGCCCGGCCAGCGGGGCGAAGAACCGGTCGTCCTCGCTGCGCAGGTACTTCGGTCCGGCGAGGTGCAGCCAGTCGACCGGGCGGCCTGAGTGCGTGACGGCATAGTTCGCCATCCGGACGAGCAATTCGAGGTCGCGAGCCTCATACATGGGCCACTCGGGGAACGTGCCGTAACACAGGTGATATCCGACCAGGACGTCGTCGGGGATGAGCCGCGTGAGCCGGCCGACCGGCCCGGTGAACCGCTCCCACGCGCCGGGCGCGGTCCACGCCAGCACGCCCTCGATGTCGAGCACTTCGTAGCAGACGTCCCACTGAATCGCCAGGTCCGCGGGCGGGATCGCGGCAGTGAGCCGGCGGAGCTCGCGGCCGACCAGGTGCTCGAAGGCGGCCCCGGCGATCGGGTAGTCGGCGCCGTAGTCGGCCTTGAAGCCGTTCAGCGCGCTGGCCGGGAACGGCAGTCCGATCTGGAACCGCACTCCGGCTCCGATGACGCCGTCGGCTCGTAGCCTGGTGAAGACCTGGTAGGACTCGATCGCGTCGTCGATCCGCGGCCAGGTGTCGAAGTGCAGCTGGCTGACACCGGGATGGATCTGGAAGACCGGCGTCTCATAGGCGTGCCGGGGGATACCGCTCGGCGATTCGGTTTCCCGCACGGTGTCGACGCCGGGCGTGTTGCGGACGAGCCGTTCCCGCTCGTAGCCGACCCACGCGGCGCGCGGCCCAGTCTCCCCGTCCGGCAGCGCGAACACGAGGTCGCCGAAATACTCGCCGCCGGCCCGCAGCGCGGTCTCGGTCAAGTCGGCCGGCAGGCTGCCCACGAGCAGCAGTTCACTCGACACGCGCGACGCCATTGCCGCCTCCCTTTCGCACCCGGCCTGGCCGCGGTGCCTCGGTCCCGGTCCTCGGAAGACCATTCAAGACCGGGGAACGGGGTGCGCTCAAGACGCGGCCGTCCGCCGGGCCGCAGCCGCTCGGGTGCTGGGGCCTTCGTCGATGCCGTTCTGGTGTCGTGATCGCAGCACTAGATAGGCATCCATGCCGATGGACGATCAAGGAAACCAGGCGTGCCGCGCCAGTGCACCACCCTGACGCGTCGGCGCTCTGCGCGGCAGTGAAGGCTGGTTCGCATGCGCCTAGATCCCGGCGAGGCCCGTCGGCGGTTCGCGGCGGCCGCCGTCCTGCGGCTGGCGACGGCCGGGGCTGACGCTCAGCCGCACCTGGTGCCGTGCACGTTCGCCCTCGATGGCTCGGGGCGGCTCGTGATCGGCATCGACAGCAAGCCGAAGTCTTCGCCGAACCTGAGGCGGCTCCGCAACATCGCCGAGAACCCGCGCGTGTCGATGCTCGTCGACCACTACTCCGACGACTGGGCGGAGCTGTGGTGGGCGCGCGCCGACGGCCTGGCCGCGATCGAGCGATCCGGCGCCGAACACGCCGGGCACTGGCGGCTGCTGCGCGCAAAATATCCGCAGTACGACAGCCAGCTCCTCGACGGACCGGTGATTGCGGTGCGCGTCACCTCATGGTCCGGCTGGTCGTACGCGAGCGGTTAGCGCCGGGTCACGTGTCGGCGGGCTGCGGCCGGGGCACCCCGCGACGGCCGGGCTCGGTGGCGAGCCTCAGCCCGATGTCGACCAGCGTCCAGCCGGTGCGGACCCGCAGTGACGGACGCGCTGACTGCTTCGGTGCAGCCGACAGTTCGGCGCAGGTGTGCTGCATGATCTGCAGGGCCTGCTGCCGGAACTCCGCCAGGCACTGATCAGCGAGCTCAGAACGGACATGTTGCGTACTCACGAGCGCTATCCCCCCACCCTGCCGGCGCCCGCAGCCTCCCCGCCGCGATCCGCCGGCACGGGCTCATTGTCCAGCTGCGCGGGGATAAGTGCTACTGGTGCTGCCGCCAGATTCGCGAGTGCGCGGCACGACTGCGGAAGCGATCAGAGAGTGCGCGGATATCGCTGACATCCACTATAGATATCCGTGATATCCTGGCAGCAGGTCCTGGGCAGAGAGCAGGTGGTGGACGTGGCGATGGTGAAGACGCCGATTGAGATCGATCAGGACGCACTGGCGATCGCAGCCGAGGTACTTGGCACCACGACAAAAAAGGACACGGTAAACGCTGCCCTCCGCGAAGTCGGCCAACGGCTCGTGCGGTTGCGCGCGCTCGCGCGGCTCGGTGAAATGGCTGACCGCGGCGACTTCGATGAGTTCCTCGGCGACAAGAACGCCTACCGCAAGTGAGTCCGGCCCTGTACCTGATTGATACGTCAGGCTTGTTCAGGATCCTCCAGGACAAGCTGCGCGACGCATGGTCCGATCAGCTGGCGGCGGGGGTGATCGCCACGTGTCCCGTTGTTGAGCTGGAGTTCCTGTATTCGGCGCAGTCGCTGGCAGACCGGCTGGAGAAGAGGCGATTGCTCCGCGACCTGTTCTGCTGGGTGCCGATGAGCGAGCGGGCCTGGGAGCGTTCGCAAGAGGTCCAGCAGCTCCTCACTGAGACTGGAACGCATCGTTCGGCTGGTGCTGTTGACCTGCTTATTGCTGCGACCGCAGAATTCACTCGGCTGACCGTGCTCTGTGATGATCGCGACTTCACGACCATTGCCAAGGTCACGGGCCAGCCAGTCAAACTCGTGACGGATACCTAACGGCTCCCGCGCCGGTCTAGGCAGCCGGCACGGCGGACGCCAGCAGCCACTGTCCCCAGGGCAGAGGGCGCGCAGCTCCGCAGTGCTCGCACGCTGTAGCCAGCTCCGACCGGTAGGTGGCGCCGCACGTGGGGCAGGTCCTGTCGGCCAGCGCGGCAGCCGGATCGGTCCGGGCCCCAGCGGGTCGCACGAACGTGAGGTCGTAGTGCCCGTCCATGCCAACCCAGGAGACGTTGGGCTGCTTGTCCTCGGCGGACTGCGCGAGGACCGACCTGCCGATGGAGGCAAAGCCAGAGGTGAGGCTCGTCGCAGCCGCGCCGGCCGCGAACGCTGCGGCGCCGGGCCGGACTATGGCAGCGAGCTGGCCGAATGCCACCCGCACGCAGACTTCCTGCGCCCTCGGGTCAGGCGTCCCCTCCGTACCCGGATCTAGCAGCCCGCGAATCGTAACAGTGCGGCGTCAGCTGGCAACAGTCCTGCGGCACTGCACAGTCCCGCCAGTACCAGCCGCACCTCAGAGGGTCGTTTGATGCCGGGCCAGTCGGCGTGGACCACGCGATGAGTGATATCCAGCGTCAGGTTGAGCAGACGACGACGATCATGCGATTACCTCGGCAGCAGGATCACCGAGCGGGTGAGGTTACGCGGCAGATCGGGGTCCAGGCCGCGCGCACGCGAGATTGCGGCCGCGACCCGGTGCACCCGGACCAGTTCGGCCAGGGGCGTCTGCTCCGCTTCTGCCGGGTGCCACACGAGGCCGCCGGCCGCTCCGACCTCGTCGGTCAGGCCGTCGGGCGCGGGGCCGAAGATCCACACCACGCGGCCCGGACCGGCCACGGCGATCGGGCCGTGCCGATATTCCATCGCCGGGTACGACTCGGTCCAGAATCCGGCCGCCTCGCGCAGCTTCAGGGCGGCCTCGCTGGCTAGGCCACGCGTCCAGCCCGTGCCGAGGAATGTGAACTGTTCCGAGCGCAGCAACTCGTCTGGCATCCTGGCGGTGAGGATCTGGTCAGCCGCGGCAGCCATCGGTTCGACGTCCTGGCCCAGGTGCGCCAACAGCAGCGCCAGCTCAGTCGTGGCGAACCTGGTCTGCACCACGGACCGCTCGTCCGCAAAATCGAGGGCGATGACCGTGTCCGCTGCCGCCGCGACGGGCGCTGAGGCGTCCGCCGTGATTGCCGCGGTCGGTATGGTCCCGGCGAGCCTGCCAAGAAGGTCAAGCACCTCGGTCGTCGTTCCCGACCTGGACAGCACGAGCACCCGGTCGTATCGCCGGCCGAGCGGCACCTCGGACGCTGGGAAGGCGTCCGTCTCGCCGTGCCCGGAGGCCTCGCGCGCGGCGGCGTAGGACTGCGCGATGAACCACGACGTCCCGCAGCCGACGACGGCGACGCGCTCGCCGCGCCGCGGGAGCGCCGTCGACACCTCACCGACGAGCTCAGCCGCGCGCCGCCAGCACGCAGGCTGCGACGCGATCTCGGCTTCGGTGTCGCCAGGGAAACCGGCCGCGTGGTCAAGCACGCTCATCTGCTCACCCATTCCGTTGCGATCATCTGCGCGCCGCAGGTACCGGCACGTCACGTGCCTGTGAGGCCCGTAGCGGCGACCGACCTGACGAAGTAGCGCTGCGCCGCGAAGAAGATCACCAGGATCGGGATCAGGCTCATGACGTTGCCGGCCATCAGCAGCGTCCAGTCGGTGCTGTGCGCGCCCTGGAATGTGGCCAGGCCGAGGGGCAGCGTCATCTCGCTGGTCTGGTTGATGGCGATCAGCGGCCAGAGGAAGTTGTTCCAGGAGTCCAGGAACGTGAGCGCGGCCAGGGTCGACAGCGCGGGACCGGACAGCGGCAGGACGACGTGCCACAGCACTTTGAGCCTGCTGGCGCCGTCGACCCTGGCTGCTTCCTCATACTCGATCGGCAGGGTGCGGAAGAACTGGCGCAGGAAGAACACGCCAAAGGCGGTTGCGGCGTTCGGCACGATCAGCGCGCCGATGTGGTTGATCCCGGCCCAGCCCCACAGGTTGATGCCGATCCACTTCGTGATGATGTACTGCGGGATCATCGTGACCTGGAACGGCACCATGAGCGTGGTCATCATCAACGCGAACATCAGCCCGCTGCCGAGGAACCGGTACCGGGCGAACGCGTAGCCAGCGGTCGCGCAGAACACCAGGTTGCACGCGACCGTGCTGACCGCGACGACCGCGCTGTTGATGAAGAACCGGGTGAAGGGCGCAGCCCGGAGCGTGGCCGCGTAGTTCCCGAGGTCGAGGTGGTGCGGCAGGAGGATCGGCGGGAAGTGCAGCGCCTCGGCGGGCGTCTCGACGGAGGTGACGAGCAGCCACACGAACGGGAAGATCAGCACGATCGTGGCCGGGATCAGCACGAGGTGCCAGGGGCTGAACGGCAGCCGCCGCCTGCGGGTCCGTTCGACTGGGATGGTCGCGGCAGCCATGACTAGGACCTGTAGTGGACGAGCCTGCGGCCCACCCGGAACTGGATCGCGGTGAAAATGATGATGATGATGAACAGGAAGTAGGCGATCGCGGACGCGTAGCCGAAGTTGAAGTTCGCCCCGCCGAACGCCTGCTGGTAGAGGTAGTAGACGAGCACGGTGGTGGAGTTCAGCGGGCCGCCCTGGGTGCTGAGCCAGACCTCGTCGAAGAGCTGCAGGGCGTTGATCGTCAGCCAGACGACGAGGAACAGCGAAGCCGGGCTCAGCAGCGGCAGCGTGACCCTGCGGAACGTCGCCCAGTGCCCGGCGCCGTCGATGGCCGCCGCCTCGATCAGCGTCTTCGGGATGCCCTGCAGAGCGGCGAGGTAGATCACCACGGCGAAACCGGTCCAGCCCCAGATTGTCATGATCACGATCACGTACAGCGCCTCGGACGGCGAGTTGAGGAACTGCTGCTGCGGGATGCCGGCCTTGCTGAACAAGTAGTTCACGATGCCGTACGACGGATCGAACAACCAGATGAACACCAGCGCCTCGCTGATCGTCGAGATGGCCATCGTGGCGTACGCCGCGGTCCGGTAGACGTTGATGAACCTGATCTTCCGGTTCATGGCGACAGCGAGGAACAGGCCGACGATCATCGTGCCCGGCACGAACAGCGCGGTGTAGACGATGGTGTGCTCGACGGCCTGGGCGACGATGGGGTCGTGCAGCATCTGCCGGTAGTTGGCGAGGCCGACGAACGGAGTGTTGGGCGAGAACAGGTTGTTCCGCTGGAGCGACAAGACCGCCGACCAGACGATTGGCGCCACGCCGAACAGCAGGATGAGGATGACGGCCGGGGTGAGGAACCCCCACGCGGTGAGCTGATCGGCCACCCGCATGCGCGGCTGCCGGTAAGGATCCCTCCTGCTCCGCAGCGGCCGGCCACGCTCGGGCGAGCGGCCGCGAGCGTCCGACGGCCGACCCGGGCCGTTCTGCCCGGCGCTGGAACGCCCCGGCCGGAACGCGGGCAGCCGCAGCCGGCCGGAGCGGCGATCGGCCCGACCGGGCTTGAGCTCAACGGAACTGCGTGCCGTCACGTCAGGAACCCGAGCCACCCGCCAGCGCGGCATTCACCTGCTGGGCTGCGCTGTCGAGCGCGGCCTGCGGCTGGCTCTTGCCCAGCAACACCGACACGATCATGGTGCCGAGGATGGTGGAGACCTTCGGGTAGGTCGCTACCTGTGGCCGGGCCTGCTGCACGTTGCCGAGGTTGGTGACGAACGTGTCCACTCCGGGCAGAGCCTTGTCCATCTTTTGCAGGAAGCCTGGCGAATTCTCGACGGACTGACGGATGGGCAGGTCCCCGGTTGCCAGCGAGAAGTAGGTGGCCTGCGCCGTGTCGGTCAGCCAGAGCAGGAACTTCTCGGCGGCCGCGACGCGCTTCGAGCCGTTGTTGAAGATCACCCAGTTGTCCGGCCCGGAGATGGTCTGGTGGCTATTGACACCGGGGTACGACGGCATGATCTGCACGCCGTACTTCACGTTCGGGAAACCGGACAAGTCCCACGGACCGGTCACCAGCATGCCGATCTTCCCGGAGTTGAACAGGTTGGCGTACTCGGAGTCGGACGGGTCCAGGTACATCGACTTGTCGGTGACCGCCATTGTCTGCAGCGTCTCGAGCGACTGGAGACCGGCGGGCGAGTCGAAGGCGGCCTTGGTGTTACTGGAGTTGAGGATCTGCCCGCCGGCCTCCCAGAGCAATGCCTCCCAGTGCCAGACGGTGTCCTCGCTGCCGGGCGTCACGTACGCGGTGCCGAACTGCTTCTTAGCAGCGTCGGTGAGCTTGGCGGCGTCGGCGACGAAGTCGCTCCACGTCCAGCTCGCGCTCGGTGGCTGCAGGCCCGCTTGCGCGAACAGCGTCTTGTTGTAGACGACGGCCAGGTTGTCGACGAGCGCGGGAATGCCGATGACCCTGCCCTTCACGGTCGCCACGTCCCGCTCGCCGACCCAGAAGTCGTTCCAGTCGACGCCAGGCTGCTGCACCACCTTGGTCAGGTTGACGACCTCGGGTATCTCGGCGACGTTCGGCGCCCAGGAACCGTAGACGTAGGCGATGTCCGGCTGACTGCCGCCCTTGACGGCGGTCAGCAGCTTGGGCAGCGAGTTGTCGTTGTTGACGAACAGGCTGGTGACCTTCTCGCTGGGATGCGCCTTGTTCCACTCGCTGAGCAGATGGGCGAACGCGTGCGATTCCGCGCCGGTGTAGCCCTCCCAGATCTGCAGGTTGCCACTCGAGGAACCGCCGCTGCCCGTTCCGCACGCGGCGAGTCCGACCGCGAGCAGGGCCGATGCCACGGTTGCGCTGAGCCAGGAAGACTTCATGACCGACCCTCTCCGCATGCGTAGATGCGAGCAATCATGCAGGTTTCAAGCGAGATTGCTACATAATCGCGCGAAGTTGGTCGCTTTTGTCAACCCCTTCGTCGCAGAATTCGCTCATCGGTCCGGGCGAATGCCTCATATCACTATGCGCAGACTTGCTCGTTTCTGCGTGCTGGTGTAACACTGTCTCGCTGTGATCAAGGTGGCGTTCATCGGAGCAGGCAGCGTCGAGTTCACCCGTAACGTCGTGACGGACTTGTGCAGCTATCCGGAGCTGGCGCCCAGCCTGCACCTCGCGCTGTATGACATCAGCCCGGAGCGGCTGGCGTTCGCCGAGGCGCTGACCCGCAGGATCGTGGCGCAGTCCGGTGCCAGCGCCGTGGTCACGGCCAGCACCGAGCGGGGACCCGTAGTCGACGGCGCCGCGTACGTCATCAACGAGGTCCAGGTGGGCGGCTACGACGCGACGCTCGCCGACTTCGAGATCCCGGCCCGGTACGGCGTGCGGCAGACCATCGGGGACACGCTCGGCATCGGGGGGATCAGCCGAGGCCTGCGGACGATCCCGGTCGTGACCGCGCTCGCCACCGACATGCTGCGCTACTGTCCGGATGCCTATCTGCTCAACTACTCCAACCCGATGGCCATGCTGCCGTGGGCGGTCTACGCCGGGACCGGCTTCACCAACGTGTTCGGTCTGTGCCACTCGGTCCGGGACACGCACGCTTTCCTCGCCGGGCTGGTCGGCGTGGACCCGGCTGACGTCCAGTTCGTGACGGCGGGATTCAACCACCAGGCGTTCGTGCTTCGGTTCGAGCAGGACGGGCAGTCGTTGTACCCGCGACTGGCGACGATCATCGACGAGTCGCCGGACCTGCAGCGCCGGGTGCGGGTCGAGATCTACCGGCGGTTCGGCTACTTTCCGACCGAGTCCAGCGAGCACTCCGCCGAGTACGTGCCGTGGTTCATGCGCCACGACGACCAGGTGGAGCAGTACCGGATCTTCGTAGGGGACTACATTTCCCGGTCGCGGGACAACCTCGAGGAGCTGTTGTCGCTGCAGGCGCAACTCGAAGCCGGCACCGACCTGGACCTCGAGCCCAGCAGCGAGCTCGCTTCCGAGTTCATCCACTCGGTGGAGACCGGCAGCGAGCGGGAGATCTACGTGAACGTCCGCAACGGCGGCCTGCTCTCCAGCTTGCCCGACGACTGCTGCGTCGAGGTGCCCTGCGACGTTCGCAAGGGAGCCGCGACGCCCAAGCCGGTCGGAGCGCTGCCGACCCAGCTCGCCGCCCTGAACCGGACGTTTCTCAATGTCGTCGAACTGACGGTGAAGGCGGCGCTGGAGGGCAGCCGGGAGCACGTCTACCAGGCGGCGCTACTGGACCCGAACACGGCCGCGACTCTCACGGTCGGCCAGACCGTCGCGATGGTCGATGAGCTGCTCGCCGCGCACGCCCCGTTGCTGCCCGATGGCCTGAAGTAAAACTGAGTCGCGGTTGTGAGCGCCGAGCCTCCCAGTGTTCACATCAGAATGGCGGCGGGTCGTCTCGTGCGCCGGGGATGGTGGCGAACGGGTCGGCTGGCGAGACCGGTCCGTCGTCTACCCCGGCCCAGGCGCCTTTCTCCGAGGGCCGGGTGGCCCAGGCGGGGAACGGGAAATTCACAGCCAGAGGCACGGGTATGTCGGGCTGGGCGATGAACATAGTGCCGGGCTTGGCGATCATGGCTCGGGCGCGTTGCGCAGGGGGTAGGTAGCCGTACTCGGGCCGCTCGGCCTCGGCCGCGTCGAGCCGCCCCGCGACCCGGATGGCGCAGTTGGCCAGGATCCGGCGTTCCACTTCCGAGGCGGTTTGCTGGGCGCCGATGAGGATGACGCCGAGGGAGCGGCCGCGTTCGGCGACGTCGAGCAGGATCTGCTTGATCGGGCTGTCGCCCTCGCGCGGGGCGTACTTGTTGAGTTCGTCGAGGACAACGAACATGAGCGGCCGCGCGGTGCCCTGACGTTCCTTGCGGGCGAACTCGCCGCGCAGTGTGACGCCGACGACGAACCGCTGTGCCCGGTCGGGCAGGTTGTGCAGGTCGACGACGGTGACCTGGGCGCGACTGGTGGTGATAGACCGCTCGCCACGGTGCGCGAGGTCGCCGCGGATGATCGGGGTGAGCGGCTTGACCGCTGATCGCAGCCGGCGCAGCAGGGCGTTGATGCTGCCGGTGACGGCGCTGCCGGCGACCCACTGGTTGCGGGTGGCGTCGTCGCCGAGTTCGGTCTCCAGCAGGGTAACCAGGTCGCCGAAGCCGCGGATGACGGTGTCGCTGGCCGGGCCGACGCCCTGGATGCGCACGGCACCGTCGTCGCCGGCCCGGACGTGGTCGCGCCGCAGCCGGGCGGCGACCTGGCCGATGAGCA
>JBAUAR010000649.1:0-8168 GCA_049675875.1 Streptosporangiaceae bacterium
GCCGAGGACAACACAAGCGGCGACCACGGCGTACCAGGCGAACGCGCGGCCCGGCGCCTCGGCGCGCAACCGGACCGGCGACCGGGCGAGCCGCACCAGGGTCGCCGTGATCGCGGCCACCCAGACTGCGGCCGCGATCACCACCAGCGCGTCGGAGGGGTCCTGCCAGCCGTCCTGCCGCAGGCCGGCGGCCACGATTCCGGTCGCCATCACCATGGCGAAGTACTCGGGCCTGGCTAGCCCCGGTGCGAACGGAGCGGCGCTGCCCCGCGCCGTTCGGCCGCTACCCGAAGCAGCTGGCGAGTCTGCGGCTCTGTCTGCTTGCACAGTTTTCTATCGTACAACGATAGAAGTTCTCCAGCCAGCGACTGACGGTAGGCGGAGCCGGCGCGCCGCGGCGTGGCGTGAGGGATCCGCCAGGCCGACGACCGGGCTGGCACCACGGGGGGAAGAGGTGCGACACGAGGGGAATGCGGTGCCAGATGACACATGTTGGAAACAATGGTGCGTCACACTTAGCCGCGAGCCGCTCCCCGCGGCCCGTCGGCCACTCGCGCCCGGCACCCTGGGGCGCGCTGGCTGGCCCAGGACCAACGACCCGGCTGCCCGCTTGCCCGCGCAGCCTATTCTGCATGCCACGTCGAGCTGAGGGGTGTACAGGAAGTGACCGAGACCACAAGCGCGGGCGACACCGCGGTGATCGAGGCCGATGTTCGCGAGGGTACGTACGGCGCCAAGGTAGCGACGATCGAGCCGGGCGGGGCCGAGTACATCCCGCTCAGCGAGCGGCATGGCAAGCCCCACCAGCAGTTCTGGACCTGGGTGTCGCCCAACATGGAGTTCGCGACCGTCTTCGTCGGGTTCATCGGCGTCTGGTTCTTCGGCCTGAACTTCTGGCTGACGGCGCTGGCGATCGTGCTCGGCACCGCGGCCGGCTCACTGTCAATGGGGATGCTCGCCGCTCGCGGGCCGCTGTTCGGAGTCCCGCAGATGGTGCTGTCGCGGATCGGTTTCGGCTGGCGCGGGAACATCCTGCCGGCCGGAGTCAATTCGCTGGTCGCGGGTGTCGGCTGGTTCGCGGTCAACAGTGTCAGCGGCGCGTTCGCCCTGAACGCACTGCTGCACTGGAATACCAAGATCTGCCTGCTGATCATCGTCGTCGCCCAGCTCGCGGTCGCGTTCTTCGGCCATAACCTGGTGCACGCGTTCGAGCGCCTGGCGTTCCCGTTCCTGGTGGTGGTCTTCGTGATCGCCTCGATCGTGATCCTCAGCAAGTCGCACCCCGGCGCTCACATCACGCCGATCCGCGGCGGGTCGCTCGGCGGCTGGCTGATCACCTTCGGCGCGGCGTTCGGATACGCGGCAGGCTGGAACCCCTACGCCAGCGACTACACCCGCTACCTGCCGAAGGACACCAACCGAGCGGCAACCGGGCTGTGGGCGGCGCTCGGGGTGTTCGTCTCGTGCGTCGTGCTCGAGATCGTGGGAGCTGCGGCTGCCACGGTCACCAGCGTCGCCAAGTACGCCGACAACCCGACGTCGGGCTTCGTCAGCCACATGCCTACCTGGGTAGCGGACATCACGCTGCTGGCGATCGCGCTCGGCGCGGTCTGCGCGAACGCGCTCAACGTGTACTCGGGCTCGATGTCCTTCCTCGCCCTCGGTTTCAAGCTGCCGCTGACGCTGCGCCGCGCGATCGTCGCGATTGTGTTCGGTGTCGCCGGGTTCTTCGTGGCGCTTTCCGGGCTGTCCGACGCTGGCACGAAGTACAACAACTTCCTGCTGGTCATCGCGTACTGGATCGGGCCGTGGCTGGGCGTCTTCTTCGCCGACCAGTTCCTGCGCCGCGGCAAGAACGTCGCCGGGTTCCTGTTCGACCGCAAGCACAATCCGTGGGCCGGGTTCGCCGCGATGGCCATCGCCATCGGCCTGTCGATCTTGCTGTTCGCTAACCAGACCGACTACGTCGGCGTGGTGCCGAAGTATCACCCGGCCTTCGGTGACCTCACCTTCGAGGCCGGATTCGTGCTGGCCGCACTCCTGTACGCGCTGTTCTACCGGCTGCAGCCGGCCCGCGCGACCGAGGAAAGCCTGCACATCCCGGGTGAGGCCGATCCGGTAACGGCCGGATAGCGAGGGGAACGGCGGACGGGGGCGTCGGTCAGGCTTCTGACCTGCGCCCCTGCTACCCGCGCAGGAACGTCACCGGCTCCTCGGTGCCGTTCCACATCACGGTGTGCTGGGCGGGGGTGGACCGGGCGAGGACCTTGCCGCCGCGCAGCACCAGCGTTCGCGGCGCTACCAGGCGCAGGGCGTCGGCCTCGGTCGGCGCGTCGAACACCACCAGGTCGGCGGGCCCGCCGGGTCGCAGGCCATAATCCGGTATGCCGAGCGCGGCGGCCGGGTTGACGGTGATCATCTCGATGAGCCGCCGCAGCTCGGCGTCGCCGGACATCTGGCCGAAGTGCACCAGCACGAAAGCGGCTTGCAGCGGATCGCCGTAGCCGAGCGGGTACCACGGGTCCATCACCGAGTCGTGCCCGATGCAGACGTTGACGCCGGCGGCCTGCAGTTCCTTGATCCTGGTGTGGCCACGGCGGATCGGGCCGGTGTCGAACCGACCCTGCAGCACCGCGTTGTCCAGCGGGTTGGTCACCATGTGCAGGCCGGCCCTGGCAATGTTGCGGATCAGCCGGTAGGCGTAGGCGTTGTTATACGAGTGCATGGCCGTGGTATGGCTCGCGGTGACCCGGCCCGACATGCCGCGGCGGATCGTCTCGGCCGCCATGACCTCGACGAACCGGGAGTGGTCGTCGTCGGTCTCGTCACAGTGGATGTCGACGGCCAGGCCGTGCTCGTCGGCGAGAGCCATCGCGAACCTGACTGACTCCACGCCCTCCTCGCGGGTCAGCTCGTAATGCGGGATGCCGCCGACCACGTCGGCGCCGAGCTCAATGGCCCGGCGCATCAGGGCGGCGCCCTCGTCGAAGCCGAAGATGCCCTGCTGCGGGAACGCGACCAGCTGCAGGTCGATGACGCCGCGCACCTCCTCCCGCAGGTCCACCAGGGCGCGCAGGGCGCGCAGCTGCGGGTCGCACACATCGACATGGCTGCGGACGTGCTGGACACCGCAGGCGAGCTGCCAGCGCAGCACCTGCCGCACCCTGGCCTGCACGTCCTCGTAGCTCAGATCCGCCACCCGGTCCGCCCACACGGCGATGCCCTCGAACAGGGAGCCGGACACGTTCGGCCGCGGCTGCCCGACGGTGAGCACCGCGTCCAGGTGAATGTGCGGCTCGACCAGCGGCGGCGTGACGAGCCGGCCGCCGAGGTCGATGGTCTCGGCGGCGCTATCGGCTGGCCCGACCTCGACGATCCGTCCATCCTGGACGCCGAGGTCGGTGAGCGTTTGCGCGCCCGCAAGCCGGGCGCTGCGCAGGATCATGTCGGCCATTCGGTCATCATCTCGCGTCGGTGGCCCGTCGCTGGCCAGGGCGGCACCTAGCCCGCCTAACGCTGTGTGTCAGCCGAAGTACCGCTGGGACGGCCAGATGGCGGCCCAGCTGCGGTCTGGCTGGCAGATCCAGACGGGAGCGCCCTGTTCCTGGTCGCTGACGTCCTGGCGGTTGTTCAGGTACGCGGCGAGCCGGACGGTGCGGCAGAAGCCGAGCTGGGCGCGGGCGTAGCCGACCACCACCGCCGTGGTCGCCGACGCCGGCGGCGGACCCCAGTACCAGAACGCGTTGTGGCCGCTGTAGGCGGCGGGCAGCCCGTCCGCCCGGCCAAACCGGTCGACCGCGCCGGCCTCGCCGTAGTTGCTGGTCAGCACGATCGCGGTGGCTCGCTGCGGGGCCGGCAGCGACCGGTACACGGCGCCGATCTCGGCGACAAAGGCCGGCCAGCCGATGGTCTCGCCCGCGTCGTAGTTGAGCGCCACGATCGGTGTGTCATGTACCACGGACACCGGCAGGACGGGCAGCGTGATCGGCAGTTCCAGCATGCTGAGCACCAGCCCAGCGGCGATCAGCCTGCTGCGGTGCCGTCCGCGAGTAGCCCAGCCAACGGTCGGCTGCGCCCCGGCCGCGAGCAAAACCGGGAACATCCCCGCCAGGTAGTACGGCTTGCCGCCGGTGAGCATGAAGGCGACGGCCAGCACCGGGTAGGCGACGCCGACGGCCCGGCACCAGCGCAGCGCCGGGTCCCGGAAGAGCCGGACCAGTCCGGTTATCCAGGCGGGAGCGAAGTACACCGGCACGAGGACGAGTTGCTCAGGAACGATCAGCCACCACGGCGCCGACGTGCCGGAGTTACCGGCTGCAATCGAGTGCGCAACGGCGAGCTCCGGCCAGCCGTGGCTGGCCTGCCAGCCGAGATACGGGGACCACAGCGCTAGCGCGACGGCGCCGCCGGCATAGAACCACCCGGATCGGAACGTGCGGCGCGGCCCGGCGAGGCCGATACCGGCAACGACCGCGACGATCAGGAACGCGACCAGGTCGGTGTCGAGCAGCGCGACGCCGGCGACAAGGCCCGCGACGGGCCACAGCCGGGCGTGGCCCGTGCGCAGGATGCGCAGCAGGATCAGGCTGAGCAGCGCCCAGGCGGGCAAGTCGAAGGTGGTGGTGCTGAGCAGGTGGCTCGCGCCGATCACCACCGGTGCGGCCGCGATGACTGCCGCGGCCAGTACCTGGGCTGTCCGTCGGCCGCCCAGCTCGCGGGTGAGCAGCCCGGTCAGCACCACCAGCGCGCCGCCAGCGATGGCGGACGGCAGCCGCAGCAGCACCAGCGAGCCGGGCGCGAGGTCGGTCATCAGCCGGGCGACCAGCGGCACCAACGGCGGCTGGTCAGGGTAGCCCCAGGCCAGGTCCTTGCCGGAGGCAATGAAGTACAACTCGTCCCGGTGGTAGCCGTAGCGCGCAGAGAACGCGATCAGGACAACGGTCAGCAGTCCCGCGACGGCAAGGACGGGCGCTAAGGCTAGGTCCGGCAGCGGGGCGAGGCCCGCCGGCGCGCTCTCCGCCGCCAGCGCGGAACCGTCGACCGGAGCGTCGCCGGGCAGCCGGGCGGGCGACGCGGTCTCGCCCTCGCTCATGAAGCCCATTGTGCCAGCTGTGCAAAGAAGCCGTGAAGATCGCTCGGGGCGCCGTTAAGAACCTGTCAAGATCGCCGGGAACCGGCTGGTCAGGGGCGACGCTGGCGGTATGAGTCAGTCGGCCGGGACCGCGCCGCGGCGCAGGCGCGGGCTGTCCGCGCCGCTCGCTCTGCCCGCCGGGTTCGCGGCCCTGCTGGTGATCGGCGCCGCGGCGGCAGGCAGCGACGGCGGGCTGTCGGCCGGCTGGGTCCTGGTCTTCGTGGCGGGTATCGTCGCAGTGGCCTCGATGGTCGCCGAGCCCGCGGTGGCGCCGGTGCTCGGCGTCATCGGCTGGCTCACTGTCATCGGCTTCTCCCACCCGCCGTACGCTGAGCTGCAGCCGACGTCCCGGCTGGCCGGCCCGGCGGCACTGGTGATCAGCGGTTGCACGGTCGGCGGAATACTCACCGGCGTGGTGGTGCGGCGGCTCGCAGCATCGGTCACACTGTGGATTGTGGAAGTACCCGGTCAGCTCGATGGTTCGCCCGACAGCGGGCAGGCCGGCAGTTCCGCGGGTCCGCCGGTCCGATCCCGGCGGCTCGCGTATCTGACCGGCGGTATCGGTGTCCGGCGGGTGCTGCTCGCCGGTGCGCTGCTGGCCGGTGGCCTGCCGCTGCTCACCCTGGCGCTGTCCGGCCTCCGCCTGGACCTCGGCGACGATCTGTTGTTTTACCTGGCGGCCGTGGTAGCGGTCGCGGTCGTGGGCGGGTTCTGGCCAGCTGTGCTGGCCGCGATCACGGCGAGCCTGCTGGTCAACTGGTACTTCACGCCGCCGGTGCACACGCTGACGATCGCCGACGGCAAGAGTCTGCTGGCGCTGCTGCTGTTTGTCACCGTGGCGGTCACGGTCAGCAGCGTGGTTCATCTGGCCGCGCTACGGGCCCGGCAGGCGGCCCGCAGCTCAGAGGAGGCGGAGGACCTGCTGGCCCTGGCGCAGACCGTGCTCGGCGGCCGTGACACTCCGGCGGCCGTGCTGGAGCACCTCACGACTAGCCGCGGCGGCCGGGCCAGTCTGCTCGAGCGATCGGGTGAGGCGTGGGTCCGGGTCGCTGGCAGCGACCTCGAGCCAGCCGCCGGGCCCGTGCAGCGCGCCGCGGTCCGGTCGGACCTGATCCTGGAAGCTTCCGGCCAGCACCGCCCGCTATCACCACGACTGCTGAGCGGCCTGACGACGCAACTGGCCGCCGCCCTGGACCGTGACCGGCTCCGGACGCAGGCCGCACAGGCAGAAGCGCTGGCTGAGGGTAACCGGATGCGCACGGCGCTGCTCGCAGCCGTCAGCCACGACCTGCGCACGCCACTGGCGTCGATCAAGGCGAGCGTCAGCACGCTCCGCCAGACCGACGTGGAGTGGACGAAGAGCGACGAGGCAGCGTTGCTGGCCACGATCGAGGCATCGGCCGACCGGCTGGACGCCCTGATCGGGAACTTGCTGGACATGAGCCGGCTCACCACCGGCTCGCTGCAGCCCTTCCTGCGGCCGACAGCCATCGACGAGGTCGCGCCGATGGCGCTGCGTGGCCTTGATGGTGCCGGGGCGGCCGGGGCCTCGCAGCTGGAGCTGGCAGTCCCGGACGGGCTGCCGCTTGTCCTCACCGATCCGGGGCTGCTCGAGCGAGTGCTCGCCAACCTGTTCGCCAACGCGCTGGCCTACTCCCCGGCGGGCCAGCGACCCGGCATGCGCGCGAGCTGCGTCGGCGACAGCGTGCTGCTCGAGGTGATCGACCATGGCAGCGGCGTGCCGGATGACCTGAAGCCGGTGATGTTTGAACCTTTCAGGCGGCTTGACGGCCGCGGCGCCGACCGGTCCGGCGTCATCGGTGTCGGCCTCGGTCTCGCTGTGGTCAAGGGCTTCCTGGACACCATGGGCGGCTCGGTCGTACCAGCCGACACGCCCGGCGGCGGGCTGACCATGCGCGTCATGCTGCCCTGCGCGGTGGCCGCCGCCAGCGTGACCGCCTGACCGTGGCCGAGGCACCCTCGTCATGACGAGAGTTCTGGTCATTGACGACGAGGCCCCGATCTTGCGTGCGCTCAAGATCAACCTCACGGCCCGCAAGTACGAGGTGAGCACCGCCGTGGACGGCAGATCCGGACTGGCCGCTATGGCACGCGAGCGCCCGGACGTGCTGATCCTGGATCTGGGGCTGCCCGACATGGACGGCACCGAGGTCATCCGGGGGGTGCGTGGCTGGACGTCGACGCCGATCATCGTGCTGTCCGCGTGGGGCCAGGAGAGCCAGAAGGTAGCCGCGCTGGACGCGGGCGCTGACGACTACGTCACCAAGCCCTTCGGCATGGATGAGTTGCTCGCGCGGCTGCGCGCGGCCGTTCGCCGCGCCTCACCAGCACCAGACGAGCCGGTCGTCACGACCGGTGACCTCACCATCGACCTAGCCCGCAAGCGGGTCACCCGGGCCGGCTCGGACGTGCGGCTCACGCCGACCGAATGGCAGCTGCTGGAAGTGCTGGTACGCAACAGCGACCGGCTGGTGACGCAGCGGCAGCTACTGCAAGAAGTCTGGGGACCGGGTTACCAGACCGAGGCAGGCTACCTGCGCGTGTACGTGGCCAACCTGCGCCGCAAGCTGGAGCCCGATCCGTCCGCTCCCCGCTACCTGCTGACCGAGCCGGGCATGGGCTACCGGTTCCGCCCGTAGCTACCGTCAGTGCTCCCCGCCCGCAACGGGCTGCAGCTCGTAGGCGGGGTTGTAGATGACCCGCTCGCCCTTGAGGCTGGTCAGCCGGCCGCGCACGATGAGCTTGCGGCCGGGCTCGATGCCGGGTATCTCCCGACGGCCGAGCCAGACCAGCAGCACCCGGCCGGTGCCATCCCACAACTCGGCCTCCATCGTCAGCGTGCTGCCCCGAGGGCGCAGCGTGACCGCACGCAGCGTCCCGGCGACGTCCACGACTTCGCGGTGGCCGCTCTCGGCGATCGGCATCGGCTGGCCGCGGCGGTCGGCTGGCAGCGCGCTGATCTGCTGTCGCACCTCCGCAGCGTGCAGCGCCTCCCGGCTGGCGAGCAGCCGGGGCG
>JBAUAR010000650.1:0-21157 GCA_049675875.1 Streptosporangiaceae bacterium
AGCTCTGGCTGCCTCGGCTGCCGGCCGACCCCGCCCGGCTCGGGCAGCAGCGTCCGCGCTGCGGCGGGCGACGGCGTGCCGATGACCCGGTGCCGCGGGCCCTCGGGTTCCGGCTGTCCGGAACCACCCGCACCAGCGCCGCCCGGGTTCACGCCACCGGCACCGGCCGCGCGGCCGAGATACTCAGGCCAGGAGGTGCCGGAGTCGCCGCCAGACGCGTCAGGGGAGTTCGTGTCACTCATGAGCCTTCCCGTGCTTCGCAGTGATCCAGAGCGCCGCCAGCACCATGAAGAACAGCAGGCCGAAGAAGGCCACCAGGCCCTCGGTCACCGGCCCGACCCGGCCCAGGCTGAACCCGCCCGGATTCGGCTCTGACCTGACCGTCGTGACGTAGGCGATGATGTCCCGCTTCTCTTGCGGGGTGATGGTGAGGTCGTTGAAGACGGGCATGGCTTCGGGCCCGGTCAGCATCGCCTCGTAGATCTGCGTCGGCGTGGACGTAGTCAGCGGCGGCGCGAACTTGCCGTTGGTCAGCGCGCCGCCCGCGCCCACGAAGTTGTGGCAGGCGGCGCAGTCGGCCACAAACAGCTGCTGGCCCAGCCCGATGTTGGCACCAGCGCTGCTGACCTGCGCTGCCGAGGGCACGGTCGGGCCGCCGCCCAGCGACTGGATGTAGGCGGCGACGGCGGCGGTCTGCGCGGGATTGAGCCGCCGAGGCTTGCGGTCGTTCTCGGCGCCTAGCTCTGCGGCCGGCATCCGGCCGGTGGAGACCTGGAAGTTCACTGCCGCGGCGCCGACGCCGATGAGGCTCGGCGCGACGTTAGTACCCTGTGCGAACATGCCGTGGCAGGTGGCGCACTCCTCGACGAACAGGTTGCGGCCGTCGGCGATCTGCGCGGAGGTCGGCGTCGCCTGCAGGGCCGCTGACGCGTTGCCGTTGGTGATCACCGCGTACGCGGTGCCGATGATGACCAGCACACCAGCTATGACAACGTAGCCCGCTGCCGGGTGACGGCGCCTGGCGGTGATCCAGCTCACAGCTCTCCCCAGCTCCCGCTCAGTGGATCAGGTAGATCGTGGTGAACAGCCCGATCCAGACGACGTCGACGAAGTGCCAGTAGTAGGACACGACGATGGCGCTGGTCTGCTGCTCGAGGGTGAATCGCTTGGCCGCGAAGGTCCGGCCGAGCAGGAACAGGAACGCCACGAGCCCGCCGGAGACGTGCAGTCCGTGGAACCCCGTGGTCAGGAAGAAGACCGAGCCGAAGTTGCTGGAAGAGAGCGTCACGTGTTGCTTTTGGATGAGGTCCAGGTACTCATAACCCTGGCCGAGCACGAAGTACAGGCCCATGAGGAAGGACAGCACGTACCACTCGCGCAGGCCCCATCGCCAGAACTGGAGGATGTTGCCGGCCCGCCGGATCTGGTGTCGCTCGACAGCGAACACGCCCATCTGGCAGGTCACGCTCGACAAGATCAGCACCGTGGTGTTGATGGACGCGAGGAACAGGTCCAGGTGTGCCTTCGGCCACGGCTGGCCCATGCCCTTGTCCACCGACCGGATGGTGAAGTACATGGCAAAGAGCGCCGCGAAGAACATCAGCTCCGACGACAGCCACACGATCGTGCCCACGCTGACTAGGTTGGGCCGACCGGTAACTCCGCGCGGCTGAGCTACCTCAGTAGATGCTGAGACCACGGGGCCATTATTACGACACCGCGTAGGCGTGCGAAGCCCGACCCCCCAGGTCGGTACCATCCATGGCATGAAGGTTGTCGTGTATAGCCACGATGCCGCCACTCGTGCCCGAGTGCGGCTTGCGACAGGCCGCCGGCCGGCCCCCGACGTGCCGGAAGCAGAGGTCACCGACGTCGCCACGGAGGCCATGCTGTGGCGGCTGCTGGACGCCGGTCAGGCCGATGTTCTGGTCCTGGATGGCGAGGCCCAGCCCGCCGGCGGGATGGGCGTCTGCCGGCAGGCCAAGGACGAGATCCACAACTGTCCGCCGGTCCTGCTCATCATCGGGCGGCCCGATGACGGCTGGCTGGCGACATGGTCGCGGGCTGACGCGGTGATAAGCCACCCGATCGACCCGATCGAGCTGGCCAGGGAGCTGGCCGGACTCATGCGGCAGCGAGCACCCGGCACCGCGGTGGCCCGGGCCTGAGGAGACGCTGGTGGATGCGCGCACGACCTGGCCCGCCGTGCTCGGCGCGCTGATCAGGGGTGAGCACCTCGCCGCGGACGAGGCGGCCTGGGCGATGAACGAGATCATGGACGGCGCCGCGACGCCCGCCCAGATCGCCGGGTTTGGTGTCGCGCTGCGGATCAAGGGCGAGACGCCCGGCGAGGTGACCGGCCTGGCCCAGGCGATGCTGGATCATGCCACTCCCATTTCCATCCCGGGCCCGACGGTCGACCTGGTCGGCACCGGCGGAGACGGTGCCAGGACGGTCAACATCTCGACCATGGGCACGATCGCGGCTGCCGCGGCTGGCGCGCGCATGGTCAAGCACGGCAACCGGGCGGCCTCGTCTGCGTGCGGCACGGCGGACGTGCTGGAGGCACTGGGCGTCGTCATCGACCTGCCGGCGCCGGCGACCGAACAGCTAGTGGCCGAGATCGGCGCCGGGTTCCTGTTCGCGCCGCTCTACCACCCAGCGCTGCGGCACGTGATCGTGCCGCGCCGTGAGCTGGGGGTGCCGACCGTGTTCAACGTGCTCGGCCCGGTGGCCAACCCGGCCAGGCCGACGGCTCAGGCGCTCGGCGTGGCGGATCCGCGGATGGGCCCGATCCTGGCTGGGGTGCTGGCCGCCCGAGGCTGCTCGGCGCTGGTGTTCCATGGCGGCGACGGCCTGGACGAGCTGACGACCACGGCACCGTCGACCGTGTGGATCGTCCATGACGGAACGGTGAGCGAGGCGGCCTTCGACGCTGCCGAGCTGGGCATCGCCCGCTGCGTGCCTGCCGACCTGCAAGGCGGCGACCCTGTACACAACGCCCGCGTGGTCAGGGCCTTCCTCGACGGCACTGCCGGGCCGGTCAGGGATACGGCGCTGGTCAACGCCGGGGCCGCCCTTGCTGCGGCGGCTGGCGTCGCCGGGCCCGACGAGCTCGTCCCGGCGCTGGCCGATGGTTACCGGCGCGCCGCGGCGGCGGTGGACTCTGGCGCGGCTGCTGGCCTGCTAGACCGGTGGGTGCGGACGAGTCAGCGGCTGGCAGCGCAGTAGCCGCGGACTCCGCGCCGGGCGCCAGGGCCAGCGGCGGCCGGTCAGGACTCGGTGTAGCCGAGGGAGAACGCTGCCTCGAGGTCGTGCCGCGAGTACGTGCGGAAGGCAATGTGCGTCTCGGTGTGCGTCACGCCGGGGATCTTGTTGAGCAGGCCGGGAATGACGTCGCCCAACTCGTCGTGCGCACGCACCCGGACGATCGCGACGAGGTCGAACTCGCCGGTGACCGAGTAGACCTCGCTCACCGACGGGATCTGCGCGATTGCCTCCGCGGTCTCCGGGATGCGGGCCACGTCCGCCTTGATCAGAACGATTGCGGTGACCACGGTTCTCCTCCGGTAGCCGCGTGTCCTCCTTGGCCCGCGGGCGTACCAGGTAGCCGGCCGCCCGCTCGCGCAGCAGCGTAGCCCAACCCGCCGGGACACTCGCGCCGAGCCGGCGCCGCCAGGCGGCCACTTGGCGCGGGCGACGGCGGGTGGCGATCAGCTGGCCAGCCGGGTCGGGACAGGCTGGCCAGCGGGCTGGTCACCGGCCGCCAGCCGGAGCAGGCCGGCTAGCACGTCTGCGGTGGCCCTGGCATCAGCGAGGGCGCGGTGGCAAGGAGCAGTCCGGGCCGAGAAATACGCGGCGAGGGTAGCCAGCCGGCAGTCCGGCACCTGGCCGGCGCCGAGCAGGAGCCTCGCCAGCGTCGCGGTGTCCAGCACCGGAAACCGTGGCCAGGCGATCCCGCAGGCATCACTCGCAGCCGTCAGGAAGCCGAGGTCGAACGGCGCGTTGTGGGCCACGAGGACGCAGTCGCCGGCAAATGCGAGGAACGCGCGCAGCGCCGCGAGGGCTGGCGGCGCCTGGCTCACCATGGCCTCGGTGATGCCGGTCAGCGTGATGATGTCCGCCGGGATCGGGCGGGCGGGGCGCACCAGCGAGCAGAACTCACCGGCGAGCTGGCCAGCGGTGAGACGCACGGCACCGATCTCGGTGATCTCGGCGCGATCGCGCAGCCACCCGGTCGTCTCGACGTCGACGACCACGACGGTGAGGTGGGCGAGCGGTCCGATCATGACGTCACGCTAGGACGCGGTGCCGACAGTCTGGCCCAGGCGCGCCGCGCGTTTCCGACGCTCAGTTTCCGACACGCGGGTGCCCCCGCGGGACCAGCTACTCAGCGTGACAGTGCGCGAAGTGGTTGAATCCCCTCTCCAGACGTCCTAGGGTCGTGCAGCGAGCCGCATCGCTAGGCAGTCGCCTTCCGGCGGCGGCGCGCGGCCGCAGCTGAATCTCCTGCGAAAGTCGGCCATCAGGCCGGCTGGAGAGCCGGGGACCCAACCGGTGGCGCGGAATTCTGGCGCTGCCAGGGGTGAATCGGCCCGGATCCGCTTCCGGGTCGTAGGGCAGGCTTCCACAGCCCGAACCCGTCAGCTCACCCGGTAGGCCGCAGTGGAAGAAGGAGCGTGGCACGCGGGTGCATACAGCGCCAACGGCTCGCACGATCGTCAGGCACAGTGCCGCTGCGGTGACAGTCGCGATCTTCGCGGCCGGGCTGCTGATGGGGGTATCCGGCAGCGCTCTCGGGTCGCCGCCGCCGACGCTCAGCCAGGCCCAGGCGGCGCTCAGCAAGCTGCAATCGCAGAGTGACAAGCTCGATCAGCAGTATGACCAGGTTCAGCAGGAACTCACGGCTACCGACCAGCGACTGGGCGTGATCGACGAGCAGCAGGCAGCCTACGCGGCGAACTTCGCCAGCCTGCGCCGGGAGATCGGCCGGATCGGGGTAACTGCGTACGAGGACGGCAACATCAACTCGTCGATGGCGCTGCTGACGTCGGGCAACCCGCAGCAGATCCTGAACCAGTCCTCCATCCTGCTTGAGCTGTCGGCGACCAACGACGCGCAGATCCGCCATTTCCTGGTCGCGGCGAAAGAGCTCAGGGGCACCCAGACCCTCGAGCTGCGCACCCAGGCGAGCATCGTGCAGCTCAAGGACAGCCTGGCTACGCAGAAGGCCACCATGAACAAGCTGGTCTCGCAGGAACAGACGCTGGTGGATCAGCTGACGCCCGCGCAGGCGGCGCTCACCGAGCCGGGTGCCGGCGGCTCCACGTCGGCGAAGTACACCGGTCCCACCGCGACGCAGGCGGAGAAAGCGGTCGCGTTCGCTTACGGCGTGCTCGGCTGCCCGTACGTGTACGGCGGCACCGGTCCGTGCGCGGACGGTTATGACTGCTCCGGGCTCGCCATGAGCGCGTGGGCGTCCGCAGGCGTGTCGATCCCCCGCACCAGCGAGGAGCAGTGGGCGGAACTGCCGCACGTCAGCATCGCCGACCTGGAACCAGGGGACATCCTCGTATTCAACGGCGCTGGACACGTCGGCATCTACATCGGCAACAATGAACTGATCGACGCCCCGCACACGGGCCTGGACGTTGAGATAGTCGCGTTCACTGGGTGGTATCAGTCGACCTTGGACGGCGCAGTCCGGCCGTAGCAGATCCGCAGCGGACCCGTTCAGCCGCCGTCGGCGACGGCGGTTCGCGGGCACCTGCTGCGGCTCACTGGGTACTATCTGAGCCTCGCCTGCTTGCGGCGGCACCCAGTCCGGTCGCCCTAGTCGGCAACGCGGTAGCAGATGACCAAGGTCCTGATCGTCACCAATGACTACCCGCCGCGCCGCGGCGGGATCCAGTCGTTCGTGCACGCGCTAGCGCTGCGGCTGCCGCCCGACGGGGTCGTGGTGTACGCGCCCGGCTGGCCCGGCGCGGCCGAGTTCGACGCCGCCCAGCCGTTCCCGGTGATCCGGCATCCGGGCTCGCTGATGCTGCCGGTGCCGTCGGTCGCCAGGCGGGCATGCGCGCTGCTGGCTGAGCATGGCTGCGACCGCGTGTTGTTCGGCGCCGCGGCTCCGCTCGGCTTGCTGGCGCCACGACTGCGATCCGCCGGGGCCCGGCGGATCATCGGTCTCACCCACGGCCACGAGGCCGGCTGGGCAGCGCTGCCGGGCGCGCGATCGCTGCTGCGGCGAATCGGCGGCGACGCTGACGCGCTGACCTATCTGGCCGAATACTTCCGGATCCGGCTGGCGAGGGCGTTGTCCGCCGACGCGGTCGGCCGCATGGTGCGGCTCGCGCCTGGCGTAGACCCGGCTGAGTTCCGGCCCGGTGCCGGGGGACCGCGGATCCGCCGCCAGTTCGGTATCGCGCCGGACCGGCCGGTAGTCGTGTGTGTGTCGAGGATGGTGCCGCGCAAGGGCCAGGACACGCTGATCCGCGGGTGGCCCGCCGTCCGGGCGCGAACCCCGGCCGACCCGCTTCTCCTGTTCGTCGGCGACGGCCCGTACAAGGCGAGCCTGGAGCGGCTCGCTGCCAGGCTCGGGGTATCGGACTCGGTGCTGTTCACTGGCCCCGTGAGCCGGGATGACCTGCCGGCCTGCTATGACGCCGGCACCATCTTCGCCATGCCGTGCCGGACCCGCCGGGCCGGGCTGGACGTCGAGGGCCTCGGCATCGTTTACCTGGAAGCGGCGGCGACCGGGTTGCCCGTCATCGGCGGCGACTCCGGCGGCGCACCCGACGCCATCATTGACGGCGAGACCGGCTACGTCGTCCCCGGCCGCGACGTTCAGGTGCTAGCCGAGCGGCTGATCGAGCTCCTCGCCGATCCAGCAGGCGCACGGGCCATGGGCGAAAAGGGTCGCGCCTGGATCGACCGCGAATGGACCTGGGACCGCGTCGCCGAACGGCTGAGGCAGATCCTGGCATAACCGCGCGGCTGATATCGATCCGTGTCCGGGCGGCCGTTTTACCGCCGTCTGGCCGTCCGGATACGGGGTCGGTGTCAGCCGAACGGCGCCGCGTTATCGCGTGTAGAGCGCCTCGATATCGGCGGCGAAGTCCTTCGCGACAAGAGCCCGCTTCACCTTGAGCGACGGCGTGATGTAGCCGTTGTCGGTCGTGAAATCTACCGGCAGCACCCGGAACTTGCGGATCGACTCGGCTTTGGATACGGCCTTGTTCGCGTCGTCAACGGCAGCCTGCAGCTCGGCGAGCAGGTCGGGGTCGGTTGCCAGCTCCGCGGCGGTCGCACCGGGCGGCTTGCCGTGCTGTGACTTCCAGTGCTCCAGAACCTCGGCGTCGAGCGTGATCAGACAGCCGACGAATGGCCTGCCGTCGCCGACGACCATGCACTGGCTGATGAGCGGGTGCGCGCGAAGCCGGTCCTCGAGGACCGCCGGGGCCACGTTCTTGCCGCCGGCCGTGACGATGATCTCCTTCTTCCGGCCCGTGACGCGGAGGAAGCCCTCGTCGTCGAGCGAGCCCAGGTCGCCGGTGTGCAGCCAGCCCTCGCCGTCGATCGCCTCTGTGGTTGCGGCCGGGTTCTGCCAGTAGCCAGGCACGATGATGCCGCCGCGCAGCAGGATCTCGCTGTCCTCGGCGATCCTGGCGCTGACGCCGGGCATCGGCTGGCCGACGGTGCCGATCTTGTTCCGGCTCGGCTTGTTGACGGTCGCCGCCGCAGAGGTCTCCGTCATGCCGTAGCCCTCCAGCACGGTGATGCCGACGCCGCGGAAGAAGTGCCCGAGGCGCTCGCCGAGCGGCGCTCCGCCGGACACCGCGTAACGCACCCGACCGCCGACCGCCGCCCGCAGCTTGCCGTACACGAGCTGGTCGAAGACGGCACGCCGGATCTGCAGCCCGACGCCCGGGCGGCCGTTGCCCAGCGCCTGGCTGTAGGCGATCGCCGTGCTGGCGGCGGCGCCGAAGATCCTGCTCGTTGCGGAGCTAGCCGAAGCCTGCTGCACCGCGGTGTTGTAGACCTTCTCGAATACCCGCGGCACCGCCAGCAGGAAGGTGGGCCGGAACTCGCGGAGGCCGTCGGCGACGGTACCCATGTTCTCCCAGTGGCCGAGCACGGCGCTCGCCTCGAGGCAGCCGATCTCGATGATCCGGGCGAAGACGTGGGCCAGCGGCATGAACAGCAGCGTCGAGGCGTCGGGCATCTCGAACACCTCGGGCAGGGCTGCGTGCACGGCGTTGCGCACGGCGCTAAGGAGGTTGCGGTGCGTCAGCTCGCAGCCCTTGGGCCGCCCCGTCGTCCCGGAGGTGTAGATGATCGTCGCCAGGTCGCTGGCCCGCCGGCTGACCCGGTGCTGGCGCAGCTGGTCGTCGGTGACGTCGGCACCAGCGGCGGCAACCTCATCGAGCGCACCAATGCGCCACACCGGCCCGAGGTTGGGCAGCCGGTCCCGGACGCCGGCGATGACCTGCGCGTGACCGTCTTCCTCGGCGATGGCAGCGCTGGCGCCGGAATCGCTGAGGATCCATTCGACTTGCTCAGCCGACGATGTCTCATAGACGGGAACCGAGACCGCGCCAGCCGCCCAGATGGCGTAGTCGGCCAGCGTCCACTCATACCGGGTGCGAGACATCAGCGCGACTCGGTCACCCGGCTGGAGGCCCGCGGCGATCAGGCCCTTCGCAACGGCCGACACCTCAGTCCGGAACTGACCGGCGGTGACATCCTGCCAATTGCCCTCTGCTACCCGCCGGCGAAGCATGACCTCGTCGGGATCAGCGGCGGCCCGGCTAAAGACCACATCGGCCAGTCCGGCGTCCTCCGGGATCTCGATGAGCGCTGGGATACCGAATTCGAGCACCGACCCTCCCGCTACCACGTTGCCATTCCGCTCCGTCGTCGTGGGGCGTACCGCTGTTGTCCTCGGACGTTACCGCTCCAGCCCGGCCGCTGCGCGTCGCGGGCCGGCTAGGCCTTTCTGCCCGACTTGCCTACTGTAGGCAGATGCGGGTGCACGTGGTGAGCGATGTCCACGGCCGGGCCGACGCGCTGCGGCGGGCGGGCGACGGCGCGGACGCGCTGATCTGCCTCGGCGATTTGCTGCTGTTCATCGACTACGCCGACCACAGCCAGGGGATCTTTCCTGACCTGTTCGGCGCCGAGCAGGCCCGCATGCTTGTCGAACTGAGATCGGATGGCCAGTTCGACGCGGCGCGCGCGCTGTCTGCGGAGCTGTGGGCCCAGCTGGATGGCGACCCGCGGCAGCACATCGAGGCCGCAGTGAGCCGGCAGTACGCCGAGCTGTTTGCCGCCATGCCGGCGCCGGCTTACCTGACCTACGGCAACGTCGATCTGCCGCGGCTGTGGGCCGAGCATCTGCGGCCGGGCCAGCACGTCCTCGATGGCCAGCGGATCGAGCTCGACGGCTGGACGTTTGGTTTCGTTGGCGGCGGCCTGCGCACCGCGTACCGCACCCCGAACGAGCTCGACGACGATGTGTTCGCGACCAAGGTCGCGGCCATCGGGGAAGTCGACGTGCTGTGTGCGCACATCCCGCCGGCGATCCCCGAGCTGCTGTACGACACGGTGGCCAGGCGGATGGAACGGGGCAGTGAGGCCCTCCTGCAGCTCATCAGGGAAACCCAGCCCCGGTACGCGCTATTCGGCCACGTACACCAGCCGCTGCAGAGCCGGATCAGGATCGGCGGCACGGAGTGCATCAACGTTGGTCACTTCCGCGCCAGGGGCTTGCCCTACGTGCTGCAGTGGCAGTGACGGCTGGTGCCCGTGCTGCCACGTCTGGCGCGCGCCGAGCGCGCGGTACGCTCCACCTCATGGCGGACCGCACCTCCTCGGGTATCACGGTGGCTGCCGACCGGGTGACCGTCATGGGAGTCATCGCGGAGTTCGGCGCCTACCCGGAGTGGGCGACCGGCGTGCGCTCGGCCGAGATCGTTGAGACCGGTCCTGACGGCCGGCCGCTGCGGGTCCGGTTCGGGCTTGATGCCGGGGTGATCAAAGACAGCTACGTGCTGGCCTACGAGTGGGATGGGGACGCCGCGGTCAGCTGGCAGCTGGCCGAGGCGGGCTCGATGGTGACCGAGATGTCCGGGGCGTACCTGCTGGTGAGCGGCCACCGCGGCACGACCGTCAGCTACGAGCTGGCCGTCGGGACGAGGGTTCCGCTGCCCGGGCTGATCAGGCGACGCGCCGAGCGGACGATCATCGACGCTGCGCTCAAAGGCCTGAAAGCGCGGGCAGAGTCCAGGCCAGGCTCAGGCCGCTGAGGCGTGCCGGAAGCGTAGGCGGGAATGAATCGAGAAGTGGTGGCGCGATGAGCGAGCAATCGGGGCGAAGTGAGCCTTCGGACCGGCCGCCCCGGTCCGACCGGTCCAAGGCAGACCGGCGGCCGGCCGATCGGGACCCGGACCTGCTCGGCGACCTGCAACGCTGGCTGATTCGGTCCAGTGCGAAGAACATGCGCCGGGAGCTGGAAGGCCAGGTCCGACGCACGCTCGGCGGTCAGCGTCCGGACAAGGGAGACGTCTGGGACGTCGCCACGACCGAGATTCCGCCCGAGGTCGGCGCCGCGCCTGAGTGCCAGTGGTGCCCGATCTGCCGGGCAGCGCGACGGATGCGTGACGCTGGCCCTGGGGTGGCCGGCCCGCTGTCCGGGGCTGGGGAGGCGGTCGCCACGGTGGTGCAGGATGCGATCGGAGCCCTTGACTCCCTGCTGGCCAGGACGGGCGGGCGGGCTGCGGGCAGGGACAGCGCCGCCGTGGCCGACATGCGCGCTGACGCCGACAGCCCGGCTGAGCCGGCCCCGGAGCATCGCGGTCCGGCGGCTGACGGCACCGACTCCGGCAGCACAGATGACGGTTCGGACGGGCGAGGGCATGGGCCTGGCGATCGGCGTTGACGTCGGCGGCACGAAGGTCGCCGCCGGAGTTGTCGACGACTGCGGTTGCGTCATCGAGAAGGTCAAGAGGTACACCCCAGCGGCAAGCCCCGACGACACCATTGGGGTCATCGCCGGCGCCGTGATCGAGCTGCTGGGCCGGCACGCGGTGGATGCCGTCGGCATCGGCGCGGCCGGGTTCGTCGACAGGGCCAGGGCGAGCGTGCTCTTTGCGCCCAACCTCGCCTGGCGCGACGCGCCGGTGAAGAAGCTGGTGGAGGAGCATATCGGGCGGCCGGTGACCGTCGAGAACGATGCGAACGCGGCCGCCTGGGCCGAGGTCAAACTGGGCGCCGCGCGGGGACACGAGCACGTGGTGCTGATCACGGTTGGCACCGGCATCGGGGCCGGGATCGTACTTGACGGGCAGTTGTATCGCGGTGGGTTCGGGTCGGCCGGTGAGCCCGGCCACTACCGGGTCGTGCCCGACGGCCGGCTGTGCGGCTGCGGCAACCGTGGCTGCTGGGAGCAGTACGCGAGCGGCAGCGCGCTGGTCGCCGAGGCGCGCGAGTTCGCCCGACGATCGCCGGAAGCTGCCGCCCGGCTGCTGCAGCTCGCCGGCGGTACGCCGGACGGCATTGACGGACCGGCGGTCACCGAGGCGGCCCGCGAGGGTGACCCAGGGGCGGTGCGCTGCTTCGAAACGGTGGGCAGCTGGCTCGGCGCGGGCCTGGCCGATCTGTCAGCGATCCTCGACCCCAGCTGTTTCGTCATCGGCGGAGGGGTGTCGGAGGCCGGCGAGTTGCTGCTCGGCCCGGCCCGGCAGGCCTACGATCGCGGCCTGACCGGCCGCGCGCATCGTCCCTACGCCGATGTCAGGCTGGCCGAGCTCGGCCCGGACGCGGGCCTGATCGGGGCTGCGGATCTGGCGAGGACCGGCTGACGGCCAGTCGCCGTACAGCACGGCGGCCGACAGCACGGCGCCCGACAGCACGGGCGGCCGGCAGCACCGGTGAGCGACAAACTCGGCCGTGCTACAACACCGCGCCGTCGTCATCGTCGTCGCGCCGGGGGCGATCACCGAGCTTGACGACGAGGGTCACGAAGCCGCCGATGAACGCCGCGACCGCGATAAACGCGGCGGTGGCCGAAATTGTCCAGTGCAGGAACACGCTGACGACCAGCAGGTAACCGGGTCCGCCGATAACCGCTACGAGCGCTCCCTTGGAAAGCGGGTCCAGCTTGGCCGGTGGCGGGAGCGGGGCAGGAACATACCGGTCGTCGTCCTCGTCGGGCGGGGTGTAGGAGCGGGGGTCGCCGGCGGGCCGCACGACACGGGTGCGGTCGGCCGGCCGGTAGCCGCTCTCCGGCGTCGGCCAGGGCCGGACGCCAGGTCGCGCTCCTGGCTGATCCGGGGAGCTGACCGGATCAGCGGCCGGGCTGGAGGTGCCGGTGACGTCCGGGCCCGGCGCATCGGCTGCCGCCAGGCTGGCCGCCGCGCGGGTGGCGGCGGATCCCGGCAGATCCTCCCTGGCAGGCCAGGGGATCTCGGTCAGCTTCGGGTCAGCCGGACGCTCGAATCGCGCGACAAGATCGCGCCAGGCGGCCTCGTCCCTGCCGATCTCGCCGTCAGCTTCGCCTGCACCGCTCATCCGATGTCATTCCCCGCCGATCGATTCCCTGCCGGTCTCGCCTGTAGATGCCCGTCCTACCTGGCTGTGTACACGAACGAACTCAAGGCTTCCGGCAAATATTGCCTCGGCATCATTATCGAGGGTTGCCACGTGGTAGCTGTCGGCGAGCTCACGGACCTCTACCTGGCTGGCGGGCAGCGCCCGGGTCAGCAGGCTCACGCTGGCCGGACCGACGACATGGTCGGTCGTGCTGTGGTAGACGAGCACCGGCTGGGTCAGGTCGGACAGGTGCTGCTGGGTGGTCCGCCACAGGCCGGGCAGGCTCGCCGCGGCCTTCACGGGGGTCCGGTCATATCCGGACTCGGCCGCCCCCGGCTTCTTGATGTCGCTGGCGATGCCCTTGACAGCCGGCACGACGAGCTTGACGACCGGGACGAGGAGGAGCAGGAGCCGGGAGTCGGAGGTCAGCGAGGGATTGACCAGGACCAGGCCGCGAACGGCGGCATCGCGCAGTTCGGCCAGCCGAAGCGCCAGGCAGCCGCCCATGGACAGGCCCATCACGAAGATCTCGTCGCAGCGTGCCTGCAGCTCATCGAAGGCCCGGTTGACCTCGGCGAACCAGTCCTCCCACCGAGTCCTGGCCATCTCTTGCCAGGTGGTGCCGTGACCAGGGAGCCTCGGCAGCGATACCGCCAGTCCTGCCGCGGCGAGAAAGTCGGCCCAGGGTCGCAGCGACTGCGGGCTGCCGGTGAAGCCATGACAGAGCAGCACTCCCGTCGGGCCGCCGTCGCGGGCGAAGGCTTCGGCCCCTGGCATTACCGGCATGAGCAGCATCCTCCGGTCACGATCTCGGTTTCTGCTGGCATCGTCGCACGTCCGCTCGCGGAGCGGCACTGGCTCCTGGCAGTTCCGGCCTGGTGGGTTTCGGGAGGCGTGGCGCTGGGCAGCACAGCGGGGCCTGGCCCGGCCAGTGCTGCCGCGTGACTTGCGCGACCTCCTCGATTAGCGGCAGTCTTTCGATCATGGGAGTCCGCGCCGCGTGTGGCTGCCCGTCGGCCAGGCGCTGGCTGGGGGCCCGTCGCGGGGCGAGCCCCGCCATCGAGCGTGTACTCCGAGCCGAGGTATGAGGCGTGTTCTACTGGGTCGTCAAGGCGATCATCGGGCCGTTCCTCCGCACCATCTTCCGGCCGTGGGCGGAAGGCACGGATAACGTCCCGCGCACCGGTCCGGCGATCCTCGCCAGCAACCACCTATCGTTCTCCGATCACTTCTTCGCCCCGCTGCCCCTGCCTCGCAAAGTCGTGTTCCTGGCCAAGTCGGAATACTTCACCGGACATGGCATCAAGGGGCTCCTCAGCAAGGCGTTCTTCCACGGTCTCGGTCAGCTCCCGATTGACCGCACCGGTGGCGCCGCCAGTGAGCGGGCGCTGCGGACCGGGTTGCGGGTGCTGGCCTCGGGCGAGCTGCTTGGCATCTATCCCGAAGGCACCCGGACGCCGGATGGCCGGCTCTACCGGGGCAAGACAGGGGTGGCGCGGCTGGCGCTCGAGGGCCGGGTCCCGGTCATCCCCACCGCCATGATCGGCGGCTTTGAGTTTCAGCCGCCCGGCAGGATCGCTCCCCGGCTCGCGATCCGACCTGGCGTGCGGTTCGGCAAGCCGCTGGACTTCTCTCGCTACTACGGCCTCGAGCAGGACCGGCTCGTGCTGCGGGCGATAACCGACGAGATCATGTCCGAGCTCATGAACCTGTCCGGCCAGGAATATGTCGACGAGTACGCCCAGCGGGCAAAACTCCGGCTGACTAGCGCGCTGCTGCCGGGCGGCCATGGCCGCCCGGCTGACGACGAGGACGAGGAAGAGCCCGAGGCGACCAGCGTCAGCCCGCCCAGCCCTTAGTCTGCTCGACCGCGCTTCGCCAGCGGGCGTGTGCGGCGTCGTCCGGTGGCCCCGGCTCGAACCGCCGGTCCAGCTGCCATGTGGCGGCCAGCTCTGCCCTGGACGACCAGACGCCGGTCGCCAAACCGGCCAGGAACGCCGCACCCAGTGCGGTTGTCTCGGCAACCACCGGTCGCTCCACCGGCCGCTGGATCTGGTCGGCCTGCAGTTGCAGGAGCAGGTCGTTGGTGCTGGCTCCGCCGTCGGCGCGCAGCGCCGGGTACGGGCCGGCCCAGTGCGCCCCGGCGGCCCCGCCGCGCACTTGCGTCTCGGCCGTCATCACGTCGACCACGTCGCGCACCTCGAAGGCGATGGCCTCCAGAGCGGCTCGGACGAGGTGTGCCCTGGTGGTACCGCGGGTGAGGCCAAACATGGCACCGCGAGCATCGGGATCCCAGTCGGGTGCGCCAAGGCCGGTCAGGGCGGGCACGAACACGACGCCGCCTGAGTCCGGCACCGACCGGGCAACCGCTTCGCTCTGCCCGGCGTGCTCGAGCAGCCCGAGCCCGTCCCGCAGCCACTGGATGGCCGCGCCGGTCACGAACACCGACCCTTCGAGCGCGTAGGTCAGCTCGCCCGACGACTCGAGCCAGGCGACCGTCGACAACAGGCCGGCAGCCGGGCGCACCAGCTGGGATCCGGTGTTGACCAGCACGAACGAGCCCGTCCCGTACGTGCACTTGGCCGTCCCGGGCTCGAAGCACGCCTGCCCGAACAGCGCCGCCTGCTGATCCCCGGCGATGCCTGCGATCGGCAGCGACAGGCCGAGGAACGCGTCCGGGTCGGTCTGCCCGATCACCCCCGTCGACGGCACCACTTCGGGCAGGGCGTGCGGCGGCACGCCGAACAGCTCGCACAGCTCGGCCGACCACTGGCCGGTTTCCAGGTCGAATAGCAGCGTCCGGGACGCGTTGGATGCGTCGCAGACGTGCCGCCGCCCCCCGGTCAGCCGCGCTGTCAGGTAGGAGTCCACTGTCCCGACCGCCAGCGCGCCGTCTTCCACACCCGCCCAGACGGCAGGTTCGTGCTCCGCAAGCCAGGTCAGCTTCGTCGCGGTGAAGTACGGGTCGAGGCGCAGCCCCGTCAGCGCGGCCACCCGCGGCTCGTACCCGAGGTCCCGGAGTGCGGCGCAGATCGCCGCCGTGCGCCGGTCCTGCCAGACGATGGCCCGTCGCGGCGCGGCGAGCGTCGCCCGGTCCCAGATCACCGCCGTCTCGCGCTGGTTGGTGATGCCGACGCACGCGAGGGCCGGCGACCCGGCCGACTCGACAGCCTGCGCGACGGCCGCGAGCGTCGCCTGCCAGATGCCCTCGGGCAGGTGCTCCACCCAGCCCGGCTGCGGGAAATACTGCCGGAACTCCTGGTAGCCGCGGCCCGCGACGGCGCCGGACTCGGTGATGATGGCAACGGTGACGCCCGTGGTGCCGGCGTCGATCGCCAGTACGCTCATGACTATTAGTGTGGTGGCTGGGGAGCGTGAGAGGGGACTACTGCATGCGAGTCGGAGTACTTACCGGCGGCGGTGACTGCCCCGGCCTGAACGCCGTCATCCGTGCGGTCGTACGAACCGGCGTCGCCGAGCACGACATGGAGTTCATCGGCTTCCGGGACGGCTGGCGCGGCCCGCTCGAGGGCGACACGATGGTGCTCGACGTTCCGGCTGTGCGCGGCATTCTGCCCCGTGGCGGCACCATCCTCGGCACGTCCCGCACCAACCCGGTCGCCGCGGCCAACACCGTCGATGGCAAATCGGGCATCGAGCGGGTGCTGGAGAATCTGGACAGCCTTGGTGTCGATGCCCTGATCGCCATCGGGGGCGAGGACACCCTCGGCGCCGCGAGCAGGTTGCATGCGGCCGGCGGCAAGGTGGTCGGCGTGCCCAAGACCATCGACAACGACCTCGGTGCTACCGACTACACGTTCGGGTTCGACACCGCGGTGAATATCGCGATGGAGGCGATCGACCGGCTGCACACCACCGCCGAAAGCCACCACCGGGCACTGATCGTCGAGGTCATGGGCCGCAGCGCCGGCTGGATCGCGCTGCAGGCCGGGATGGCTGGCGGTGCGAATGTGATCCTCATCCCGGAGAAGCCATTCGACCTGGATCAGGTCTGCGAGTACGTTCAGCACCGGTTCCAGAGCCAGTACGCGCCCATCGTCGTCGTGGCCGAGGGAGCGCACCCGAAGGCGCTGGACGGGGCCGTCGGGGCGCAGGAACTGGACGAGTTCGGTCATACCCGGTTCGGCGGGATCGGGCAGCTGCTGGCCGCCGAGATCGAGGGCCGGACCGGCAAGGAGGCCAGGGTCGCGGTGCTCGGCCATATCCAGCGCGGCGGCACGCCGACGGCGTTCGATCGCGTGCTGGCCACCCGGTTCGGGGTGCAGGCCAGCCGAGCCGTCGCCGACGGCTCGTTCGGCTCCATGGTCGCGCTGCGCGGCACCGACATCGTCCGGGTGCCCCTGGCGGAGGCGACCGCCGAGCTCAAGCTGGTCCCGCCGGAGCGCTACGCCGAGGCCGAGGTCTTCTTCGGCTGACTAGGAAGGGAACGGGCGAGCTCGCGTCTCGGCAGTCCGCCAGTTCCCCCTGGTTAGCCGATTGGCTGCCAGGCCCGGAACCCGGCGGGCAACGGTCCCGCCGACGGTACGCTCACACCGTGATCAACCAGGACGAAGCTCGGCGCTGGATCGACCGCTGGGATGCCCAGCAGCAGACGTACCTGCCAGACCGGGAGGACCGGTTCACCGCGATCATCGACGCGGTCGAGGAGATCGCCGGGCGCCGCGACCCACTGGTGCTCGATCTCGGCAGCGGACCCGGGTCGCTGGCGGTCCGGCTGCTGCGCCGGCTGCCACAGGCGACGGTGCTGGCGATCGACGCTGACCCGGTCACGCTGGCGCTCGGCCGCAGCGCGCTTGCCGACGTGGCCGGTCTGCAGTTCTGCGATCTGGACCTCCGCAGCGCTGGCTGGTCCGCTGGCCTGCGGCTGGACCGCGCCCCGGACGCGGCGGTGAGCACGACGGCGCTGCACTGGCTGCCACCAGCTGCGCTCGCCGCGCTGTATGCCGAGGTGGCGGGCTTGCTGCGGGCTGGCGGCGTGCTGCTGAACGGCGATCACCTGCGCGCGGACGACACCGCGCCCCAGTTGCAGCGGCTGGAGCGAGCGATGCTCGAGCGCGAGGAGCAGCGGCGGTTCCCTGGTGGCCCCGCCGAGAGCTGGATGGACTGGTGGGCAGCGGCCGCCGCCGATCCGGCGCTCGCCGGGCTGCACGCCGAGCGTGCCGCCAGGGCAGTGGAGTCCGAGCACCACGGCTCGCCCGCCGGCCGGCTCAGCGTGCACGTGGACGCGCTACGGGAGGCTGGCTTCGGCGAGATCGGCACGCTCTGGCAACGGGGCGAGAACCGGGTGCTGTGCGGGGTGCTGCCCGGCCCACTCGGCGCCAGCGCGGTGGCAGACTGAGGTAATGACAGCGCCGTCGGTTGCCGGTCAGGCCGAGCCTGGCGCACCGGCTGCGCGGTACGAGCCGTGTGTGCTGCTCAAGCTCGGCGAGATCGTGCTGAAGGGCCGGAACCGCCAGCAGTTCGAACGGCTGCTGCACGAGAACATTCGACGGGCCGTGCGAGACACGGGCATCGATCTTCGCGTGTGGCAGCGCGAGGGCGTGATCGTGCTGCGCGTCGCGGGCGCCGAAACCGGCGGGCTTGCCGCCGAGAGTGCAGTCGGCCTGGTGGCCGAGCGGATGACCAGGGTCATGGGCGTCGCCAGGGTGTGCCGGGCGGTCCGGGTTGCCAAGGACCCGGAGGCCGCCACGGCGGCGGCGGTGGATCTGGTGGCGGGCTGTCCTGGCTCGTTCGCAGTCCGGGCGCGCCGCCGGGACAAGCGCTTCCCTGTCACGTCCGCGGAGCTCGCGATCCGGATCGGCAGCCGGATTCAGCAGGAATACGGCTACCCGGTGAACCTGCGTACCCCCGACACGACGGTGTTCGTGGAGGTCGACCAGCATGAGGTGTTCGTCTTCACCCAGGGCTGGCCGGGCCAGGGCGGGCTGCCGGTCGGCATGAGCGGGCGCGCGCTCGTGCTGATGTCCGGCGGGATCGATTCGCCGGTGGCGGCGTACCGGATGATGCGCCGCGGCCTGCGGTGCAGCTTCCTGCACTTCTCCGGGATGCCGCTGACCGGACCGGAGTCGGTATACAAGGCCTACGGGCTGACCCGCCAGCTTGACCGGTTCCAGCAGGATTCCCGGCTGTTCGTCGTGGCGTTCGGCACGGCGCAGCGCCAGGTCGCCTCCGCTGGCGCCGGGCGGCTGCAGATCATGGCGCAGCGGCGGCTCATGCTCAAGACCGGCGCTGCGCTGGCGCCGAGGCTGCGCGCGGCGGCGCTCGTGACCGGCGACTCGCTGGGCCAGGTGAGCAGCCAGACGCTGACCAACATCACCGCTCTCGACGATGCCGTCTCGCTCCCGATCCTGCGACCGCTCATCGGCCTGGACAAGGCGGAGATCATCACCGAAGCCCGCCGGCTCGACACCCTGGCGATTTCCGAGTTGCCGGATGAGGACTGCTGCTCGCTGCTGATACCGCGGCAGGTCGAGACGCGGGCGCGGATCGAGGATCTGCGGCGGATCGAGGCGCGGCTGGACGCGGACGATCTCGCGGCGGAACTCGCGGCGGCGGCGCAGGAGCACACGCCTGGCCGGTCCTGACCGGCGTGGCCGCGGGCTGGCTCAGGTGCCAACGCCCGACTGGGCCAGCGGCTGCCCGAGCTGGCCCGTCCAGACCACAGCCTCGCCGCCGAGCCGGGTCAGGATCGCGCCGGTTGCCCACAGCGACCCGGTATCGCTGGCCAGCGCGACGTCGCTGACGCTGCCGTCCGCCAGCCAGGACTCTGCCGTGACGACGGGCCACTCGCGGGCCGCTGACACCTGCATGATCAGGCCGGCTGCATACTCGTCCGCGGGCGTCGCCGTCACGAGCACGCTGCCGCCGGCGCCCGGCGCGAGCCGCCCAGCCCAGGCGTTGATCTGCGTCACGAGGCTGGCCCAGGCCGCGCCGTTCCAGTGCAGCAAGACCAGCCGGACGCCGTCGGCCGTGTCTGCTTTGGTGCCGAGCACCCACACGTCGCTGGCCGACAGCGCGAGGATGTCGCGCGGCTGGACGCCGTCCAGATCGGTGCCGGTCAGCACCGGCTGCCAGCTAGTTCCGTCGTAGTGGACGATGGAGTAGGACGCGGGGCTGGCCGCGATCGCCCAGATATCACCAGCCGGCGTCGCGCTCGCCCGGACGACCGAGTCCGCCAGTCCCGGTACCCGCTGCCAGGAATCACCGTCGAAGTGCCAGGTCCCGACGTCGCTGCTGCCGTCCGCGGTGGTGCCGAAGACCCAGACGTCGGACGGGCTGATCGCGGTCAGCCCGGTGATCTGGCCGTGCTGCCAGCGCTTCACCACCCGCCACTGCACGCCGTCGTAGTGCAGCAGGTACCGGCCGTACTCGCTGGCGGCCCAGATGTCGGTGCTCGAGGTGCCGGTTGCGTCGCTGATGAAGCTGCTCAGACCCGCAGGCAGCGTGGCGGTCGTCAGCGCCGTGCCGTTCCACTCGGCGGCCACCGGCGCGCTCGGCCCGCCCGGATTGGTGCCGCCGAATACCCAGGCGGAGTAGGGCCCGGTGCGCACGATCACCGAGTAGCCGGAGGCATTGGCTCGCGAGCCATAGTGGTGCCCGGCGGTCAGCTGGAATACCGAGCCGGCCACGGTGACGGGCCGCCCGGCAGTACCCGCCGTTACCCCGGCCGGCCGGGCCGGAACTGCCGGAGCCTGCGCTGGATGGGGATCGGCCAGCCGGATGGCCGCGCCCGCGAGCAACGCGGGCACCGTGGCGCAGACAGCGATACGTCCCGCGAGGGCTGCGGTGGGGCGGATCCTCAGCATCGACGTCTCCGCGGGTCTGCTCATCGGCGACGGGTTCCCGGCAGGCAGGACCCGCGATGTGTGCGCAGGCGGTTATTTCGGTTGCACTTAACGTCCAGGTCAATTCTTTCCCAAGAATACCGGGAAATTGCGGTACCTGGCGCGGGTCATCCGCCGGATCGGCGGGACAGCGCTGTGGCAGGCTGGGTCGCCGGGGTGATAACCATGCGGATTGGCCTGCAGATCCCGGACTTCAGCGGTGCAGGGGGCGCGGCGCAGCTGGGTCCCCAGCTCGCCACCGTCGCCAGGACCGCTGACGACGCCGGGTTTCACAGCATCGGCGTGATGGACCACTTCTTCCAGATCGGCGTCATTGGCCCGCCGGAACAGGACATGCTCGAGGCCTACACGACGCTGGGTTACCTGGCTGCCTGCACATCGAGGGCCCGGCTGCTCACGCTCGTCACCGGCGTCATCTACCGCCATCCGGGGATCCTGGCCAAGATCGTCACCACGCTGGACGTGCTGTCGGGCGGCCGGGCCTGGCTTTCCGCGGCCGTCACTACCAGCTCGACCGTCCGCTGAACAACCCGCACGCGATCACCCGGCCGCACCCCCCGATCATGATCGGCGGATCCGGCGAGCGAGGGGAACGGGCTGGCGAGGTGATAGCGCAGCTCGCCGAGTTCGCCGAGCTGGGTATCAGCATGGCCATCGGCGGCGTGGCCGGCGTGTGGAGCCTGCAGCCGCTCGAGGTGATGGGC
>JBAUAR010000651.1:0-3494 GCA_049675875.1 Streptosporangiaceae bacterium
CGTGGCTGCTGCTCACCGGCCGCGGTGACCTGGCCGCGCGGCGCTGAGCGCAGGCCATACGCAGACGCCGTCGTGTTGACCGCAGCCCACTAGCATCCGGGCCGGGGCGTGCACCCCGCACAGCGCCCCAGGCCGGATGCTCTCCGGTCCTGCCCCGCGGCTAACAGTCACTCACAGGGCAGCGACTCCAGTCTCGCGCACCTCATCGCCGATGCGACAGAACGACCGTTTACGCGCCGGGATGACCGCACGCAGATGCCGACGTCCGCGCCGAACGGCGGATTAGGCGGAGGCCGCAGCTATTTGGCAGTCACATTTAGTAGCCTAGGCCGGCCGCCTCCGGGGCAGTGGTTCTGACAGCCGATCACAGCTCCGGCGCCGGCCAGAGGCGCGCGACCCGGGCGTCAGGCGGTCGACTGACGTCGGGACAGGCGATGCGAGACCTCTGTCAGCGAGCGGCCCGCGTCGCGGTAAATCTGGTAATCGTGGTCGTAGGCGGCGTGGTGCGCCAGGTGCGGCTCGAATGCCGGTCCGTACCTGATGAGCTGCTCGATGGCCGTGCAGTCGAGGACGGCGCCGACCCCGACCGCGGTCCGCAGCGAGAATTCTTTACGGCGAGGGTGAGCAGGTATTTCCGCCTGCCGACAGCCCCTATCGCGGGACGCTTATAGCTGGCTGGCTTCTGGCTTGCGTCCCCAGGCCAGGAATGACAGATGCGGTATGACGAGGGTGAGCGGGTCGTCGAGATGAGCGCGGACTGCGCGGTCTAGCTCGTCGAGCTCCCGGTTATCGGCCAGCCCCAGCTTTAGGATCACCGGGCGCATGCTGCGCACCAGGTCGGCGCGCACGGTGCGGCGGGTGTCGCCGGCCCGGTAGATGCCTGCCCGCGCTTCGACTCCGATGCTTTCCAGCCCGGCCTCGCGGTATAGCTCGGGCAGGCGGCGGCCGACCAGCGGATCGGCGCCGTTGCGGCTGAACGTGGCTTCGAAGATCTCGCTCAGCCGGGTCCAGGCGGGGTGAGCGGGATGGCAGAGCGAGTACTCGATGTCGGGTTCAAGCCCGGCGATCCAGCCGCCCGGCCGGGCCAGTCGGACCATCTCGGCGACAACTTCGGCGGGTTCGGGCACGGTGACCAGCAGGGTCCGGGCGTGCACCAAGTCGAACGATCCTGACGGCAGTCCGGTGCGCCGGGCGTCTGCCGCGACGATGTCGACGTTTCCGAGCCCGCGCTGACGGGCGAGCTCTCGGGCCATGGTGACGTGGGCCGCATCGGCGTCCAGGCCGATGACGCGTCCGCCCGGCGAGACCAGGTCGGCCAGCAGCTCGATGATTCCGCTCGGTCCGCAGCCCAGGTCGATCGCGCACTGTCCTGGCCCGAGGCTGACCCGGTCGAGCAGCGCGGCGCTATCTGCGCGCAGTTCCTCAGACTGGCGCTGCAGCCGGGTGCTTTCGGCCAGGTCGCGGCCCAGCGCGTAGAGGTCGGTGGCGGACGGCTGCGCCGCCGCCGTCGTCGGAGTCCCACTTTCGGCCATCGTCATCAGCTCCCGCATTTCCGGGGAGCCGGCTGGTAGCGGCTGGCGAGTTCCGAGTTCACCGCCGTCAGCAAGAGGGCTCGCCCCGCCTGGACACTTACTCCGTGCCTGTCCCAGCCTTCGGAGGCGAGCCTGCAGGCGCTTTCCCGACTCCGGAGGACGCTCCGGTCACGAAAGCGAGCATGGCTATCGCCGGCCGGCCAGGCCGGTCCGAGGATCGCCCGCGAGTGCGCCGGCCGCACCCACGCGATCCAGAAGATCGCTGACTAGCACCCAGTCACCGGGGCGGAAGCTCTCTGCAGTCTGCAGGTTCTGCCGGTCTTGGCAGATGGCAAGAACACGTTGCTCGCGCGGCTGGCCAACCTCGGTGCACCCGCGGGCCGGCGCGGTCCGGACTATCGCATACTCACCGCACGTCGGACAGGCGCCCGCGCCGCCATCGAACGAGTACAAGCAGCCGCAAAAGCATGCAACGTCAGTCATCATCGGCTCCTTCGTCGCTGGGGAAACTCCCGCTGCCATGAACGATCTCGGGATAGCGTGTGACCCGGCGTGTGAGGGCGCGTCTGTCGGTTGCCATCCCCGGACCTAGGCGCCCTGCCAATGCCAGCCGGGAGCGTCACCGCGGTTTACGTCCGGCCGACGGCAGCAGCGGGCCCGGACCGCCTGCCGCACTCCGAGCTTGCCGTGGCCCGCGCCTATGGCGGCTGTGAGGACAAGGGCCGCTGGTTCGCGCTGTTGCTGAAAGCAGTCACTGCCAAACCAGGCGATTACGGCGCGGGCAGCATCGCCGTGAGGGACTGGCGTGACTGACGACAGCGCGTTCAAGAGGCAGGTCCGCGGCGCTGAGGCCGACCGGATCAGAGCCGACCTGGCGGACCTAACCGGCACTCGGGTCGCGTTGTACATCTGGGAGGTGCGCAGCACGAATTAGCCACGGCCCCGACGGGTGATTACGGACCAGAGCCGTCTGCGATTGGCGCTAGCGGCTCGACGTGGCGATTGCCGCGTTCGGCCCGGTGCCGCTGCGCGTCTGGCACGCCTGGTCGGTGCGCAACGAGCGGCCTCGGATGAAAGAGCGCCGAGATCCAGGACGCGTACGATCGTCTCGCACCGCACACGACGGAGGCCCGCGCTCATGGCAGTCCCGCCCTCGGAATACATACCTCCCGAATTCGACCTTTACGAATTCGACGACGAGCGCCCGTCGCCGGCGAGTCCAGCCCGCCGCTGGCTCAGTCACTGGAACGGGCCGGTCGGCGCGCCCGCGCAAGAAGTCACGCTCGGCTGCTCCGCCGGCGACGCCACGATCCTGGTCGGCACTGACGGGCAGTTGCAGCATGAACCATGGGCGCGTCTGGGTGCGGCGCACCTGGCGCTCGGCGGAAACGAGTTGCCGCTGCCCGTCCGGCCAGCGTCCGCTACCGCGACGCAGCGGGAACTCCAGCGGATCATGTCGTCGGACGAGCTGTGGTCGGAGGTTCCAGCCATGGTCGGGGGTGGGCCGACCAGCCAGGCAGCTGTACTGGCTGGCTACGCCATTGCCTGGTGCCGGGTTGGCGAGGGCGCGGCGTTCGTCGCGGCTGTCGGCATCGCGCCTGACAAATTCAGGCTGCGGAAGGTGCCGGACTGGACAGCGTACGATCACAACGCCACGCGGCGCTTTCCGCTCAGCGACTTGAAAAGGTCAGAAGTCTGACGGCTGCCTTCCTCGGCCTCAGTCCCGCGAGCAACCCGGCCGACTCGGCCGGTCCGTCTCACCGCCAGGCTGCTCGCCGCCCTGGCCGCAGCCGCGCTGGCAGTCGCCGTCGCCGGCTGGCAGCCGGCCACCGCCGCGATCATCACCGGCGCGCTGACGTGGCTGCTGCTCACCGGCCGCGGTGACCTGGCCGCGCGGCGCTGAGCGCAGGCCATACGCAGACGCCGTCGTGTTGACCGCAGCCCACTAGCATCCGGGCCGGG
>JBAUAR010000652.1:0-6327 GCA_049675875.1 Streptosporangiaceae bacterium
GCCCTGCCCGAGGCTGGGGTGCCGGAGGGTGCACTGATCCGCATCAACGCGGTCGGCACCGCCTGGTGCGAGGACGACCTCACCGCGATCAGCTCGTGGCCGTGGGTGCAGGGGGTTGTGGTGCCGAAAGTGGAGACCGAAGGCATCGTCCGGTTCGTGCGGGCCAGGCTGCCCGCGGAGATCGCTGTTGTCGCGCTGATCGAATCGGCCCGGGCCATCGAAGACGCCGACCGCATCGCCGCCGCGCCGGTCCAACGGCTTTTCTTTGGCGCGGTGGATTACGCCGAGGACATCGATGCAGTCAGAGACGACGACGTCCTCGCCTATCCCCGCTCGCGCCTCGTCACCGCCTCCCGGCGCAATGGCCTTCCGCCCCCGGTCGATACGCCGACGGTCGTCGTGGACGACCTGGAGCGCGTTGCCCGTGACGCAACGACCGCCCGCAGGTTCGGGTTCGGCGGGAAGCTCTGCATCCATCCGTCACACGTTCCGATCGTCAACCGAGCCTTCTGTCCCTCGCCGGAGGACGTCGCGTGGGCGAGCCGCATCGTCGGCGAAGCGGGCCGCTCGGGGGAGGGCGTGTTCATGGTGGATGGCGTCATGATCGACGCCCCGCTGGTGGCGAGAGCCGAACGCATCCTGGCACGGGCGTCATCTGATCTGACCGGAAGCCGGTAACGCTGCTCGTAACGAGGCCGTGACTACCTTGACGGGGACCGGCCCCGGTCGGAGCTCCCGGTGCCGAGGTTCCAGGCCGTGGCAAACCCGGCAGGTCGGTGAAACGAAGGAAGGAGCACGATGGTCGACGCCATTCGGAACGCGACGTGGTTCACGTACTTTCCAGGCGACTACCGGTGGTCATACAACATGCTGCTCGTGATTGCCATGGGACAGGCGCGCGGCTCAGACGTCGGCGAGATCGACCAGGTCGCCCGCCGCCTTCAGGACCACGTCGGCGACGACGGAGCCTGGTTTGATGAGTGGGTCTCGATGGCGGAGCGGGTGCGAAGTCTGGCCGAGGAGGCGGAGCGGGCAGGTCAGCAGGCCTCGGCGGGCGACCACTACCGGCGAGCGTGCATGTACTATTTCGCGGCCGAGCACTTCCGCTTTCCCAAGGATGACCGCGCGCTCGACGCGTACCGCGCGTGTGTTGAGATGTTCCACCGCATGGCCGCCTGCGAACCGGACCACGGCATCGAATTCGTCGACGTCCCCTTTGCTGACGGCGAGCCGCTCCCCGCATTCTTCGTCCCGGCGCGCGAACCACAACCTACGCCGCCCCCTGTCGTCGTGTTCTTCAACGGTTTCGACGGCAACAAGGAGCTCAACTGGTTCCTCGGGATCGAGCAGCTCACCAGGAGGGGCATCGCTTGCCTGTCCGTCGACAGCCCCGGCACGGGTGAGTCCGTTCGCTTCCGTCATAACTACCTGCGCCCGGACTACGAGGTGGCAGGATCCGCCTGTCTGGACTACCTGGAGCGACGTGACGACGTCGACGCAGCCCGGACCGGCATCATGGCGCTGAGCCTGGGCGGCTACTACGCCACCCGCTGCGCATCGATGGAGCCCCGCTTCAAGGCTTGCGTGGCATGGGGGGCCATCTGGGACTACCACGAGATCTGGCGGAAGAGGGTCGAGGCGGCTTTCCAGATGCAGCTTCCCGTTCCTGGCGACCACCTCCAGTGGAGCACGAACACCGGATCCCTGGATGAGGCTCTTCATGCCATCGAGGGATTCCGACTCGACGGGGTGGTTCAGCGGATGCGTTGTGCCTACCTGCTGTCTCACGGTGAGGACGACCAGCAGGTGCCGGTCGCTGACGCCCGGAAGCTGTTCGAGGCCTGCGGGTCCGACGACAAGACCCTCCGCGTTTTCACCGGCGAAGAGGGCGGTGCTCAGCACTGCCATCTGGACAACCTGTCGATCGCCACCCCCGTCATGTTCGACTGGCTGTCATCGCGGCTCGGCTCCCAGCCCGCCTAGCGGCGCTAGGAGCCGCGACTTCGCCGATCCTTCCGCCAGCCAGCGCCCACCGGGCCAGTAATGCCTCCCATAACGGCGTGGCTGGCTTCATAGCTGCAGCACCGCTCCCCGGAGGCCAACTGCAATGTTTACCCGCAAGAGGGTCACTCTCGATGAGATCCACCAGCTCTGTGAGCAGGATCGCAACTGGGGGAAGTGGGGGCCCAGCGACGAGCTGGGCACCCTCAACTACATCGATGCGGAGTGCGTGACGGCGGCAGCCCGGCTCGTCCGGCAGGGCAAGGCCATCTCCTGCGCCCTGCCATACGACCAGAACGGTCCACAGAACGGCTGGGGCGGACGGGTCAACCCTCTGCACTTCATGCTCCAGGACGGCGGAGACGTGGCCATCAACGCCCAGTCTCACCTCGCCCGGCTGCGGTACGCCGACGACGCCATCTACATGCCACTGCAGTGCGGTACGCAGTGGGACGCTCTCTCGCACGTCTTCTACGACGACAAGATGTACAACGGATACGGCATCGAGCTGGTGAGCAGCACGGGCGCCACCCGCAATTCGATCGACAAGCTGAAGGACAAGGTCGTCTCCCGCGGGGTGCTGCTCGATATTCCGCGTCACCGGGGGGTCGACTGGCTGGAGCCGGGCGACGGGATCGACGACCGCGAGCTGGCCGAGTGTGCAGAAGCCGAAGGCGTGGAGGTCCGTCGCGGCGACATCCTGCTTGTCAGGACCGGTCACATCGCCATGTGTCACGCACAAGGTTCGTGGGGCACGTACTCCGCCGGGGACGCACCGGGCCTGAGCCTGGCCAGTGTCCATTTCCTGTGCGGCCGCGAGGTGGCAGGCATCGCCACCGACACATGGGGAATGGAAGTGCGGCCCAACGAACTCGAGGAGCTCTTTCAACCCCTGCACATCGTGCTTCTCGTCAATGCCGGCATGCTCATCGGCGAGATCTTCGACCTTGAGGCGCTCGCTGCCGACTGCGCAGCGGACGGCGTCTACGAGTTCATGTTCGTCGCCGCGCCGCTGCCGTTCACGGGTGCGGTGGGCTCCCCGCTCAACCCCATGGCCATCAAGTAGGGACATCCATGAACCCGCAGGAACTCGAGCGGCTCCAGATCGCGTGGCATCCGCAGCCGGACGCCTTCGCGCGATCGCCGCTGGGCCGTATGGGGGCGCGGCACGGGATCACGGACATAGACGAGCTAGCCCGCCGTGCCGTGGCCGAGCCGGAGTGGTTCTGGGCCGCGGCGGCGGAGGACCTTGGCATCGAGTGGATGCACCCGTACGATGCCGTCCTCGACCTGTCCGACGGACTAGCCTTCCCGCACTTCTTTCGCGGCGGCAAGCTGAACCTGGCCGATTACACCGTCGACCGCTGGGTGCGAAACGGTCGTGGCGCCGAGCTGGCGATCTGGTGGGAAGGCGATGACGGCGCCGTTCGCGAGGTCACTTACGAGCAGCTGAAACAGGCGGTCGATACCGCCGCGGGCGCCTTCATCGCACAAGGCATCGCCGAAGGGGACGTCGTCGGGATGTTCCTTCCGATGATCCCGGAAGCGGTGGTGACCATCCTCGCGGCGGCCAAGCTGGGGGCGATCGTCGCCCCAATGTTCAGCGGCTACGGACCGCTACCGGTCCGCCAGCGCCTCCAGGACAGCGCAGCCAAGTTGCTTGTCACAGCAGACGGCTTTCCCCGACGGGGACGCGAGGTCCCGCTCAAACGGGTGGCGGACGAGGCGATCGAGGGCCTGGAGTCCCTACGTCGAGTGCTAGTCGTGTCCCGGCTCGGGTCCGGCGAGGCGCACCTGCGGCCCGGCCGCGACGTGTGGTGGGACGAGGCTATGGCCGGAGCTAAGCCGCTTCACGACGCGCCGGCCTTCGACGTCGAGACCCCCTGCATGCTCATCTACACCTCAGGCAGCACGGGGGCGCCCAAGGGCTGCGTCCACACGCACGCAGGCATGCCGTTCAAGTTCGCCCAGGAAGCCCGCCACTCGATGGGGGTGGAGCAGGGAAGCCGCCTGCTCTGGCTGACCGACATGGGCTGGGTCATGGGACCCTTCCTGATATCCGCCAGCCTGACGAACGGCGGTACTGCGGTGCTGCTCGAGGGGGCGCCAGACTTCCCGCGGCCCGACCGTCTGTGGGCTGCCGCGGAGCGGAGCGAAACGAACGTCCTGGGCATCGCGCCGACCGTAGCGCGCGCGCTCATGGCCCATGGCGATTCGTGGCCCGACGGCCACGAGCTGCCGGACCTCCGGGTCATCGGAACAACTGGTGAGCCGTGGAACCTCGAGCCGGGGTGGTGGTGTTTCCGCCATGTCGGCAAGAGCAGGGCGCCGATCGTCAACATTTCCGGCGGGACTGAGTGCGGCGCGTCGATCGTGGCAGGGTCGGCCTACCGTCCGATCAAGCCGACGTCCTTCTCGGGACCGACCCTGGGACTGGCCACCGATGTCGTCGACGATGCCGGCCAGAGCGTGCGGTGTGAGGTCGGCGAGCTGGTGGTGCGCCAGCCGTGGCCCGGGATGACCAAGAGCCTGTGGGACGGGCCGGACCGGTACCTGCAGACGTACTGGTCCCGGTTCCCCGGCCTGTGGCTGCAGGGCGACTTCGCCTACATCGATGCCGATGGCTTCTGGTACCTGCTGGGCAGATCGGACGACACGATCATGCTGGCCGGCAAGCGGGTTGGGCCCGCCGAGGTCGAATCGGTGCTCGTGAGCGACCCGCAGGTCGTCGAGGCAGCCGCGGTGGGGGTCCCCGACCCGGTGAAAGGCGAGGCGCTTGTTTGCTTCGTCGTGCTCCAACCCGGTGCCGAAGCCGCCACGACGGCTGACCGTCTTGCCGTACTCATCACCGATCACGCCGGGCCCACCATGAGGCCGAAAGCGATCCATGTCGTGGCCGCGCTGCCCAAGACCCGCAACGGCAAGGTCATGAGGAGGGTCGCCCGCGCCGCGTACCTGTGCGAGGCGCTCGGGGACCTGAGCGCCCTTGACAACCCGGAAGCGATCGTCGAGTACAAGGAACTTGGCGCGTCGCAGGACCAGGCCACGTCGTCCGTCAGCGCGCCCTAGCGGAGAGCCAGACTCCCGGAGGGTGACGAAGCAGCCGATGCTGCGGCTGCCCCGTGCAGCAACTCTGGCCAGGAGGGATGTGCCGATGTCCAGCTTCGACGAGTACCGCGACCGCTATGAGAACTTCGCATTCGAGCGGCATGACGGGATCCTGGAGATCCGCCTCCACTCCGAGGACGGTCCACTGCGCTGGTGCGAGAGCGCGCATCGCGAGCTTGGGCCGGCACTTGCCGACATCGGTCGCGACGCCGAGAACCGAGTGGTAATCCTGACCGGCACCGGCGACACGTTCCTCACGGAATTGGATTTCGAAACTAGGGCCAGCACACCCGCGCAGTGGGACAAGGTGTACCGCGAGGGCCTCGACCTCATGAAGAGCCTGCTGGACATACCAGTCCCGGTGATCGGCGTCATCAACGGACCGGTCAGCGAGCACGCCGAGATCGCCCTGCTTTCCGATATCGTCCTTGCTGCCGATGACGCCTACATCCAGGACGCCGAGCACTTCCCTGCCGGGGTCGTTCCAGGGGATGGCGTCCATGTCGTCTGGCCGCTGCTGCTGGGGCTCAACCGCGGGCGTTACTTCCTGTTGACAGGGCAGCGCCTGTCCGCTCACGAAGCGCAGGCGGCCGGTGTCGTGAACGAGGTGCTGCCACGGCCTGCGCTCATGCCGAGAGCGAGGGACATCGCCAGAGCTCTGGCCGCTCAGACAGACCTGACGCTCCGGTACACGCGGACATGTCTGACCATGATGGTGAAGGACGCCTTGTCCCGCTACCTGCCCTACGGCCTGGCACTCGAGTCCATCGCTGCTGTCGATCGCCGGATGGGCTTCGCGGCATCCGGCGATCTGGACCCTGGCGTGGCTCCCTAGTGCTCGGCTGACTCAGCTGAAGCCCGGGCGGAGCGGAGCTGGTCCAGCCAAGCGGTGAGGATGAGCACGCTGCCCAATCCGGCTCCGAGCAGGCAGATGCCGGTCCAGTGTCCGAACTCGAGGATGAGGCCGGCGCTGAGGGAGCCCACCCCGCCCCCGAGGAAGCAGCCGACCATATAGCCGCTCGTCAGCTGGGAGCGCAGCTCGTCACTGATGTGATTGATCGCAGTCTGGTTCGTCACCTGTACGGCCTGGACCCCCATGTCGAGAACCACGATTCCCGTGACTAGCAGGACGAGGCTGGTCGTTCCGAAGGCGAGGATGCCGAAAGACGCAGTCACGATGACCGCTGAAACGATGGCCGCAAGCTCGGACAGACGGGC
>JBAUAR010000653.1:0-3905 GCA_049675875.1 Streptosporangiaceae bacterium
GGCGCCCTCCAGGCGGACCGCCGTGGTGTCGTCGCCACGTACCACGGCGAGCGCGGCGAACGCCTCGATACCGCGGGCGACCCCGAGCCGCTGCCCCGTGGCCACGCTGAGCTCGAGGCTCTCGGCGAGACTGGCCGACGCGGTCGGCACATCGAGCTCGTCCAGCGCTACCCAGCCAATGCCGGCCTGGCACCGGGCGATCTCGGTCCGGGCGCCCAGTTCGGTGAATAGCTCCAGGGCCGCGCGGAAGTGCTGGAGCGCGCTCGCGTTGTCGCGCCGGGACCGGGCGAGGCTGCCGAAGCCGTACAGGGCGTTCGCGATGCCCCAGAGATTATGGTCGGTGAGCAGATCCAGCGCGATCTCGTACTCGGCCTGCGCGTCCGCCGGCTGCCCGATCCGCGCAAGGACCGTCGCTCGCGCGACATGGGCGAGGCCGCGCTCCCAGTCGTCGGCGTGGGCGGTGGCGACGGCCACCGCGGCGTCGGCCTGTGCTAGCGCCTGCTCTGCCAGGCCGGCCCGCAGGCTGATGGCCGCGAGGATGCGCAGACCGCACGCCGGGTTAGCCGCCCGATGCGCCCCGGACATCGCGACGGCGGCCTGTGCGTTGCGCGCGGCGGCCCGGTAGTCCTGCTGCTGGAAGGCAAGTTCCGCGCTCGTCATGAGCGCGCGGGCGCGCACGCTGGCTGCCACCGGCTCGTCGAGCGCCAGGAACCTGCCGTACCACGCCAGACCTTCGGTCGCGTCGCCATAGATCACCCAGGGAGCCCGCAGCGCGGCGCAGAGCCGAAGGCCGCGCTCGGCGTCCCTGGAATCCAGGCAGAAGGTCAGGGCGGCTCGAACATTGCCCTGCTCGGCGGATGCCCGCTGGTACAGCTCGACTTGCTCGAGCCGGGTAGGCGCGCCCCGCCGGAAGGCCCGCATGTCCATGTCCTCGGCGAACGCCAGCAGGCAGCGTAGCTGGCGGTCGCGGATCGCGGCCTCCTCGCCGGAGGCAGCGAGCCGGTCGGCCGCGTATTGCCGGATCGTGTCAAGGAGCCGGTAGCGTGCGTCACCGGCCAGCTCCTCCTCGAGCGCGACCAGCGACTTGTCAATGAGCGCGGCCAGCAGGTCAAGTACCCGCGACTCCGGGATGTGTTCGTCGGCGCAAACCTGCTCGGCCATCTCGAGGCTCCACCCGGCGAACACCGACAGCCGCCGGAGCAGGGTCTGCTCGTCCGGAGTCAGCAGCTCGAAGCTCCAGTCGACGGCGGCCTGCAGCGTCTGCTGCCGCGGCGGCGCGGTGCGGTCGCCCGACGCCAGCAACCGGAACCTGTCATCCAGCCGAGCGGCAATCTGCTCGACCGACAGCGCCCGGATCCGCGCTGCCGCGAGCTCGATGGCGAGCGGTACGCCGTCCAGGGTCCGGCATATCTGGACCACGTGAGCCCAGTTGTCCTCGGTGAGCGCGAAGCCGGGACGAACCGCCGCGGCCCGGTCGGCGAACAGCCGCACCGCCTCGTCCGCATCGGCCTCGGCTACGGCTACGGCCGGCGCCCGCGAAGGCCACGTCTGGGTCGGCAGCGACAGGGGCTGCACGCGCCACACCGTCTCGCCCCTGACTCGCAGTGGCTCCCTGCTGGTGGCCACCACACGCAGCTGCGGGCAGCTGGCGATGAGGTCGTGGACGAGATCAGCGATCGCGTCCACGATGTGCTCGCAGGTGTCCAGGATGAGCAGCAGCTGCCGGCCGCGCAGCGCGTCCCCGAGGGTGGCGGCGGCGGGCCGGCCGGGCTCCTCGCTGATTCCCAGCGCTGTGGCGACCTGGCTCGCGGCGAGGGCCGGGTCGCTGGTCGCGGCGAGCTCGACAAGCCAGACGCCGCCCGGAAAGTCGTCCGCGAGCTGCCAGCCCAGGCGCATCGCCAGTCTGGTCTTGCCGATACCGCCAGGACCGCACAGCGTCAGCGCCCGGACGCTGCTCACGAGAAGCTGCAGATCGCCCAGGTCACGATCGCGTCCCACGAAGCTGTTGGGCTCCGCGGGAAGATTGCCCAGGCGCTCCAACGTTTCTGCCGTCATTGCCACTTCGGTGCTTGTTCTGGTGGTAAAAGCCCAGTGTCTCACTGGTCCGGGCGTTCTGCAGCGCTACCGGACCGTCACCTCGACGGGCTCGCTGTAGAGCACCCGACCGAAATACATGACCTTGACGATGGCCCACCACTGCTCGCCCGGCCGGGCGGTGGCCGGCGCCGCGAGGTCGAAGCGCAGCGTGTCCGCCGCGCCCGCCGCCAGCGCGAAGCCCTGTGTCCACGGTGTTGCCTGCCGCCAGCTGCCGTGCGGTGAGATCAGCTGCGCCTCGCCGCGAATCGTCGAGCCGGTCCGGTTGCGGACGAGAACCTCAACCGCGTCGGACCCGGCGGGCCGCAGCACAGCGGTCGGACTGCCGATACTGAGGTCCAGTTCGGCTGCCACCGCGGTCTCCGCCGCGTCGTGCATGGTCCGCTGCTGCGGCGCCGGAAGGTCCCGGCCCGGCGGGGGTGGCTGGCCGATGGCTAGCAGCGCGCTGTCCTCGATCAGCTGGCCGGCCGGGCCGTCGATCTGGGCCGTCAGGAACCGGCGGCCGGGCGTCGTGCCGGGCCGGGCGGTGACGGTCAGCTCGAAAGCCTGATAACCCATGGGTCCGAGGTCGTAGCGGAGCGGGCCGGCCGGCGAGAGGTCGATCTCCGCGGGCACCTCGAGCCGGACGATTCCCGCCGCCGGCTCCGGTCCGCACGCTACGGTGAGCGTCAGCGCACCGGGCCCGGCGTCCAGCGTCACCGTGCCGGGGGACAGGTGCACGGCGACCGGCACGTTGCCAGCCGGGGCTGGTCCCTTGCCGTGCAGCCAGTACCGGGCGAACACCGGCTGACTCGGCTCGGTGTCGGCGGGCAGCGGACCGGCGGGCGCCGGCGGGCCCAGGGCGGCCGCCGCAAGCCGGGCGCTAGCCGGGGTAACGACGACGGTGGCCAGACCGGCCGACGGCACGGTCACGATCGCGCCGGCCTGCGTGACCGGTACGGCGGCGCCGGGTTCGTCCTCGCAGATGCTGGTCAGCGCCGCACTGGCCAGCCCGGTGAACAGGTTCAGCCGGGCTGTCACCGGACCGGCGCCACCGATCTCCCGCAGCCGCACGGTCACCCCCGCGGCCGGCTCGGGCTGCTCGCTCGGGTACAGCGGGTTGCCGTGCGGCTTGAGCGTAGAGAGCAGCACCGGCGGGGGTTTCTGGCCATCGGGGTCCGTGCTGGCCTCGGGGCATGCTGTGTGCCCCCGAGCTGGCGCTGTGTGCCCCCGAGCTGGCGCTGTGGCCGCCACGCCCGCCAGCCGGGCGCGGGCTGGCAGTGGGCCCGCGTGCAGGTCGGTGGAGACCGTCAGCAGGTCGTGGTTGTAGTCCTGGCCCGCCGCCGGGAAGGCCGCCGTGCGCCAGTCGCCCGGCCCGGCGGCGAGTGCGTACTCGAACGTGTGGCTCCAGTGCTGCCAGGAGAAGCTGGTGCCGTCCGGTGCGGTTCGCCTCTTGCCGTCGATCCAGACGCCGGACGGCCAGCTGCTGCAGGCGCGCATGAGCGCCATGCTCAGCTGACCCTGCGGCGTGACCAGGCCGCTCGGCGTGCCCCGGTTGAGCAGGCCGACCGTGTGACCGGCGAGAGCGGTGGCGGCGCTCCCCGCGGCGTGCGGTGCCGTCGCCGGCAAGGACGAAGCCTCGATCACGGCGTCGTCGAGATCGGCGGTCAGCCTGCTCGTCTCCGTTCGCAGGTCGGCCCCGGCGACGATGAGCACCGGCAGATCGAGCGGTCCGCGCAGATCGGCCCCGGCCGCGAACTCGTCAGCCCGGCTGCGCTGCGCGGGCAGCCAGAGCCGGGCGGCGCCGTCGGCTGCAAGCCGCGCCGCGAGGG
>JBAUAR010000654.1:0-7934 GCA_049675875.1 Streptosporangiaceae bacterium
GGTCACGTCCCAGGCCGCGGTGCCCTCCGGCGCCGCGGGTGGCTCAGCCGACGGCGGACCGGCCGGCCGGGTTACCGCTCGGCGCGCCCGGCGCAGCAGGCCGCGACTAGGCGCGGAGCCAGTCTCCGACGGTCCGGCCGACCCGGCCGGACCGTTCGATCCGTTTTCGCCAGCCGACGCGTCAGCTGGCTCTCTGTTCTGTCGCTCGATCTCGAGCATGCGGGCGATCTCTCCCGTCGTGCTCCCGGGCACAGCTGGCCTCGTCGGGCCGCGCCGCGCCACGCGGGAGCTGTCCATACGCGCTCTCCGGCGCGGTGCTCGCCTGGTCGGCGGTCTCCGCATCCGGGCGCGTTGCCATTACTTGTCCCTGTTCGGTACCTCGCCCGTCCGGCCGGGGTACCGCCGCCGTCGCCATGGCTCGGATCGGGCCTGCGGCGGCCTCAGCGCCTAGCGGGCCCTGAGCCAGCCGCGTGACGACCGGCGGAGACAACGGTTCCAGGTCCGACATGCGGCGAAGCGCGACCAGGATGTCTTCGGGTCGCACGGCCGGTGTCAGGTGCCGAACAACCATTCGAAGTATCGCACATTCCTGGTCCCCAGCCACGGCGGCGCGCTCAAGCGCTACTGATACCACCGCGGCCCGGGTGTCGAGCCGACGGACTCCATTGCTGGTCAGGCGCTCCACCTCCGCATGCTCGGCGGCGAGAAACACCTCCGCCGCCGAGGCCGCCTCTGCTGGCGCGACTCCCGGCAGCACAACTTGCCATTCCGAGGCCTCCAGCCGCGGCGCCGGCGCCACAGCCTGATCGGCGACCTCAATCACGTCAATCCCGTCCGGCAGGGCTGCGTCCAGGCGGTCCCGGACGGTTCCGGGATCCAGGCCCTCGGTGAGGGAAATCTCCAGGTACTCGGACTCGCTTGCAGCGCCTGTGGGCGCGCCGCCCGAGTAGGAAATCTTCGGATGCGGCGAGAATCCCGCGGAGTGCGCGACCGGCAGACCAGCCCGCCGAACTCCCCGTTCCACCGCACGCGCGATATCCCTATGACTCGCGAATCGCATCCTGCCACGCTTAGCGTACCTGACGGTCAGCCGCTGGACCGCCGGCAACGGCGCTGGTCCCGGCGGCCGGGGCGACTGCTGGCGCCCCATTAGCGCCCCCCGGCCGGTGCTGCCGGGCGGCCGCTCGCCGCCGGAACCCCGTTCCCGGCAATGCTCAGCGGCAGCAACCGCTGCCCCGTCGGCCCAACCTCGATCTCGGTGTCCATCGACGGGCACACCCCGCATTCGAAGCATGGGGTCCAGCGGCAGTCCTCAATCTCAGCGGCCCCCGCCGGGTCGACAGCCGCCTGCCAGTCCTGCCAGAGCCAGTCCCGCTCCAGCCCGGCGTCGAGATGGTCCCACGGCAGGATCTCGTCGTAGCCGCGCTCCCTGGTGGTGTACCAGTCCAGGTCTACGCCGTCGACTGCGAGCGCCGCAGCGGCGCAGCGCTCCCACCGTTCGAAGGACAACGTCTCGCTCCAGCCGTCGAACCGGGCACCGTCTTCCCAGGCCGCCCTGATCACCTTCGCCACCCGCCGGTCGCCACGAGACAGCAATCCCTCGACAATCGACGGCTTGCCGTCGTGGTAGCGAAAGCCGATCGCCTTGCCGTAGCGCCGGTCCGCCCGCATCGCGGCACCCAGCGCCCGCAGCCGCGCGTCCACCGTCTCGTGCGGACACTGCCCGGCCCACTGGAACGGCGTGTGCGGCTTGGGCACAAACGCGCCGATGGACACCGTGCACCGGATGTCGCCGCGACCGGTAACGGCGCGCCCGGCCTCGATGACCCGCCGCGCCAGCGTGGCAATGGCCAGCACGTCCTCGTCGGTCTCGGTCGGCAGCCCGCACATGAAGTACAACTTGACCTGCCGCCAGCCGCTCGCGTACGCCGTCGTGACGGTCCTGATCAGGTCATCCTCGGTGACCATCTTGTTGATCACCTTGCGGATCCGCTCGGACCCGCCCTCCGGCGCGAACGTGAGCCCGGACCGCCGGCCACCCCGGCTCAGCTCGTTCGCAAGCGTCACGTTGAAGGCGTCCACCCGGGTGGACGGCAGCGACAGCCCGGTGGCCGTGCCCTCGTACCGGTCCGCCAGGTCGGTCGCGATCTCGTTGATCTCACTGTGGTCGGCGCTGGACAGCGACAGCAGGCCGACCTCGCTGAACCCGCTGGCAGCCAGGCCCGCCTGCACCATCGAGCCGATGGCCGTGATGGACCGCTCGCGGACCGGCCGGGTGATCATTCCGGCCTGGCAGAATCGGCAGCCGCGGGTGCAGCCGCGGAAGATCTCGACGCTGTACCGCTCGTGTACGGTCTCAGCCACCGGAACCAGCGGCTGGCGCGGATACTGCCAGGAGTCCAGGTCCATCACCGTGTGCTTGGCGACCGAGCGGGGCACCCCCGGCCGGTTCGGCGCAACCCGGCTGATAGCGCCGTCCGGGCCGTACGACACGTCGTAGAACCGGGGCACGTACACCCCGCCCGAAGCGGCAAGCCGGACTAGCAGGCCATCCCGGCCGCCCGGCTGTCCCGCCCGCTTCCAGGCCCGCACCAGCTCGGTGATGGCGAGGACCGCCTGCTCGCCATCGCCGAGCACGGCCCCGTCGATGAACTCGGCGATCGGCTCCGGATTGAAGGCGGCGTGTCCGCCTGCCAGCACCACCGGGTCGCCGGGGCGCCGGTCGGCCGCCGACAGCGGCAGCCCCGCCAGGTCCAGCGCGGTCAGCAGGTTGGTGTAGCCGAGTTCGGTCGCAAAGCTGACCCCGAGCAGGTCGAAGCCGCCGACCGGCCGGTGCGCATCGACGGTGAACTGCGGCACGCCATGGGCGCGCATGAGCGCCTCAAGATCGGGCCAGACGCTGTAGGTGCGCTCCGCCAGGACACCATCCCGCTCGTTCAGCACCTCGTACAGAATCTGCAGGCCCTGGTTCGGCAGGCCTACCTCGTAGGCGTCCGGGTACATCAGTGCCCAGCGGACGTCGCAGGCGTCCCACTCCTTCACCACAGAGTTCAGCTCGCCGCCGACGTACTGGATGGGCTTGCGAACCAGCGGAAGCAGCGGCTCGAGCAGGGGGTACACCGACTGCACAGGCACGGTTACAGCGTACCGAGGCGGGACACCCACGGCGGTCGGCGGTACCGCTGGCCCGATTAGCGCGCGCGATAGCCAGCTATCCCGGCTGATCCGGTTGGTATGGTAGGCAAGCCCATAACCCTTTCCGGACAGAAACGTGGCCGCCCGGCCACGCGGTCGCCTGGAGGTATTCCGGTGCACGTCAACCCCTACATCGTGCTCGGCAGCGCGGTAGTCGGCTTGCTGGTCGGCATGACCGGCGCCGGGGGCGGTGCCCTCATGACCCCGATGCTGATACTGCTGTTCGGGGTCAAGGCGCCGAGCGCCATCTCCAGCGATCTGGTCGCCGCCGTGTTCATGCGACCGGTCGGCGCGGCCGTGCACATGCGCAAGGGCACGGTCAACTACCGGCTGGTCGGCTGGCTGGCGGTGGGCTCGGTGCCGATGGCCTTCCTCGGCGCGTACCTGTTGCACCTGCTCGGCAAGTCGTCGGGCACCCACGTCGAGCAGGCACTCGGCGCGGCGCTGCTGACCGGCGCCGCGGCCATGGTCATCCGCTACGCGATGGACCTGCGCGCCGGGCACGGCCGCGCCGCCGCCTTGCGCGACCTGGTGGTGCGGCCGCTGCCGACCGTCCTGATCGGCATGCTGGGCGGCGTGATCGTGGGTCTCACCTCCGTGGGCTCTGGCTCACTCATGATCGTTCTGCTGCTCTTCCTCTATCCGATGATCAGCGCCAACCGCCTCGTGGGCACCGATCTGACGCAGGCTGTGCCGCTGACGCTGGCGGCGGCGGCTGGCGCGCTGGTCTTTGGCCATGTCGAGTTCGGCGTCACGATCTCGATCATCATCGGCAGCGTGCCCGCGGTGCTGATCGGCTCGCTGTTCTCGTCGCGGGCCCGGGACGGGTTCGTCCGGCCGGTCATCGCGTTCGTCATCTTCGCCTCGGGCCTGAAGTACGTCGGCGTCGGCACCACCGCGCTGGGCTGGACTCTCGCCGCCGTCGTCGTCGCCGGGGCGGTCGGCTGGACCGCGCTCACCCTGGTGCGCCGCCGCCGCGCAGCCCAGGCACCGGTCGAGACCGCAGGCGACCAGGCGGGGGCGAGCCCGCCGGACCGGGTTCGAACCAGATAACCACCACCGGGCTACTACCTGCTGCCGAAGACCGATCTATGCCGGTGCACGCAGTGCAGCGCGCCAATCGCGATCATGTCGGCAAAGACGGCCGACCCGCCATAGGACACGAACGGCAGCGGCAGGCCGGTCACCGGCATGATGCCGATCGTCATGCCAATGTTGATGAACGACTGCACGCCGAACCAGATCGCGATTCCCGACGCGACGAGCATGCCGAACTGATCGTCGGCGCGCGCGGCGATGTGCAGCGCGCGCAGCAGCAGCAGCGTGAGCAAGCCGATGATGACGAGCTCACCGACGAATCCGATCTCCTCGCCCGCCACCGCGAAGATGAAGTCGGTGTGCTGCTCGGGTACGAAGCCGCCTGCCACCAGCTGACCGTGGAACAGCCCCTGCCCCGTCAGCCCGCCGGAACCGATTGCGATCTTGGACTGGAACGCGCTGTAACCGGTGCCGCGCGGGTCCTGGCTGGGATGCAGGAATGAGGTGAGCCGGCTGACCTGATAGCTCTTGAGCAGGTGCAGGCTGGCCACCGCGAACACGCCCAGCGCGCCGCCGACGGCGAGCGCGGCGAGCCAGCGGAGCCGGACAGCCGACAGCACGATGAGGCCGGCGATGAGTGCCAGCAGCAAGATCACCACGCCCAGGTCCGGCTCGGCTACGACGAGGACCAGCGGGATCAGCGAGAGGCCGACGGCCTTGGCGACCGCGCGCGGCCCTGGCCTCGTCTTGCCGGACCGCAGCTCGCCGAGGATCGTTGCACCAAGGAAGATGACGGCGATCTTGGCGTACTCCGAGGGCTCGATCTGGAACCCGCCCGGCAGCGTGATCCAGGACTTGGCGCCGTTGACCACGCTGCCAAGCGGCGACAGCACGGCGAGCAGCCCGAGGCAGGACACCACGAGCACGATCGGCGCGTACAGCTTCAGCTGGCGGTAGTCCAGCATGCTCACCGCGGCCATCAGCACGAGCCCGATGGCGATATTCAGTCCCTGCCTGATCAGGTACGGGTCGTGGTAGCTCAGCCCCGATGTATCCGTCGCAGCCCAGACCAGCAGGGTGCCGAGCGCCATCAAGGCCAGCACGATGGCTAGCAGGAACCAGTCGAGGTCACGCAGCGGCGAGCCTGGGCCGAAGACCTGCCGTAGCGTCCGGCGCACCCGGTGCCGTCTGCGGTCGAGGCTCGGTCCGGGCGCGTAGCCGCCGCGGTGAGCGCTGCCGCCGTCGAGTTTTACCGGCGCCAGCCCGCGGTAATTCGCCGCGCCCGGCACCGGCGACGGCGCTCGCTGGCTGGTCAGATCGGAGCCAGTCCGTCTGCTCATCCTGGCCTGCCCAGCGGCCGCCCGCCTGGCTCGGTGTCCGCAGCCATCCCGAGCCCGGCGGCCAGCCCGGCGAGGCTGGTGGACGGCTGCTGGCTGCCGAGCTGGCGGGCCGCGGTCGGCATGATCACGCCCGCGCTGCTGATCTGCGGCGGCGGCGGAAGCTGGCCGTTCTGCAGCGCAGGCGGGTGGCCCTCCAGCCCGTAGATCGAGTCCCAGATCTGCCGGATCGCGGGGGCCGAGACATCAGCACCGAAGCCGGAGTTGGGAATCATCATGACGACGACATACTGCGGGTTGTTACAGGGCGCGAACGAGGCGAAGTTGGAGGTCGCTAGCCGCCCTTCAACCTGCGCCGTGCCGGTCTTGCCGGCCACGCACACCTGGCTAAGCGGGAAGCCACCGAACGCGCCGGCAGCGGTGCCCTGGGTGACGACGTCCTGCAGCGCGCTCCGGATATAGGCAAGGGTGGCGGCGGACGCGGGCAGGTGCCCGAGCACCGGCGGGGTGATCTGCTGGACGGCCTTGCCGGTCGAGGGGCTGAGCAGCTCCTCACCGAGGCGCGGGCTGTAGAGCGTGCCGCCGTTGGCCAGCGCCGCGTACGCACTCGCGAGCTGCAGGGGCGTCACCGCCACGTAGCCCTGCCCGATCGAAGCGTTCACTGCCTGGCCGGGCGTCCAGACGTTCCCGCTCAGGCAGTCCTCGTACTCGATCTGCTGGACGTAGCTGCCGTTCGGGTTGCCGTTCTTACACCAGTTCTCTCCGGTGTGCGCGTTGTCCTTCCAGTAGTAGTACAGCCACTCCCTCGTCGGCACGGTGCCGTTCGCCTCGCCCGGCAGGTCGATGCCTGTCGGCTTGCCGAAGCCCCACTGCAGCTCGGTCTGCTGCATCTCCTGGACCGGGAAGGCGGGGCTCGTGACGTCGTCATACTGCCGGTTGTCCTTGAGCCATATGTCGTAGCCGAAGTTGTAGAACACGGTGTCGCAGGACAGCACCAGCGCAGTGTGCAGCGACATCGAGCCGCCGTCGCCGAAGTCGTTGTTGAACACGTGCCCGCCGACGTCGACCGATGCGGGGCAGTCGTAGTTGGCATCCAGCGAGTACCCCGCGTTGACCGCGGCGGTGGTGGTGGTCACCTTCCAGGTGGAGCCGGGAAAGTACTCGCCCTGGGTGGCCCGCTCCAGGATCGGCTCCCCGCCGCCGGTGCCGAACAGCTGGCTGAACTGCTGCTCGCTGATGCCGCCGCTCCAGATGCTGGGGTTGTAGGTGGGGTAGCTGGCCATGGCTACAACCCGGCCCGTCGTGGTCATGACCACCGCCGCGCCGCTGGTTGCCTGGGTGTTGCCCTCGGCCTGGGTCTTCTCAATCGCCGTCTGCAGCGCGCTCTCGGTCGCCAGCTGAACATTGGAGTTGATGCTGGTGACCAGGTCGTCGCCGGGTTGCGGCTTGACGTCCTTGATCGTCGAGGTCACCTGACCGCTGGCATTGACGGCCACCTCGTCCATTCCGGTGGTCCCGCGCAGCTGCTTGTCGTACTCGGCCTCCAGCCCGGACTGGCCGACTAGGTCGTCGCCCGCGAACCCGGTGACCGGCACGTGCAGCTGCTTGACCTCGCGGGCGGTGATCGGCTGCAGGTAGCCGAGCAGCTGCGCGGCCGCGGTCGATATCGGCTGGTCGTACTGGATGATCGGCTGGATGTCCGCGGACACACCAGGGAACGACGCCTTGTTCTCCAGCACGGCGAGCGCAACCTGCTCCGACACGTTCTGCGCCACCGGGATCGGCTGATAGGGCGAGCCGGGCCAGCATGGCTGATGCACTCCGACGGTGCACAGTCGCACCTGCTGCTGGATGGCCGAGTCGGTGCTGCCGAGCAGCCGCGCCAGCCGCGCCAGTTCCGCGGCGCCGCCATCGGACTGCTGCGACACGACCGACATGTTGACGGCCACCACCAGCGAGGACTGGTTCTGCACCATCGGCTGGCCGGAGTCATCAAGGATCTCGCCGCGCACCGAGGGCTGCACGATGTTCCTGATCCGGTCCTGGCTGGCGAGTGCTACATAGGTCCCGCGGGTCTGCACCTGCAGGTACCACAGCCGGAAGCCGAGTACGCCCAGCAGGCCCGCGATGATCACCGCCACCGCGGCCAGCCGCCACCTCGATGCCGGGATCATCGCGGCTCTCCCGGCCGCGTGCCCAGTAGCCACACGCCCGACCGGCTGCCCACCCGCCAGCATGCCAGCCAGTGGCCGCCGATACGGCGGCCGAGCCGGTGGCGGGCCAGGACCGACAGTGCGGACCGCTTTCCGTAGCTGAACCGGGGCTGCTTGCGGGCCCGGCCCGGCGGCCTGGCCAGTCGCGGGC
>JBAUAR010000655.1:0-15669 GCA_049675875.1 Streptosporangiaceae bacterium
GGTCGCGGTCAGGAGTTCGCCGGTGTCGGGGTTGATGGTTTCGATGGTGACTTTGTAGCCGAGGCGTTCGAGGCTCTTGATGTGGTTGCGGGCCTGGCGGCGGGTGTGCAGGCGCTGCTCGTAATAGTCGGCGCCGAGGTCGGTGTAGGTGGCCTGAGGGTCGGACAGCAGCGCGTGGATGACGGTGAGCATCGAGTTGCCGGTGGCGACCAGGGCTTTCTTCTTGGGCATCCGCCGGGTGAGCTTCCGGTAGCGGGCGCCGAGGAACGACTGGGTGCGCCCGGCGCTGCTGGCAGCCTCGCCGATGGCGGCACCGAGGTAGGGGTTGCCGCGGCCGGTTGCGTTGCTGCCCTTGCGTTTCCCGGCGGACTGCCTGACCTGGGGTGAGAACCGGGCCCAGGACACCAGGTGGGACGCGGTGGCGAACACGTTCATGTCGGTGCCGATCTCGGCGATGATGTCCTGGGCGGTGACGGCGCCGATGCCGGGCACGGCATCGAGCTGGGTGATCTGGGGCAGGTAAGGCTCGGCCAGCTTCTCGATTTTCTCGGTGAGCTGGCTGATCTGGGCGGTGTGATGGTCGATGACTGCCAGCATCATTGCCAGCACGGCGGCGTGCTCGCCGGTGAAGAACGAGCAATCGAGCGCCTCCTCCAGCCGGCGGATCTTGCCGCGCATGTTGCCGCGGGCGAGCTGGGCCAGTGCCCGGGGCTCGCGCTGGCCGGCCGCGAGCGCGTCGAGCATGTCCCGGCCGGAGACGCCGTGGATGTCGGAGATCACCGACGACAGTTTCAGGTGGCCGTCTTCGAGTAGTTTCTCCACCCGCTGTTTCTCGGCGGTGCGGGCCTGGGTGAGGTGGCGGCGGTAGCGGGTGTGGGTGCGCAGCCGGCGGATCGGCTCGGGCGGCACGAAGCTGGAGGCGATCATCCCCCGCTCGGTGATCTTGGCGAGCCAGATCGAGTCGGCCCGGTCCGTCTTGGGCCTGCCGGGCAGGGCCCTGACCTGCGCGGCGTTATACAGGTCGCAGTCGAACCCCCGCGATTCGAGCAGGAAGAACACCGGCTTCCAGTAGTCGGACGTGGCTTCCATCCCGGCCTTGGTCACGCCCCAGCCGCGCAGCCAGTCGGCTAAGTCCAGCAGCTGCCTGCGAGTGGTGCCGAAAGTCCGGGTCTCCTGCTGCCGGCGGCCCGCGCTGGTGTCGCTGGGCACCCGGATGGTGACCTCGACCTCGGCCTTGGCGATGTCCAGGCCGGCGACCCGCTGCACGAACAGCGGCTCCTCATGCACGTCTTCCATCGATGGCTCCTACGATGAGAGGGCAGTTACGGTCGCGGTCGTCCGCAGGAGCCTGAGGCATAAGGAAAATCTGGTCCGCGGGCTCGAAGCACCATTCAGCGGCCCTGAAGTAAGGCTCCCGGCGTCAGACTCTTAGACGGGGTCCAGCCCGCCAAGGAGGCACGACGTCAGCGGACGACCGCGGCAGCATTCTCTCCTGCCCGCCTGCTCCGGCGGGCGTATCCGTGCAGGCTTACGAAAAACCCCGCCACCAGCGCGGCAGCGCCCGGCGCAGCCGGGCTCTCCCGGTCACTGGCAACGGCGGGAGAGCTGCCCGAAATTTTCACGCCGTAGCGGCGTCACCCCCGGGCACCGACGACTCTTAGGCTCGCGCCACTGCGAGTTCCGCGGCCGCCGCGCGCGACAACGCCGGCGCGTCCGCGACCACGGTCACCAGCCGACAGCCGTTCTCCCGGTAGAGCCGCGCGGTGGTCCCGTCGGTTGCATGCACGCCCACCGGCTTCCCGGCCGCCGCACAGTCCGCCCAGATGCGCTCCAGCGCGGGCCGCAGCACCGGATCATGCGGGTCCAGCCGGCAGCCCAGCGAGTAGGACAGGTCTCGAGGCCCGACGTAGATTCCGTCGACCCCTGGCAGTTTGAGTGTCGCGGGCAGTTCGTCCATCGCACGGCGCGACTCGACCATGAGGATGCACAGCGGCAGGGCCCGGCTGGCGAGGACGCCACCAGCGGAGCGGTACCCCTCAGGCGGGAACCGGCACGCACCGACGACGGCCGTGGCCTGCTCGGTGGTGTCGACATTCGGCACGATCACGCCGTCGCAGCCGAGATCCAGGGCCCGGCCGATATCGGCGGTATGCGCATACCGCACCCGGCCCAGCGGGGCAGCCCCCGCCAGCCGGATCGCGGCTGTCAGAGCCGGCAGATCGTGCTCGGTCGCGGTGCCGTGCTGCATGTCGATCACGACGTAGTCGAGCCCGCCCGCCGCCAGCAGTCCCGCCGTCACCGGCGCCGGAGCCGCTACCCACCCGCCGAAGACAACCTCGCCGTTACGCACCCGATCGCAGAAAGGAACGTCAGCCACCCGGATAGCCAAGCACACCGCGGCGCAGGCGCGCCGCTCAGCCGACGGTCCTGCCTGCCTAGTCCAGGTCGAAGGCGTGAGCACGCCTGGCGGATGCCAGCGAACGATGCCTACGCGAGACCGGTGACCCGTTCGCGCGCCGACGCGATCCGGCGCAGCGTCTCCTCGCGCCCGAGCACCTGCAGCGACTCAAACAGCGGCAGTCCCACAGTCCGCCCGGTCACCGCCACCCGGACCGGCGCCTGAGCCTTGCCGAGCGACAGCCCGAACGAGCTACCCACCGTTTCCAGTCGTGCGCGCAACTCGTCGGCCTGCCACGGCGCATCCGCGTAGGCCGCCGCTACCGCGGCCAGTATCTCTGCGGCCGGCTCCTTCATGGCCTTGGCCCACGACGCCTCGTCGTGTACCGGGTCGGGCAGGAACGCGAAGTCCACCATCGGCACAATGTCGGCGAGCAGGGCCACCCGGGTCTGCGCCAGCGGCGCGAGCGTGGCGAACACGGCTGGGTCGAATCGGTCCGCCGGCCACGGCGCCACGTCAGGCCCGAGCCACGGTTCGCATGCTTTCACGAACTCATCGGACGGCAGCGCCCTGATGTACTCGCCGTTGAACGCCCGCAGCTTGACGACATCGAAGAACGCCGGCGACGGGCTCACGTCCTCGATCCGGAACTGCGCCACCATCTCGCTGAACGGCATGATCTCGCGGCCATCGCGCGGACCCCAGCCGAGCAGCATCAGGTAGTTACGCATCGCCTCGGCCAGATAGCCCTCGTCCCGGTAGGTTTCGAGCGCCAGCTTGTCGCGCCGCTTGGACAGCTTCTGCCGCCGTTCGTTGACGAGCACCGACAGATGCGCCCACGCGGGCGGCCGGTGGCCGAGCGCCTCCCACAGCAGTTGCTGCTTGGGCGTGTTCGACAGATGCTCCTCGGCGCGGATCACGTGGGTGATCCGCTCCTCCATGTCGTCGACGACGTTGGCCAGCAGGAACAGCACCGAGCCGTCGGCACGGGCGAGCACGAAGTCCTCGAGCGCGGCGTTCTCGAACCTAGTCTCGCCGCGAACGAGGTCGTCCACCACGGTGGACCCTTCGTCCGGCGTACGGAACCGCAGCGCCCGGCCGGGACCTGGCGCGAGGCCCCGGTCCCGGCAGAAGCCGTCATAGCCACGATGCTCGTCGCCAGTTCGGGCGATCACTTCCGCCCGGCTGCAGTCGCAGTAGTAGGCCCGCCCCTGGTGGTAGAGCCGCTGCGCGGCCTCCGTGTGCCTGGCCAGGTTGTCCGACTGGAGGAACGGGCCCTCATACTGGCCGCCGTCGATGCCCAGCCAGGCCAGCGCGCTGATGATGCCGTCGATCCACTGGGGATGGTTGCGCGCCGCGTCGGTGTCCTCGATGCGCAGCACGAGCGTGCCGTGATTCCGCAGAGCAACGGCCCAGTTGTACAGCACCGACCGGCCGCCGCCCACGTGAAACTCGCCCGTGGGCGACGGCGCGAAGCGGACGCGAACGTCAGGGCCCCAGCTAGTCACGGCTTCCGATCTTAGTCGAGCGCTCGCGAGCGGCTGCGACCAGACGAGTCCCGACCCGCCCGGACGACCACGTTCCCCTCTAAAACCTCAACTCAGCTGCCGGCGGGCAGCTCCGGCGTGGGCGGTGCGCTCGCAATCTGTGCCTTGAGAGCCGCCAGCTCGGTGTCCACCTGTGCGTTCGCGCCGGCCTCGTCGAGCTCGCGCTGGATGTCGTCGGTGCCGCCGCCGACGTCTTCCAGCACGCCCGACTGGAGCAGCTCATCGGTCGCGCTCGCCCGCGACTGCATGATCGCGATCTTGTCCTGCGCCCGCTGCAGCGCCGCGCCCGAGTCGCCGAGACTCCGCGATATGCCCGCCGCCTCCTCGTTCACCGAGGTCATCGCCGACGCGGCCGTGTACTGCGCCTTCATGACTTCCTTCTTGGACCGGAAGTCGTTGACCCGCTGCTGGAGCGTCGCGAGGGTCTGCTCCATCTTCTGCTCTTCCTCGCTGAGCTGCTCGTGCTGTGGGCCAAGCTCGTCGATCTGCTGCTGAGCCGCCGCCTTGCGGGACAGCGCCTCGCGGGCCAGGTCCTCCCGGCCCTGCGCCAGCGCCGCCTTGGCCTGGTCCTGGAGGTGATCGACTGAGTGCTGCAACTGCTGTTCTTGCAGCTCGAGCCGCTTCTTCGAGGCGGTGATATCGACGAGCGCGCGCCGGACCTGAGTGATGTGGTCGAGCATCTGCTCGTAGGAGTAGTCGAGCATCTCGTTCGGATTCTCGGCAGTGTCGAGCGCCTTGTTCGCCTTGGCCGCGACGATGTCGTGCGCGCGCTGGAAGAGACCCATGGCAGTTGCTCCCTGCGACGGTTGATTGGAGCCGGGTTGATGCTGCCGAGATTACGCCCAATTCAATGCGGGAACGGGCTTGGTCGGGGCCGGTCGCTCTCGTCGGCCGCGGCTAGGAGGGGTCGGACACGTGCCGTGACGAACCGACCCCGTTACGCTCGCAACGTGGATGTTCGCTCGCTGGGCTACCGCACCGACCTGATGATCCGGGCCCTCGAGGGCAGCCAGATCGAGGATCGTGGCGACTATCTCGTCATCCGAAGCCCGCGCAACCCGACCTACTGGTGGGGCAACTTCCTGCTGCTCAAGCAGTCCGAGCCGGGCCGGGCCGCCGGATGGGTCGCGAGGTTCGCTGCTGAGTTCCCGGCGGCACGCCACGTCGCCCTCGGGATCGACGTTACCGAGATCAGCGGTGTCTACATCGGTGAGTACGTCGCCGCGGGGCTCGAGCTGCAGCGATCCGCTGTGCTCATGGCACTGGAGGTGACCGACCCACCGCGCCCGAACCGGTCCGCGACATATCGTGAACTATCCGGCGACGACGACTGGCGCCGGGCGGTGGAGCTGCGGACTATCGTCAACGCGGGCGAGCCCGGCGGCGACCCGGACTTTATCCGAGCGCGGGCCGCTGCCGAACGAGCGCTCACCGAGGCTGGCCACGGTTCCTGGTTCGGCGCGTTCGTGGACGGCGAACTGGTCGCCCAGCTCGGGCTCATCGCCGACGGATCCGGCATCGCCCGGTACCAGAACGTGGAGACGCACCCTGGCTGGCGGCGTCGTGGCCTGGCGGGCGGCCTTGTCTCGCAGGCGGGGCGGCACGGCGTCGACACACTCGGCGTGCGCACGCTCGTCATCGTCGCCGATCCGCTCGCCGACGCGATCAAGGTGTACCGGTCGGTCGGCTTCGCCGATGCGGAGACGCAAGTTGGTTTCGAGCGCCAGCCAGTCTGAGTTTCGTGTCTAACGGAAACGTCGACCGTGACTACCGGTTACGAACGTCACCGCGTGTCTTTTCGCGTTCCGGCCCCTCAGCTGCCCGCTTCAGTGCATGGTAGATACCCGACAGCACCTTGCGTGCGGTCGTAGTCACCGCGGGTGACTACGTTGCCCTGAACTTGCACCGCGATCGCGCGCAGCCTGCTGACCGGCGAGAGCCAGCCAGCGCTTCCAGGTGGCAGCCGCGCCCAATGCGCGCTCTGACCAGGGGACCTTAGTGCCCGCAAGCACCGCGCGGCATCGAAAGCAAGCCCAGCCAGCACCGCAGCCCGCACCGGAACTCACGGCGCTGCCTCGGCATCGCTCGGCGTCGCGGTCACAGCATCGAGGGTTCCGGGCCGCGCGGACGGCTAGCCTCGTCACGATGCTGCTCGTCGGCGCCGTCGGCGCCCTTGCGGTCGTGACCCATCTGCCGGCCAGCAGGGCGGAGCCGCAGGCCTCCGGAGCAACTCTTGGCCGGGTGGCAGCGCAGGCTGGCACGCTCGTGAGCAAGACGGAAGTCAGCAAGGTGCTGGCGACGTCGGACCAGCCGGCCGCGACGCCGAAAGCGACGACCACTCCCGCCCCGGCTCCTCCGGCTCCGGCGCCCGGCTACCTGAACCCGCTGCGCGCGATCACCAGCCTCATCCCGCAGCGCATCGACATGGGTGTGGACTTCGCTGGGTCCGGGCCCATCTACGCGATCGGCGACGCGGTCATTACCAGCGCCGAGGGCGACAACGGCGGCTGGCCGGGCGGCGGCTGGATCACTTACCAGCTGACCGACGGTCCCGCTGCTGGCCTCATGGTGTACGTCGCCGAGGAGGTCCAGCCGACGGTCCAGGTCGGCGAGCATGTGACCTCGTCGACGGTCGTCGCCCAGATGTACAACAGCGGGGACGGAATCGAGACCGGGTGGGCCATGCCCGACGCCGCGTCCGCCGAGTCCCAGCTCGCGGTCGCGGGCGGCATCGGCGGGGACGGGCCATTCCCGACCGAGGTGGGGCTCAGCTTCGACGCGCTGCTTGTCGCCCTGGGCGCGCCGGCCGCGCCGAACGCCGGAGAGTCCGGATACGGGCTGCTCCCGTCGAACATCCCGGCCCAGTGGACAGGACTTAGCTCCTAGCCCCGCGGACCCGAGGGAACGTTGCGCTTGCGTCACTGGCCGTCCTGACGTCAGGCTCAGTACGTGCGGCATGCAACGGAGCACGACCTCGACCAGCTGGACGATCTGCTGGCGGAGTTGCGCGCGGTGCCCGAGCTGCGGGAGCGCAAGCGCGGCTACTTCTCCCTGCGGTCGACCGCGTTTCTGCACTTTCACGAGGACTCGGGTGACTTCTACGTCGACGTGAAGCTCGACGGCGCGTTTCAGCGCATGCGGGTCAGCACGCGTACCGACCAGCTCGCCTTTCTTCGCCGGGTACGTCAGGAAGCAGCCGTGGCTGCCTCTTCCAGCTCTTCCACCCGCCGCCGGTAGGCGCGCCACCACGACTGGTCACCCGATGGCAGGTTCTCGTCGCCCTCGAGTTCGGTCGTGCTCGGCAGACTGCCAGCCGCGCCAGGGTGACCTAGAGTCAGCCGGTGGCCGGTGATCCGCAACTGGACTGGGGGTTGCTCGCCTCGTTGGACCTCAGCCGCGCAGCCTGGATGCCAACGGATCTCGTGCGCAGCTGGCAGATCGCGCAGAACTCACTTGACCTGGTGGTCCAGCCGATCGAGCGGTTCGAGCTAGCGGGAACGCTGAACGGCCATCCCGGTCACGTCCGCTCTGATGAGGCCAAGCGGCCGTTCGGCGCCATCTTCGCGCTGGCGATCGCGAGCCAGACGGCCACCGAGCCGCTGCGCAGCCTGAGCCTGCACACCGCAGCCGCCGCGCTACTGGCCTGGGCGCGGGTCTACTCGCCAACGGGCCACCCCATTTGACGAGTGGTTCTTCATTCCAGTGCTGCAGGCGGCCGGCCTGATCGCGGCCGAGCCCGACGGGGCAGGCCGGCGCATGGCCGGGTACTGCTGCGGCTGGCCCGGTCCGCGTTCCCGGAGATCCGGGCGTGGACCGATGACATCGTGGACGCCCGCTACGACCCGCGGACAAAGCTGCTGGCCGCGAATCACGGCGAGCCGCAGCGGCGCGCGGAATGGCCGTGACGCGGCTGGCATCCGTCGCGGCGCCGCTACGAGGGACCGCCGCCCCGGCTCAGTTCCGGGACTGCGGCATGCTGCCCGGCCACGGAGAGCCACACCGATATGCGGGCGGGCTGGAAGGCGAGCAGCGTGCCTATCGCGGTTTCGGGCACCAATCGCGCACCCGCAAGGCACATTCGTTATCACGCCGGTACCGTCGTTCCATAGCTGATCTGAGCTTGCGGTTCGGTTCTGGCAAGACGGCTCGGTGGGGAGTAACGCCAATGAACAATCCTGTCGTCCACTTCGAAATCCTCGGGCCGGACGGTCCGGGCGTGGTCGCCTTTTACCGTGAGCTGTTCGGCTGGGAGCTCCGCCAGGTCCCGATGACTGGCTACCAGACCTACGCCTTCCTCCCTCAGCCCGACGAGGGGATCGGCGGCGGTGTCGGCCAGCTCGACCCTGCCGATCCCGCCGGCCCGAGCATGGTCACCATCTACATCCAGGTCGCAGATCCCGGCGCGACTCTCGACCGAGCCGTGCGAGCCGGGGCGACAGTCAGCCTCCCGCCGACTGACATCGACGGCGTCGGCACGATTGCCCGCTTCCGTGATCCGCACGGCAACGTCATCGGTCTGGTGCGCCCAGCCACGACAGCTGGCGGAACTCCAGAAGACGAAGGCGTCGCATAACGAGAAGTCCCTCAGCCTGAATCGTTCTGCGGCTCGGGTCTGCGGCGTTGACGGTCGCTTTCCGGCAGAATTGGCTCGTGGCTGCCGTCCGGCATGGGCTTCCAGGATGGGATCGAGTCAATGCCTGTTCCCGCTGAGGAGATGGCAGCGAGAGCAGCAGCGTGGGCCAGAACTGACGCGGCGGTGCGCGCTGCCATCGTCTATGGCTCGCTCGCCCACGGCACTGCCAGCGAGCAGTCCAGCCTGGACCTCATCATCGTCGCCGAGCCTGGTCAGCGGGACGCACTGTGGGATCGTCGGGCACAGATCGCTGCGGTTCTGCTCGGCGGCGAGGCGGCCTGGTGGCAGAACCGCACTGGCAGCGGCCATACCGGTATACCGCAGCAAACCTAGCCAGATCGCGATAACCAGCCGGCGGCCACCGTAGGCCACTTCCGTAGCGGGGCCCTGCCTGCGGGCAGGGCCCCGCTACGTTCGCGCGGCTGTGGCTCAACGGTCAGTAGCAGAATGTGGTCATGGCCCGGGAGCCGCGTTGCGGGTGATTCTGCTTGGTGGCACCTGGTTCGTCGGGCGCGCCATCGCCGAGGCGCTGGTGGCAGCCGGGCATGAGGTCCTCATCGTGCACCGCGGCATCGCGGAGCCCGCGGGTTTGCCGACCGTGCAGCACCTTCACGCTGAGCGCTCAGACTGGCCAGCCCGCCGGGCTGCCCTGGCTGCATTCGGAGCCGACGCGGCGGTGGAAGTGTCAGCTGGTAATGCCCTGGGCGCCCAGGCGGCCTTGTCAGCCTTGCCGCCAGGAATCCGCTTGGTGGCCCTGTCCAGCGTCGATGTGTACCGAGCGTATGAGGCGGTACACCGTGGCTGGCAGACCGACGCCGTGCCACTCACCGAGCAGTCTCCGCTGCGTGCAGCACGGCACATTGACGGACCTCAGTGGGAGAACCTGGAGATCGAGGAGAGCTACCTCGGTGCGGGGGCGACGATCCTGCGGCTTGGCGCAGTGTACGGAGAGCACGACTACCAGCGTCGCTTTGAGCCGGTACTGCGGCGTATCCGATCGGGCCGTAGCCGCTTGCCTGTCGGCGCCGGAACGTTCCTGTTCAGCCGGGTCTATGTGGGAGACGTGGCAACGGCGGTCCTTGCAGCGCTCGGTCGGGACGGCGGCGCTGGTGATTGCTTCAACATCGTGGCAGCCCAGACAGCGCCCATGCGGATGTTCTATGAGCAGGTTGTGGCAGCAACTAGCGCGGAACTACAGCTTGTTCGGGTGCCCGATGACCTGTTGCCGCCGGACCTGGCCAGCACCGGTGCGCTGAGCCAGCACCTTCTCGCCAGCCCGGCCAAGGCCAGCGCCGTACTCGGCTGGCACGCCGTCGCGGATTCCGACGTCTTGCGCCGTTCCGTTCGATGGCATCTCGAGCATCCGCCCGGCGAGCCCGACCAGGACTTTGCTGCCGATGACATCGCCCTCGCCGCCTGGCGGCCTGGCTAGCCCGGTTCCCGCGCCGCTACCGGAGCGGCGGCCCAGAAACCGGGCTAGCTGATGTCACCGTTGCGCGCTGGAGGCTGCCCCGCGAGCAACGTCGGCAGCAATACCCGGCTGGCTGACCGCGGTCGAGCCGGTGCGCCGGAGCAAAAGCATGACGCCGGTGACGAGCGCCCAGACTGGAGCGATCAGGTAGGCGATTCCGCCGAGCGGGCCGGCAGCAGCAAGCACGCCGAGGGCGATCGTAACCCAGCCCAGCCAGCCGGGCAGGACGCGGCTGCGCAGTATTCCGGCGCCGGTCGCGATGGCGAAGATGGACAGTCCGATCACGACGGGAAAGAAGTCATCAGCCGCAAGGTAGTTGACGCTCTGAATGACGGCAGCGTGTCCGTAGTGGCTGGCGTCGAGCAACGTCGTCTGCAGGGCAGCGGTCAGCAGCAGGCCGCTGATCCACACGGCAGTCCCGAGGGCCGACACGCTCATCAGGCCGCGGTCTCGTGCCGCGGACGGGAAGGCCGTGTTGCGCAGGGCGCCAGAGAAGAACGCGAGCGCTACACAGCCGATCAGGACGAGAAAGATTCCTATCTCCGAGTTTGTGTGATGGGAGTTGTAGTAGGCCGCCACGGCGGTCGCGCTGGCGTTGATGCCCGGACCTTGGTTCGTCGCTACGGCGGCCACGCCGAGAAAGATGCCGGAAACGATGCCGAGACCGCCCAGCCATTGGCGGTGCGGGATCGCCGGAGGGTCGAGCTGCGTGGTCATGATCTGCTCCAGGAGCTTGAGGGTGTCTGTCAGGTCTCATTCCCCAGGCTAGGAACGCGTTGCGGCGCGATCGAGGGTGCTAACCTGCAGCTTTGCAGGGATGTCAGCCTCCGGGCAGGCAGCTGCTAGCCGGTCTGACGGCAGCGTCCGGGCGGATTGCAACCTGCGTCAGGCCCGTGGCGCGGTCCGGGCGATCGCCAACGCCATCGACACTCACGTCCAGGCCGAGCAGGACAAGGACGACGACGAGGACGGCCCGTCAAGAGCACTCGTTCCGACTGGCTAATGGCCCGCTAATGGCCGGACACCGGCAATCACGATGAATGAACGAGACCCAGCCTCCGGAACCACCACCTGGAGTTGGGCCTTTGTGGTGGAGCGGGTGACGAGAATCGAACTCGCACTATCAGCTTGGGAAGCTGACGTTCTGCCATTGAACTACACCCGCGGGCGGAGTACCCGGCCAGCGCGCGCGCCAGCCAGCCTGCCACGACCTGCCCGGATATGGTACCGGATGCTGCCCAGCGCGCGGGTCAGCTGGCCGGGCAGCCAGGGTAGCCGCCAGGCGAGCGGAACAGCCGGGCTCCACCACCCAGCCTCGTTCGCTGCGGCGCATCGCGCCGAACCGGTAAGTTGCCAGCGTGCTGCTGTCTGACCGAGACATCAAGGCGGAGGTGGACTCCGGGCGCGTCCGGGTCGACCCCTACGTGCCCGAGCTGATCCAGCCGTCCAGCATCGACGTCCGGCTGGATCGTTACTTCCGCGTCTTTGAGAACCACCGCTATCCGCACATCGACCCCGCCGTCGAGCAGCCCGACCTGACCCGGCTGGTGGAGCCCGACGGGGACGAGCCGTTCGTCCTGCATCCCGGCGAGTTCGTGCTCGGCTCGACCTACGAGGTCATAACGCTGCCGGACGACGTCGCGGGCCGACTGGAGGGCAAGAGCTCACTCGGCCGGCTGGGCCTGCTGACGCACTCGACGGCGGGCTGGATCGATCCCGGCTTCTCCGGCCACGTCACGCTCGAGCTGTCGAACGTCGCCACCCTGCCGATCAAGCTCTGGCCGGGGATGAAGATTGGCCAGCTCTGCCTGTTCCGGACCAGTTCGCCGGCCGAGCATCCGTACGGCTCGGCCGTCTACGGCTCGCGGTACCAGGACCAGCGCGGCCCTACGCCGTCCCGGTCGTACCTGAACTTTTTCCGCTCCAAGGTCTGACCCGGCCTATACCCGGGTCGCGCGCAGATGAGCGGCCGATGATCTGTTAACGCCCGCGTTACGCAGGGGAATCACGCGGGCAACGGGTGCCCGTCATGGTGGGAACACGCGGGCTAACGAGACGGGAGGCCAGTTCCATGGCCAAGTGGCGGATCAGGATCCAGCTCTCTGACGATGCGCTCAGCAGGGCACGCCTCGACGAAGTGCTGGCCAGCCAGCAAGTAAGCACAGTCCGGCTGACCCGCCGCTCCGGCGCAGACCCGGGGTTGTCGGGTGACGTCGTTCTGGAACTCCCGCGCGACGACGAGCTCGGTGACATGCTCACGGCGCTGCACATGATCAGCCCGCAGGTGTTCGTCAGCCGCGCCTCTTCCGAGCACGGCGACGAGCTGGACAGCTCGGTCGCCGTGCTCGCTCCGGCGAACTGATTCGCTCGCCCGAGGTAGCCGCCGCGGCTATTCCTGCGCCGCCCGCAGGCGGGCCAGCTCGGCGCGCAGGGCATCCCGCTCGTGCTGCAGCTCACGCACTTGCGCCTCGAGTTGCAGCACGCGCCGGATCGCGGCCAGTGTCAGCCCGCCGTCCATCAGCTCGGCGACGTACCGGACGATCACTATCTCGTTCCTTGTGTACCGGCGCTGACCGCCGGCCGACCGGGACGGCCGGACGACATGGAACTCGTCGAGCCGGCGCAAGAACGCCTGCTGGACCTCCAGCATCTCGGCAACCTGGCCGACGGTGAACAGCGGCATGTTCGCATCGTCCAGGGGGAACGAAGGCACGGTTACCTCCCGGCTTAGCTAACGCCCGAACCGCCACGCTCGCTACACGTCGAGCGCGCGCGAGTGGCAGCCGGGCAGACTCGCGACCAAAGGGCCCGCGCAGGCGACGCCGCGCGGGCCCCTCGTAGGCTACTGCGACGATCAGGCCTCGAGCGCGGTCGCAGCCGCGGTGCTGACCTCGATCTTGCGCGGCAGCGCCCGCTCCTGCAGCGGCACGGTCACGCGCAGCACGCCAGCGTCGTAGGCCGCCGAGATGTTCTCGGCGTCCACGGCGTCCGACAGCCGGACCCGCCGGGTGAACGAGCCCATGACCCGCTCTCGCACGAACGGCCGCTCGCTCTCGGCGTACTCCTCCGACCGGTTGGCGCTGACGGTCAGCCAGCCGTGGTCGACCGTGACGTCGATGCTGTCGGTGTCGATGCCGGGAAGGTCGAACCGAAGCTCGACCTCGCCGTCGCGCCGGACTGCGTCCATGCGCATGGCCGCGTGCCCGCCATCAGCGGTGCGCAGCACCCGGTGGAATTCCGCGAACGGGTCGAACGGTGTAAGCAGCATGTGTCTCTCCTCCTGTGTCCCAGAACCCGCCGCAGGTCCCTGGCCCTTGTACAGGAGAAAACTTACAAGTCAACTTAGATATTCCATGGGAACAGGGTGCCATCTACTCGCAGCCGTAGCGCAGTGCGCGGCCGACAGGGCCACCGATCCAGGCATTACGCACTAAATCCGGGCTGCGCCGCGGCCAGAGCATGGCATGGATGCCCATCTAGTGCTGCTCCATCCAACGACACCCAAACGGCATCCATCGCCGGGGGATAGCCTGACCCACGACCGTGACCGGCGTGCCGCGCGCGCCGGAGAGCTAGGCGAGTCGCTCGATGATCGTGGCGTTCGCCTGGCCGCCGCCCTCGCACATCGTCTGCAGTCCGAATCGCCCGCCGCTGCGCTCTAGCTCGTGCAACAGCTTGGTCATGAGAATCGCGCCGGTCCCGCCAAGCGGATGGCCGAGCGCGATCGCGCCGCCGTTGGGGTTGGTCTTGGCGAGCGACGCGCCGGTGTCCCTGGCCCATGCGATGGGCACGGGCGCGAACGCCTCGTTCACCTCGAACACGTCGATGTCGTCGATGGTCAGGTGGCCCTTGGCCAGGACCTGCTCGGTGGCTGGAATCGGCCCTGTCAGCATGTACACGGGATCGGCGCCGGTGACGGCGAGCGCGCGGATCCGGGCTCGCGGCGCGAAGCCGTGCCGGCGGACCGCCGTGGCGGAGGCGATCAGCAGGGCCGCGGATCCGTCGGAGATCTGCGACGCGGTCGCTGCCGTGAGTTCCCAGCCGGGGCGCAGCGGCTGCAACTCGGCCATCTTCTCCAGCGTCGTGTCCCGGCGCGGGCCTTCGTCCGTTGTCAGGCCCCCGACGGGCGTGATCTCGCGGTCGAAACGGCCCTCGTCGATCGCGCGGATCGCCCGCGCGTGGCTCTCCAGGGAGTACTCCTCGAGTTCAGCTCGCTTGATTCCCCACTTCTCGCACATCAGCTGCGCGCCGCGGAACTGCGAAATCTCCTGGTCCCCGTACCGGTCTTTCCAGCCCTGGCCGAACGGGAGGGCCATGCCCTGCTTGTGCGGCAGCGCGACAGTGCTGCCCATGGGCACCATGCTCATGCTCTCGACGCCAGCCGCGACGACGATGTCCTGACTGCCCGACAGCACGGCCTGCGCGGCAAAGTGCACCGCCTGCTGCGACGAGCCGCACTGCCGGTCGATCGTCACGCCCGGCACGCTCTCCGGCAGGCCGGCCGACAGCCAGGCGTTCCTGGCGATGTCGATTGCCTGCGGCCCGACCTGGGACACGCAGCCCATGATCACGTCCTCGACGGCGGCCGGGTCCACGCTCGTGCGCGCGATCAGCTCGCGTAGTACGTGCGCGGCGAGGTCGACCGGGTGGACCGCGGAGAGGCCACCGTTTCGCTTCCCTACGGGGCTGCGCACCGCCCCGACGATGTACGCCTCAGACACCACGCGACCTCCATGCCCAGCGGTCCCGCCGCCCGTCCGCCGCGCTGCCCGCCGGTGCGCCCGCGGACGTCAGCCATCACCTTGAGGCTATCGCGCACGACGCCGGTGCCATAGTCCTCAGCGTCGAGGTTTCCTCGGCTGATTGCCGCGCGCGTTGCGTGTTCGGTTAGCTACTATCCGTGAGTGGCGAAGAGCAGCGGGGACACCACTGGCATGGTGAGCATCGGCGAGCTCGCCAAGGACGCCGGAGTCAGCAGCCGCACCATCCGGTACTACGAGGAGCTGGGCATCCTGCCGCAACCGCGACGGTCGCCCGGCGGCACCCGCAAATATCCCAGGGAGTACAGCGGATACATCGCGGCTGCGCTCGCCCTCAAGGACCTGGGCTTTCGGCTCGAGGAGGTCAGGCCGCTCGCGCGGCTCGCCGCCGGCCGGTCGGTCAGCCAGGGCCAGCGAGACGCCGCTGCCCGGCTCGTCGAGGCGAAGCTCGAGGCGCTGGCCCGGCAGGTTACGGTGCTGCGTCGGCTGCACGCCTCGGTTCGCACCCCCGAGGGCGGCCCGCCGGTGTCCGCGGTACTCGGTACGGTCGCGGCCGATCGGCTCGATCCCGCCGACCTGATATCGGCGGCAAGTCCGGTACCGACCGCTGGCGCACTAGCCGGGTGAGTTCCAGCCGTCGCGCGCTACCCGGGCGATGAGCTCGTACCGCGAGTGGATGCTCAGCTTGGCGTAGATCCGCTCAAGGTGACTCTCGACGGTGCTGGCCGACAAGAACAGCTGACGCGCGATATCGGCGTTGGACGCGCCGCCAGCGGCAAGCGTGGCAACCCGCTGCTCTTGCGCGGTCAGCCCAGCCGCCGCGGTGCGCCCGCGCTGCCGGCCGCCGGCCACCCTGAGCT
>JBAUAR010000656.1:0-5781 GCA_049675875.1 Streptosporangiaceae bacterium
CGGCCCGCTCCCGGCGAGCCTGGCACAGCACGTGGTCGCAGTTCTCGTAGTGGCGCCGCTGCTACTGGCCGCCCGGTATCCGATGCTGGCCTGGCGCATCGGGTGGCTCGCGCTGCTGCTCGCGCCGATCGCGCCTGCCGCGTGGTGGGGGGGCTGGCCCTGGGGGCCGCCGCAGATCCTCGCGCTACTCGGAGCGTTCTACCTGGCGGGCGTGCGCCAGCCCCGGCCGGCCCTGTGGTGGATGTGGGCGCTGACCCTGGTGCCTTGGTGGCTATGGCTGGCCGCCGACGTGCCGCACCTGGGCGGCCCCGTCAGCGCCACTATCGTCTTCGCCGTCGTGACCGTCGCCATCGACAGCGTCGGGTCGCGGCAGCGTACTCAGGTGGCCCTGGCCGCCCAGACCGAGGAGACGCAGGCGGAGCGCGCGCGACGGGCGACGCTGGAAGAGCGCACCCGGATCGCCCGTGAGATGCACGATGTCGTCGCCCATCACATGTCGCTGATCGCCGTCCGAGCAGAAACCGCGCCCTACCGCCTTACCGACCTGCCCGCGCCTGTTCGCGCCGAGTTCGGCGCGCTGAGCGACGTCGCACGCGAGGCGCTAGCCGACATGCGGCGGCTGCTCGGCGTGCTCCGCTACGACCAGCCCGCCGCACTAGCGCCGCAGCCGCAGCTCTCAGACCTGCCCGGGCTAGTGGACGCGGCCCGCCAGGCGGGGGTCTCGGTCGCACTGTGCATGCCGGAGTCCCTCGCTCAGGTGCCGTCCGGTGTCGCGCTGTGCGCGTACCGGATCGTGCAAGAGTCGCTGTCCAACGCCAGCCAGCACGCCCCCGGTGCCGCGGTCACCGTGTCGGTGGACCTGGACACCATCAAGGTAGTGCTCGAGGTGGCCAACGGACCCGCCGGTTCCGGCGGTGCCAGTGGCGCCAGCGCACCAACGACCTCCAAGGCACCCACCACGACCAGCGCACCCACGACCGCCACCGCACCCACGACCGCCACCGGGCCCTCGAGCGCCACCGGGTCCTCGAGCGCCACCGGGTCCTCGAGCGCCACCGACGCCATCGGCCCGCCCGGCAACGGACGCGGGCCTGGAAACGGACGCGGGCCAGGAAACGGACGCGGGCCAGGCCACGGCCTGGCCGGCATGCGGGAGCGGGTGGCGCTGCTCGGTGGCTCGCTATCGGCTGGACCCGCGCCCGGTGGCGGGTTCGTGGTCTTCGCTGTCCTGCCGCTCGGCCGGACGGCATGACGATTAGCGACGCGGCCGACCAGACCGCCGTCACCACCCGGTGCCTCATCGCCGACGATCAGGCGATGGTCCGGGAGGGCTTCGCCGCGGTGCTCGCCGCCCAGCCTGGCCTGCTCGTCGTGGGGCAGGCCGCCGACGGTGCCGCGGCAGTACGCCAGGCCCGGCACGTGCATCCCGACGTGATCTTGATGGACGTGCGGATGCCGGTCATGGACGGGCTGCAGGCGACGCGCGAGATCCTCGGCAGCACCGTCGGCGAACCCCGGCCGCGCGTGCTCATGCTGACGACCTTCGATCTTGACGACTACGTGTACGCGGCGCTGCGCGCAGGGGCCAGTGGCTTCCTGCTCAAGGACGCCACCGCCGCCGAACTGGTGCACGCCGTGCGCGTGGTAGCCGCTGGCGACGCGCTGCTCGCACCGTCGGTGACCCGGCGGCTCATCGCCGACTTCGCCAGCCGACCACGCCAGGACCCGCCGGTTCCCGGCACGCTCGATGCGCTCACGCACCGGGAGGCCGAGGTCCTGCGGCTGATCGCTCGCGGCCTGTCGAACGCGGAGATCAGTGACTACCTCGTCATCGCCGAGCAGACGACGAAGACCCACGTGGGCCGCATCCTTGCCAAGCTTGATCTCCGTGATCGCGCTCAGGCGGTCGTGCTCGCCTATGAGACGGGGCTCGTCACGCCCGGTGGCTACTCGACCGACGAGTAGGCGACGACGCCGCGGCGCAGTGCGTCGGCGGCGGCTCGGGCGGTTCCGGCTAGCTCGCCACCGACCACGCCGATCTGTCCGAGCAGGTCGATGAGCTGCTTCATGGCGCGGACGAAATCACCGGCGCCCAGGTCGGGGCCGACGAGTTTCTCCAGCGGTGTGCCGCTGGCCCAGGCGTGCGCTGTCCAGGCGAACCCGAGGTCGGGCTCGCGCAGGAACGCCAGGTGATGGGCGTCCTCGACGGCCGACAGCTCGCCCCGGATCGTTGTCATCTCGGCCAGCACCTCGCGCGGCCGGCCGGGTGGCAGCCGCACCGCGCCGCCGTCCTCGCGGCGCGACTCGTACGTCAGCGCCGACACGCACGCCGCCAGCTCAGGGGCGGTCAGGCCCGCCCACGTGCCCCGGCGGAGGCACTCGGCCGCCAGCAGGTCGAGCTCGGCATACAGGCCGGCGAGCCGGGCTCCTTCGGCCGTCACGTCGTCCCCGGCGATGTAGCCGAGCTTGGTCAGCACGGCGCAGACGCGGCTGAAGGTCCGGGCCAGCACGTGCGAGTGACCCGCCACGCGCTCCTCGAGTTTCTCCGCTTCCCGCTCCAGCCGAGCTCGCCTGCCCAGGTCGCGCAGATGGAGCTGAAGGTCGGGACAGCCATGGCAGGAGTGCTTGCGCAGCCGGTGGCGAAGTTCGTCGACAGCGCGGGTGTCACGGTCCGCGGCGCGCTGGGTGTCAGCAGGCACCTCCCGGCCAGCCAGCTTGTTCCGTACAGTCGACGCCAGGTCTCGGCGATCGCTCGGCGAGCGCGGGCTGAACCAGTTGGGGATCCTTATCCGCTCGATCGGGCTGACGGGTACCGGGAAGTCGGCCAGCGACAGCCGTTTGACCTGCCGGCCGGCAGTCATCACCAGCGGCTGCGGCCCGCCGGCCGCGGTCGCCTTGCCTGGCTGCAGCACCACGGCTATGCCTGCCCGGCGGCCGCCGGGCACGCTGATGATGTCGCCCGGCCGCAGCTTCTCGACCGAAGCGATCGCCGCTGCTTGCCGGGTGGCCGACCGCTGCCGCGAGTCCTCTCGCTCGTGCTGGCTGAGCTCACGTCGCAGCCGGTCGTAGTCGTCGATGTCGCCCCGTTCGCAGGCCACCGCCAGACCGGCGATCTGCTCGCGCAGCCTGGCCGCTTCCCTGGCCAGCCCCACGACCCCGCGATCGGCCTGGAACTGCGCGAACGACGATTCCAGCAGTTTCGCTGCCCGCGCCGCCCCGAGCTGTCCCACCAGGTTGACCGCCATGTTGTAGGTCGGCCGGAAGCTGGACTTGAGCGGGAAGGTCCGGGTGCCAGCAAGACCTGCCACCGCTACCGGGTCGAGGGCAGGATGCCAGACCACGACGGCATGCCCTTCGACGTCGATGCCGCGTCGGCCGGCCCGTCCGGTCAGCTGGGTGTACTCCCCCGCGCTCAGGTCGGCGTGGTGCTCGCCGTTCCACTTGTCCAGCTTCTCGATCACCACCGTCCTGGCCGGCATGTTGACGCCGAGCGCGAGTGTCTCGGTGGCGAACACGGCCCGGATCAGGCCCGCCGTGAACAGCTCCTCGACGACCTCCTTGAACGTCGGCAGCAGCCCGGCGTGATGCGCCGCGATACCGCGACGCAGTCCGGCCAGCCAGTCGGCGTATCCGAGAATGGCCAGGTCAGCGTCGGCCAGGCCAGCCGTTCGCGCCGCGACGATCCGGCCGATCTCGCCGGCCTCCGTCGGCGTAGTGAGCCGCAGCCCGGCCGCCAGGCACTGCTGCACGGCGGCGTCGCAGCCAGCCCGGCTGAAGATGAACGTGATCGCCGGCAGCAGGCCGGCGGCGTCGAGGCGCTCGATCACGTCCGGCCGGCTCGGCGTGCGGTAGCGGACGGACCCTCTCCCCCGGCCGCCGCCGTTCCGGCCCGGCCGCCGGTCGGCCGCCAGAAACCGCTGAGTGGCGCGGCGCAGCTCGGGTTCGACCGCGCCGCGCGAGGTGAACAGGTCGTACAGCCGTCGGCCGACCAGCATGTGCTGGGATAGCGGCACGGGGCGCACCTCGTCGACGACAACCGCCGTGCCGCCCCGCACCTGCTCGAGCCACTCGCCAAATTCTTCCGCGTTACTCACCGTGGCGGACAGGGCGACCACCTGTACCGATTCCGGAAGCTGGATGATCACCTCCTCCCACACCGCGCCGCGCAGCCGGTCGGCGAGGTAATGCACCTCGTCGAGGACGACGTACCCGAGGCCGTCCAGGGTGAGCGACCCCGCGTACAGCATGTTGCGCAGCACCTCGGTGGTCATGACCACGACGGGTGCCTCGCCGTTGATGCTGTTGTCGCCGGTCAGCAGGCCGACCCGGGCCGCCGAGTAGCGCGCGACGAGGTCGGCATACTTCTGGTTGGACAGCGCCTTGATCGGCGTGGTGTAGAAGCACTTGCGCCCTTCGGCGAGCGCCAGGTGCACGGCGAACTCGCCGATAACCGTCTTGCCGGAGCCGGTCGGCGCCGCGACCAGCACGCCGTGGCCGTCCGCCACCGCTGCGCACGCGCTCACCTGGAAGTCGTCAAAGTCAAATTCATAGAGACGGCGGAACGCGGCCAGCTCAGGCCGGTCAACCGCCTCGCCAGGCCGCGGACCTGCCAGCGAGCTCATGATCCAAGACTAGGCGGTGTCTCGGCCGCGCTCCGCCGCGCTTGCCCGTCGGCGCCGTGCGGGTCCGCGCGGGTCCGTGCGGCGCTCGTTAGCGCAAGACGCAGCTGGCCAGCCAGTAGTAGTCCAGCTCGGTCCAGGCCAGGTCGGTAGCCGCCGGATCCAGGTCGGCCGCCAGCTGCTCACGACTGGGGAAGTTCTTGAGCACCTCGTATTCGCGGCCGTCGGCCAGCTGGCGGCGCTGGTAGGTGTCGCCATCGGGCCCGGTCCGGCTGACCGGGGTGTTACTGCCCGGCACGTAGCGGTTGTCGAGGACGATCAGCGAGGTGCCGGGCCCGGTGCGGGCGCGCACGCCGGCCAGGAATCGCGCGATGTCCGCGCGCTGAATGTGCGACCACCAGAAGCCGCAGAACACCAGGTCAAACTCGCCCGGCACGGTGTCCAGCTGATAGGCGTCGGCGGTGCGCAAGGCGACGGGCGCAGGGCCGTAGTCGCGCTGCGCGGCTATCGCGATGGTCTCGGCGTTCACGTCAGTGGCCATGATCTCGGCCGCCGTGCTGGCCAGCACCTGCGTCCAGTAGCCGGTACCCGCGGCGATTTCCAGCACGCGCTTCCCCGCCACTAGCGGCGGGAGCAACTGCTTCAGCCGCTCCAGGTCGTCCTGCCGCTCGGGCTTGCGATAGACCTCGTCGTACTCAGCCGCCCGATCGGCGTAGTAATCCCCGAGCGAGCACATGGACATGTGCGTTGCCTCCTTAGTCCGGGAGGCTCCAGCGACCCAGCAACTTAGCCTACTTGCTGACGCCCGCCTGCTCGCCGAGCGGCTTGTCCAGGCCGTAGTCCGTGACCTGGGCGTCGGTGAGGCCGGGGAACTCCAGGCTCCCGTGCTTGGCCCGGCGCCGGTCGTTCAGCCAGCAGAACACCTCGGCTCCCTCGACGAGCACGACGCACGGGATCGCGAGCAGGAGCATGGACAGCGGATCGGGGCTCGGTGTGAAGATGGCGGCGAACGCGAAAACCAGGAAGATGATCATCCGGCGCCACTTCCGGAACCGCGCATGGGTCAGCACGCCGGCCAGGTTCAGCAGCACGAACACCAGCGGCATCTCGAAGGCGATGCCGAAGACCAGCAGCATTGCGCCGGCATAGCTGAGGTAGGTGT
>JBAUAR010000657.1:0-5099 GCA_049675875.1 Streptosporangiaceae bacterium
CCAGGCAGGCACGCAGAACCAGCTACCCCAGCCACCATCACCAGCCAGTCACCGAAGGCCAGACCACCAGTGACCACCGACCCCCAAGCCGAATCGGCAACAGCCCGTCCAGGTGCACCTAACCGGCACCCATGGCCGGGCAGCGCGGGATGACGGCTAGCGTGGCCGCATGGCTATGCCACAGATGCCGGTTTATGACCGGATCGGCGGAGACTACAGCCGCGGGCGGCGGGCAGATCCGCGCATTGCGGCGGCGATCTGGACAGCGCTGGCGGACGCTTCGCTCGTGCTGAACGTGGGGGCCGGAGCGGGGTCGTATGAGCCGCGGGACCGGCCCGTCGTGGCGGTGGAGCCGTCGGCGGTCATGCTGTCCCAGCGGCCGGCCGGTGCCGCTCCGGCGATTCGCGCGCTGGCCGAGGCGCTGCCGTTCGCCGATGATGCGTTCGACGCCGCGCTCGGCGTGCTGACCGTGCACCACTGGCGGGACCGGGCCACCGGGCTGGCCGAGCTGCGCCGGGTCGCGCGTGACCGGGTGGTGCTCTTCAGCAGAGACCCGCGGGCCGTTCCATCCTGGTGGCTGCACCACTACTTCCCCGCCACCGCCGCGCTGGAAGCCAGCCGGGAAACCCCGCTCAGCCAGCTCGGCGAGCTGCTCGGCGGGCCGCTGGAAATCACGCCGGTGCCGATCCCGGCCGACTGCACCGACGGGTTCAACGCGGCCTACTGGCGCCGACCGGAGGCCTACCTGGACCGGGAAATCTGGCGGCCAATGTCGGCGATTGCCCTGATCCCGGCCGCTGAGCGCGCGGCTGGCCAGCGCGCCCTCCGCGCCGATCTGGCGAGCGGCGGCTGGGAACACCGCTTCGGGCAGCTACTGGCGCTGGACGAGCTTGACCTCGGCTACCGGGTGCTGACGTTCCGGCGGTGACGCGGCGGCTAGCGCTGGTCAGTCTTCGCGGTCGTCGGTGCCGCCGCCGCCGAACCGGTTGAACAGCCGGGCTCCGGCGTCGACCGCACCGGAGGCGACTCCGCGGACGGCCCCGATCAGCGGGTCAGCACTGCGGCTCCACGAGTCCTGATACGCCTTGGCAGCCGCCCGGAACTCGTCGCCGACGTTCGTGTCGGCGTCGTCGTCGCGACGCGGATAGCGCCCCGCCAGGATGTCGCTGTACTCGCCGTCCCGTGCCCAACGGTCCAGCTCGGCGAACCGGACGACCGCGAACGGGTGCGTGGTGCCTTGCAGTTGCAGCAGCTTGAGCAGGCTCTCCCGGACATCCGGCACTGCGTCGTACTCGCGCGCCTGCTTGTGAAACTCGTCGCTGCTGAGCTCGGCCAGGCGGCGACCGCCGGCCAGCTTCATCAGCGCCCGGCGGGCCGCGTCGACGTCCTGCGTCGCGAGCAGCCCGGCGCGGTCACAGGACAGCTCCGCCTTGCGGTGCCACTCCTCAAGCCCCCAGATCACGGCCTTCAGCCCGATCCAGGCGAACGGCACGAGCGCGAGCCGGCTGGCGAGATTGACCAGGTAGTAGAGCATCGTGTTGTACACGGTGTGCCCGGATAGCACGTGGCCGAGCTCGTGCCCGATCACGAACCGGATCTCCTCCGGGTCGTGCAGCTCCACGATGCCACTCGTCAGCATCAGGAACGGCTTGTCGGAGCCGAGCGCCATGGCCTGCGCCATCGGCGCCTGGCTGATGTACAGCTCGGGCACGTTCGGCATGTCGAGGATGTAGCAGCTGTCCAGCATCGCGTGGTACAGGTCAGGGAACTGCTCCTGCGACGCGCGGACCGAGCTGGCGAGGAACATCAGCCGCAGAGCCCGGTCGTTGAACAGGCCCGCGAGGTTCTTCAGGATCAGGTCGAAGCCGGTGATCTTGCGCAGCGCGACAAGCGCTGACCGGTCGGCGGGGTGCTCGTACGCACGTGAGCTGATGCCCGGCAGGCGGATCCGGGAGCGGTCCGGCAGAGTGGTCATAGAAGTCATCGTAGGCGCCCCCACGGCACGTTGCGCCGTGCGAGCAGCCAGTCGCGCCCGTGCTGGTCATGGCCTGCTAGTCACGACCGCCGAACAGCCGAAGGAAGAACAGGAACACGTTCAGCGCGTCGAGGAAGATCGACGCGGCGATGAACGGTGCCGATGCCGTGTCCTGTGACCGGCGCAGCCGCTGGAAATCGAACATGGTCAGCCCGGCGAAGATCACCAAACCGATGATCGAGTAGGCGATTTCGGCACCGGGGATGTGCACGAAGATCAGGACGACCCCGGCGACGATGAGTGCCAGCAGGGCGAAGAACGAGATGCGGCCGAGCGCCGACAAGTCGCGCCGGGTCGCGTAGCCGAACGAACCGCAGCCTGCTATGAACAGAGCCGTCGCTCCGGCCGCCTGCCACACTGCGCGGGGGCTCGTGGTGGAGTAATACACCAGCATCGGCCCCAGGCCGAGGCCGAGGCACAGCCCCATGAGCATCAGGAGCGCGATGCTGACGCCGCCGGACGCGCGACGGGCGAAGTTGAGCCCGATGAGGCACCCGAAGCCGGCGATCCACCAAACGATCGTCCAGCCTGCCGACAGATTGCGGCCCAGATAGCAGCCCAGCGCGAAGCAGGCCGCGGTCAGTGCGACCAGCCACATGACGGTGCCGAACAAGGTCCGCGCCTCGGCGCGCGCGGGCGCTACATAGCTGGGCGAGTACTGCACTGCGGTCCCTCCGGTCGCTCGGGCACACTGGTGCCGTCTACTAGATCTAGCCGTCGCGGTGCCCGCGGGCTCGCGCGACAAAGCGGACATGGCGGCGGCGTTCCCGAGCATGAACCGCGCTGCGGCGGGCAGCGAGCGGATGCGGAGGACGCAATCGGCGGTGTGCTGGACAGCCGGGTGAGGGAGGCAGGGCCGATGAAGCAGGCTAGCAGCGGGCACTGGACCGCGAATGACGTGCCTGACCAGCACGGCCGGGTGGCGGTGATCACCGGCGGGACCGGCGGGCTCGGGCTGGAGACCGCGCGGGTCCTAGCTGCGAACGGAGCAACCGTCGTGCTGGCCGGGCGCGACCCGGTGAAGCTGGCCGGTGCCGTCGCCCAACTTCAGGCCGGCCAGCCGGGCGCCCTGGTGCAGACTGCCGAGCTCGACCTCGCATCGCTGGAGTCGGTCCGCAAGGCGGCCGCCGAGCTGACTGGCCGGTTTGCGGCGCTCGACCTGCTCATCAACAACGCCGGGCTCATGTTCCCGCCCTACGGCCTGACGCGGGACGGCTACGAGCTGCAGTTCGGCACCAACCACCTCGGGCATTTCGCGCTGACCGGGCTGCTCCTGCGGCAGCTGCTCGCCGCGCCAGGATCGCGCGTGGTGACGGTGAGCAGCAACGGGCACCGTGCTGGCCGGATGAACTTCGCGGATCTGAACTCCGCCCGCCGCTACGAGCGTCATCTGGCCTACGGGCAGTCCAAGCTGGCGAACCTGATGTTCACCTATGAACTGCAGCGCAGGCTGGCCGCTGCGAAGGCGCCGACGATCGCGCTGGCCGCCCATCCTGGCACCGCACGGACGGACCTGACCAGGCATATGTCCGGGCTCTCCAGCGCCGCCATGAGCCCGCGGTTCCGCGCGGTCAACTCCTGGCTCGTGCAGGACGCCGCGATGGGAGCGCTGCCAACCGTGCGAGCCGCCACCGACCCGGCCGCCGTGGGCGGCACCTACTACGGTCCGGACGGATTCCTGCAGCTAACCGGCTACCCCGTCGTGGTGACCTCCAGCAGCCGGTCGCAGAACCGGCAGGTGCAGCGACGGCTGTGGGTGGAGTCCGAGCAGCTGACAGGGATCACGTACCCGGTCTGACCGGGCAGCGTTTACGCTCACTGGCATGAATGACGCCGGTGCGTACCAGCCGGGCACGCTGGGCGAGGGCAAGCGAGTCGGCGTGATGGGCGGTACGTTTGATCCGATCCACCACGGGCACCTGGTCGCCGCTAGTGAGGTCGGCCATTTCTTCAATCTGGACGAGGTGATCTTCGTCCCGACCGGGCAGCCGTGGCAGAAGAACGTCCGCAACGTCTCGGCGGCCGAGGATCGCTACCTGATGACCGTCATCGCCACGGCGTCGAACCCCCGGTTCTCGGTCAGCCGGGTCGACATCGACCGGCCGGGTGAGACCTACACCATCGACACGCTCCGGGACCTGCGCGCTCAGCGCGGGCCGGACGCCGAGTTCTTCTTCATCACCGGGGCTGACGCGCTGGCCAAGATGATTTCCTGGCGGGACACCGAGGAGCTGTTCAGCCTGGCCCAGTTTGTCGGCTGTACCCGGCCGGGCCACCGGCTGTCGAGCGCGAGCCTGCCGTCGGAGCGGATCAGCCTCATCGAGATCCCGGCGCTGGCGATCTCGTCCACCGAGTGCCGGGAGCGGGTGCGGGCCGGGCAGCCGATCTGGTACCTCGTCCCGGACGGCATCGTCCAGTACATCTCGAAGCGAGGCCTGTACCGGGACTAGGCTCAGCTCGGGGTGTCGGGGGTCGTCCCGCCTGGCAGCAGCGCGGACCGGCCCGAAGGGAGCCGGCGATGCGGCTCGAGGCCGTGGGCAAGCGGTACGGTCTGCGTCAGCCGTGGATCGTCAGGGACGTGACCAGGGATGTTGCGGCCGGGCAGCTGATCGGGCTGGAAGGCCGGAACGGCAGCGGCAAGTCGACGCTGCTGCGCATCGCCGCGGGTGCCCTGATGCCGTCGGTCGGCCGGGTCACCGGGCGGCCGCGCGCCGGTTACGTGCCCGAGCGGTTCCCCGCGGTCGGCCTCGCCTTCTCGGCCCGCGAGTACCTGCACCACCTGAGCCGTATCCACGGATTGCCCGGCCCGGCTATGAACTGCTCACCAGCGGCCACCGGACCGGCCTGCTGAGCCCGCTCGTGGCCGGCCTCGGCACCGCCCTAGTCTGCGTGCTGGTCGGCTCCGCCGTCGGCGCGCTGTTCAACCCGCCGCTCATCCGGCATCCGGCGGTAGCGCTGCTCTGCACCATCGGCGCGGTCGTGGTGGCGTGGGTGTCCGGCATCTCTCCGGCCAGCGCGGCCCTGCACAGCAGCAGCGCGGCGGTCCAGTCGGCCGCCTGGCCGG
>JBAUAR010000658.1:0-21666 GCA_049675875.1 Streptosporangiaceae bacterium
TATGGTGCTTCAATGCCGTACTCGACATCGAGAATGCCGTTGTCTGCTGTCGTGATGTAACCACGCGCTTCGAGCTGGCTGATGATGCTCGCGATGTTGACGGTGCCGATGGTTTCGTTCGACGGCAGCACAACCGAGACAGTGCCGGTGGTGTTATTACCCGCGAACCAGACCTTCGAGCCATCACTGAGGGTCGCGACGAGTGAACCGGCAGGCGCCTGACCGTTGACGTACGTCCAGATCATCAGCTCCATATCGTTATTCCAGTTGGAACTGGTGGCAGCCTGTGATGTCGTCAGCCAGATGTCATAAGCGTATTCGTAATCGAGCCCGCTGCTATTAGCAGGCGGCGTGATGTCAAAACTTGACGTCAGGCTCGACGGTAGCGCGGAGTAGAGGATGCATTGGTCGGAGGGATAACCGACAACCTCAGTAGTTCCGCGGTTCGCAGTCAGCACCACGTGGTAGGACGCGAGGTTGCCGTTCGTCGCCTGCGTTTCGGCAGCTGAGTAGCCGACGCTGCTCGCGTCACCACTCCAGGTGTCCTGCTGGTAATCACACGACACGTTTCCGGATGCCACCGAGGTGATCGGCGACAACACCGGACCTGGCGGTGCCGCCGGCGGCGCATTCGAATGCGTCGCAGGTGTTGCCGGCGATGGTGTAGCGGGCGCAACTGGCGACGTGATAGATGCCCCGGCGCTGGCCTGGACTTCCGCTCCGACCGCCGTTGCGGAGTTGGCTAGCGAGCGCCCAGCCTGTGGCGCTGGATCCGAAGGGGAAATGAGTCCGACGAGAAAGTATCCGGCGACGGCGATCGCGATGCCGACCGCTGCAACCGTCGCGAGTATCAGCTTGCGATTCCGCGGCCGAGCCCGGGTCATCGCAGCGCGCCGACCGTGGCAGCTCGAGCGCCGGACTGGCCGACCGCGCCTAAGCCGCGGCGGTCCGCGGCCAGGGTGAGCGTTATGACCCGCACAGAAGCAGACATTATTCCGCTCGTCGTCATCCGGTCGCGTATTTACCGCAAGTTCCGTGTCCGCTAGTCATGTGCCGTGCGGCCGCAGCCGATAATGGCCTTGTGAGCAGCTATCGAGACGACGGCATCGTGCTGCGCACCCACAAGCTTGGCGAGGCCGACCGGATCGTCACGGTGCTCGGCCGCAAATCGGGCCGGATCCGCGCCGTCGCCAAGGGCGTGCGGCGCACCAAGTCCCGGTTCGGCGGCCGGCTCGAGCCGTTCACCCACGTCGACCTGCTGCTGTACACCGGCCGGTCGCTGGATGTGATCACCCAGGCCGAGACGGTGCGGCCGTACGGGGAGCGACTGGTCGGCGACTATCCCCGGTACACGGCGGGCACCGCAATGCTCGAGACCGCTGAGAAGCTCACTCCGGTGGAGAAGGAGCCGTCGCTGCGGCAGTTCCTGCTGCTGGTCGGCGGGCTTCGGGCGCTCGGCGCGCTGGAGCACGAGCCGCGGCTGGTCCTGGACGCGTTCCTGCTGCGGTCGCTGGCCGTGGCCGGTTACGCGCCCGCGCTGACCGAGTGCGCGGTCTGCGGCACGACCGCGGCGGAGGCGCAGCTATCTGGCGGGCTGCGCGCGTTCGGCCTGGCCGCGGGCGGCGTGACCTGCCAGGAGTGCCGCGTTCCCGGTTCGGCGACGCCGTCGGTGGCGACCACGGCGCTGATGGACGCGCTGCTGCGCGGTGACTGGGCGGTCGCCGACGCGAGCGAGCGCAGGCACCGGGTAGAGTGCAGCGGCCTGACGGCTGCCTACCTGCAGTGGCACCTGGAGCACTCGATCAGGTCGCTGAAGCACGTGGAGCACGCGTGAGCACGTCCTGACGGCCAGCCGCGCGGCGCCCGCCGATCCGGAGGATGCCCAGCCGATGAATCGCCCGGTGGTCCCGCCCTACCCGCACGCCGGCGGGGCACAGCCGCCCGCGATCCCGGCCGAGCTGGTACCCCGGCACGTGGCGCTGGTGATGGACGGCAACGGCCGGTGGGCAAAGCAACGCGGGCTGCCCCGGACCGAGGGTCACAAGGCGGGCGAGTACGCGCTGTTCGACGTGATCATGGGCGCGATCGAGCTGGGCATCCCGTACCTGTCGGCGTATGCGTTCTCGACCGAGAACTGGCGCCGCTCACCGGATGAGGTCCGCTTCCTCATGGGCTTCAACCGCGACGTGATCCGCCGCCGCCGGGACCAGCTGAACTCCATGGGGGTCAGGATCCGCTGGGCCGGCCGGCGGCAGCGGCTGTGGCGCAGCGTGATCTCCGAGCTCGAGGAAGCCGAGCGGATGACCGTGGGCAACGACGTTCTGACGCTGCAGTTCTGCGTCAACTACGGCGGCCAGGCGGAGATCGCCGACGCCGCGAAGGCGCTGGCCCGGGACGTCGCCGCCGGCCGGCTGAACCCCGAGAAGGTCAGCGAGAAGGTGCTGCGGAGCTACCTCGACGAGCCGGAGATCCCGGACGTCGATCTGTTCGTCCGGTCCTCGGGGGAGCAGCGATTCTCGAACTTCCTGCTCTGGCAGTCCGCATACGCCGAGATGGTGTTCCTGGACACGCTGTTCCCCGACTTCGACCGCCGGCACCTCTGGCACGCGTGCGAAGTCTTCGCGAGCCGCGACCGCAGGTACGGCGGCGCAGCGCCTAACCCGCTCCCGGCCCCCTAACCCGCTCCCGGCCCCCTAACCCGCCCCCGGATCCTTGACCGCGGTGCCGGATCCTTGCCGCGGTGCCGGCTACCTAACCGGCCGCCGCGCACCAGGTCTGCAGCGCCCCGGTCAGGCCGGCCAGCGGGTCGGCGGCCCCCGGTCCGGTCGCCCAGGCCACGTACCCGTCCGGCCGGATCAGCACTCCGTCCGCCGGCGCCGGTCCGGCCCGGGTTGTAGCGACGAGGGTGGTAACGGGCCCGGTCCACTCCGCCGTCGCCGCGGCGACGCGGCCGTCGGCGGTGAAGTCCAGCACAACCGGCCGGGCCGCGCGCATCAGCTCGGCAACCCTGACCCGCCCGTCCCGCGTGTCCAGGCGCAGATCAGGCGCCAGCCGGCCGACCAGGGGATGGAGCCGGACGGGAGGCGCATCCTGGCCGGACCCGGCCATGTCGTACCGGACGTCCGAGCCGGCGATCAACTCGCCGAGGTGCCGCGCCGACTCGGGGACCTGCAGCAACTCGCCGAGGAGGTCGCGGGCGGCTTCGGCGTACACGTCGCCACGCGACAGAGCCCGCTGGGCCCTGGTCTGCAGCAGGGCGCGCTGGCCAGCGGCGTGTCGCTCGGCGTGATAGCTGTCCAGCAGCCCCTCGGGCGCAGTGTCGCGCACGTCGGCGGCCAGCTTCCAGCCCAGGTTCAGCGCGTCGAGCAGGCCGGCGTTGAGTGAGCCGCCGACCCCGAACACGTGCGCCGCGTCGCCGGCCAGCAGAATCGGGCCGTCCCGGTAGCGGTCGGCCTGCCGGCTGTTGCTGCCGAGCCTCGTCAGCCAGATCGGGTCGCTCATCGGCAGGTCGACGCCGAGCACCCGGCGGACGCTGTCGGCGAGCTCTTCGAGCGTCATGGGCGCGGTGAGGTCGGTGCCCGGCTGCTCCTCCTGGGTGGACACAATGTAGACGTCTCGCGGCGACGCTGTGTCGACGCTGGCCTGCGGTCCAATCGCGTACGAGCCGTGTGGCGTCCGGACTGGCTGCATGATCCGCAGCCGGCCCGCGCCGGGCACGTCGAGCTCACCGGTGCCAGCCACGATGAGGTCCGCCGGCACCCGGACCCGGCCGATTCTCGCGATCGTGTCCGTCGTCACACCCGGAAAGTCGATGCCGGCCCCCTTGCGGACCTGGCTGTGCGCGCCGTCGCAGCCCGCCAGGTAGCGCGTATGCAGCCGGTAGTCGCCATCCGGGCCGGTCACGGCGGCGGTGACGGCGTCGCCCTGACGGGACAGCGCGGTCAGCTCGTGCCCGCGGCGTACCGTGCCGCCGAGTTCGGCAAGCCGCTCGCCGAGCTTCCGCTCGATCGTCCGTTGCGGCGCCGCCAGGACCTGCAGCGGACTGGTGTCCAGGCCGGAGAAGTCGAGGGTCAGCGGGCCGAAGAAGAAGCGGGGCACGGGCCCCGCATAGGTCGCCTCGGCCCGTAGCGGCTCAAGCAAGCCTCGGTAATCGAGTACCGGCACGATCATGCCGAAGACGCCGTTGCCCTTCGGGACCTCGCTGATCTCCGACAGTCGCTCGAGCACCACGGGCGTGACGCCGCCTAGGCACAGCTCGATGGCCAGCATGAGCCCGGCTGGCCCGGCGCCGACGATGGTGACGTCCGCTGTCTCAGCTTCGGCGTCTGCACTCATGACGTCAACTTATATTGACGCCGACCAGTCGTCAACCGTAGTTGACCGCATAGCGGGCCGTGGCGGCCACTCGGACGTTAGTGCGACCGGTAACGTCAAAATTGCGCCCGGTTCATCCTGATTTGATCAACGCTAACGGTCGCAGTCGTCGCCGGGACTTTTTCAGCCGCGCCGGATGCTACCTGGCGGCCTGGTAGGCGGCGACGGCGAGTACGAGGACTACCGCAAGCATCCGGCCGGCCCGGCCCGTGCTGGTCAGCCGCGGCCAGGACAGCGCGGCCAGCCAGCCGAGTACAGCGGCCACTGCGACGAGCGCGATAGCTCCGACCGGGCCCTTCACGGCCAGGCCGACAACCAGCAGGATGACCAGCACCACCGGGGGCAGCCAGCGGGGCAGCTGATGCAGGTACAGCAGCGCCCGGGCACTGCGCCGCTCGGCGGCCTGCCGTCTCGCCGACGCGTTGGGCGTGTACAGCGTGCCGCCCTTGGGCAGCGGCCTCGTGCGCTGCCTGGCTGGCCGGTTCGTACTCACGCCTCGTCTCCCTGGCCAGCCCGGCTGGCCTCGCTAGACCGTACGCCCAGGTCGGGCGCGGCGGCTGCCAGGCTACCCGCGCCAGGCACGCGCTGACCGCAAGGGCGCAAGTGTCACCGTCATCCCCTGCTAGTGGACTGGTAGTGACAATTGCGCCTTTGAGCCGCCGGGGACGGACCAGGAACCGCCGGTGGCCGGCCGTCGTGGCGGCGCCGGGAATCTCCCGCGCCGCCGCCGCCGGCCTGCGGATAAGCTGGACCCACCGCCGCCCTGCAGAGGGTTCGCGCATGTCACAGCAGACCGCCGACCGCCAGCCGGATGGAGACAGTCATGGCACGACGCAGCGATCGCATGGAGACCATCGTCAGCTTGTCCAAGCGGCGCGGGATCGTTTACCCCTCGAGTGAGATCTACGGCGGCTTGCGTGCCGCCTGGGATTACGGGCCGCTGGGCGTCGAGATCAAGACCAACATCAAGCGCCAGTGGTGGCGCTCGATCGTGCAGAGCCGTGACGACATCGTCGGCATCGACTCCAGCGTCATCCTGGCGCCCGAGGTGTGGCAGGCCAGCGGCCATGTCACCCAGTTCACCGACCCGCTGACCGAGTGCCAGTCGTGCCACTACCGGTTCCGTGCCGACCACCTCATCGAGGCATACGAGGAGAAGCACGGCCGGGAGCCGGAGCACGGGCTGGCCGATCTCGCCTGCCCGCACTGCGGAACGAAAGGCGCGTTCACTGAGCCGCGGAATTTCAATGGCATGCTGCGGACTTATCTCGGCGCCACCGAAGACGAGTCTGGCCTTGCGTACCTGCGGCCGGAGACTGCCCAGGGCATCTTCATCAACTACCGCAACGTGCTGCAAACCTCGCGCAAGAAGGTCCCGTTCGGCATCGGCCAGATCGGCAAGTCGTTCCGGAACGAGATCACGCCAGGCAACTTCATCTTCCGGACCCGCGAATTCGAGCAGATGGAGATGGAGTTCTTCGTCCGGCCGGGGACGGACGAGGAGTGGCACGACTACTGGATCACCACCAGGGAGGCCTGGTTCCTCGATCTTGGGCTGAGCAAGGAGAACGTGCGTCAGTACGAGCACCCGGCCGAGAAGCGGTCCTTCTATTCCAAGCGCACGGTCGACCTCGAGTACCGGTTCGACTTCCCCGGCAGCGAGTGGGGTGAGCTCGAGGGCATCGCGAACCGGACCGACTACGACCTGGGCGTGCACGCCCAGGCTTCCGGCGCGGACATGACCTACCTGGACCCCGAGACGAACGAGCGGTACACGCCGTACGTGATCGAGCCCGCGGTCGGTGTCGACCGGTCCATGCTCGCCTTCCTGCTCGAGGCGTACGCGGAGGACGAGGCTCCCGACGCGCAGGGCAAGCTGGAGAAGCGCACCGTGCTGCGGCTGGACTACCGACTCGCCCCGGTCAAGGTCGCGGTGCTGCCGCTATCCCGCAACGCCGACCTGTCGCCCAAGGCCAGGGACATCGCCGCTGCGCTGCGCCAGCACTGGAACTGCGACTTCGATGACGCCAGCGCGATCGGCCGCCGGTACCGCCGGCAGGACGAGATCGGCACGCCGTACTGCGTCACGGTCGACTTTGACTCACTGCAGGACCAGGCGGTGACGGTGCGCGAGCGCGACTCCATGCAGCAGGATCGAGTCGGCATCGACAGCCTGGTGTCCTACCTGTCGGAGCGGCTGGCCGGCTGCTGACCGGCTACCCGGACTGCCCGTCAGCCGGGGTCCACGAGGGCCGTCAGCACTGCGGCCGCCGCCTCGGCGCCGCTGAGCTGCTCGCCAATCCGAGGGGAGCGGCGGTAGATCTCGGCCGCGGCCTGGTGGAAGCCATCAGGCAGGCCAGCGTCAGCCATGGTGTGCGCGATCTCCTCCATCTCGCCTACCCACCGCCAGCCCTTGGTGACGGCGGCCTCGGCCGACCGCTCGAGCTGACCGGCGAGCCGTGGCTGGGACAACGCCCACTCCGCCAGCAGCGCATCCTCGACCCCTTCGGCCCGCGCGAGCGCCCGGGCGTCGAGCAGCAGCGCCGAGCTGCCCTTCGTCCAGGCGGCGTAGGCCATCTTCACCGCGGAGGCGGCGGTCGGCGCTCCGGCGGCAATCCGCGGCTCCAGCGCGGTGCCGTCGAACAGGTCGTGCACCGCGCGCACGGCGGCCGCGTCGGCTCCGGACAGGTACAGCCGGGCCGCGCCGGGCACAGTCGGCGGCGACCCGATGATGCCGCCGTCCACGTACCGGCCGCCGCCCGCCGCGATCAGCTCGGCGATCTGGCGCGCGGTGCCGGGCGCGATGGCGTTGGCATCCACATACACGCCAGTGAAGCCGTGCACGGCCCACGCGACGTCGACCGCCGCGTGCGGCGGGCAGACCGAGAGGATGACTCTGGCCTGCGCCGCCAGGTCCCGCGCGGTGCCGGCGTCGGCGAGACCGGCCGCCTTGGCCCGGTCGGTGGTCTCCGCGCTGCGGCCATCGGAGGCCCACAGCACCTCCAGCCCGCGGCCCGTCAGGCACTGCCCGACGGCCGCGCCCATCTCACCGGGGTTGAGCAGCCCAACAGTTGTAGTGCGCTGTGTCATGGGTGCCATTGTCGGCCGGGCAGGGCTCGGTCGGCCAGTCACGCCCTCAGCTGGCGCTTTGCTATCGCGGTGTTCGCCGCGGGTCGGCCGACCGTCGCTCCGGCGGTGTCGCGGGGTCGATAGGCTCGGAACCGAGGGCCGCCAGGCCGGGGACCGGCAACCAAGGAGTGCTTTCCAGTGCCGAAGCTCGTCTACGACTTCACCGAGGGCAACAAGGACATGAAGGACCTGCTCGGTGGCAAGGGCGCCAACCTGGCAGAGATGACCAACCTCGGATTGCCCGTTCCTCCCGGTTTCATCATCACCACCGATGCGTGTCGCTATTACCTCGAGCACGGCTCGGTGCCGGACAGCCTCGGCGCGGAGGTCAGCGCGCACCTATCCGAGCTCGAGCAGGCGATGGGCCGCAAGCTCGGGGACCACGCCGACCCGCTGCTGGTCAGCGTCCGGTCCGGGGCGAAGTTCTCGATGCCGGGCATGATGGAGACCGTCCTCAACATCGGCCTGTCCGATGAGTCGGTACACGGCCTCGCCAAGCAGGCGGGCAGCGAGCGGTTCGCCTGGGACTCCTACCGGCGGCTGATCCAGATGTTCGGCAAGACCGTCCTCGATATCGATGGCCACGAGTTCGAGCAGGCGATCGACGCCGCCAAGCAGGCCAAGGGCACCAAGAATGACCTGGATCTTGACGCCGAGGACCTGCAGGGTCTGGTGGAGACATTCAAGGCCATCGTCAAGGACAAGACCGGCCGCGACTTCCCGCAGGAGCCGCGCGAGCAGATGGACCTGGCCGTCGCGGCGGTCTTCAACTCGTGGAACGCCGACCGGGCCATCCTGTACCGGCGGCAGGAACGCATCCCGGCCGACCTCGGCACCGCCGTCAACATCGTGACCATGGTGTTCGGCAACCTCGGGGCCGACTCCGGCACCGGCGTGGCCTTCACCCGTGACCCAGGTAGCGGCCAGCAGGGCGTGTACGGCGACTACCTGCAGAACGCCCAGGGCGAGGACGTGGTGGCCGGTATCCGCAACACCGTCCCGCTGCAGGACCTCGAGCGGATCGACGGCAAGTCCTACGCCGAGCTGATGGACATCATGGCCACGCTCGAGAACCACTACAAGGACCTCTGTGACATCGAGTTCACCATCGAGCGCGGCAAGCTGTGGATGCTGCAAACCCGGGTGGGCAAGCGCACCGCCGCTGCCGCATTCCGGATCGCCACGCAGCTGGTCGACCAGGGCCTCATCGACATGGATGAGGCGCTGACCAGGGTCAGCGGCGGCCAGCTTGCCCAGCTGATGTTCCCGCGCTTTGAGGCCGGCTCGGGCGTCAAGAAGATCACTAAGGCCATCAGCGCCTCGCCCGGCGCAGCTGTGGGCAAGGCCGTTTTTGACTCGGCTACCGCGGTTGAGTGGGCCGGCCGGGGCGAGCACGTCATCCTGGTCCGCCGCGAGACCAACCCGGACGACCTGCACGGCATGATCGCCGCCCAGGGCATCCTCACCAGCCGCGGCGGCAAGACCAGCCACGCGGCCGTCGTCGCCCGTGGCATGGGCAAGACCTGCGTCTGCGGCGCTGACGAGCTCGAGGTCGACGTCCACGGCAAGAAGTTCACCTCGGCGGGCGGCACCACGGTCTCCGAGGGAGACGTGATCTCGATCGACGGCACCTCTGGCCAGGTCTACCTGGGCGAGGTCGCGGTCGTCGCGTCCCCGGTCGTGGAGTACTTCGAGGGCAAGATCGACCCCTCCTCCGATGAACTCGTCGAGGCCGTGCACCGCCTGATGGCCCACGCGGACGCCAAGCGGCGTCTCGGCGTACGGACCAACGCCGACAACGGCGAGGACTCGGCCCGCGCGGTGCGCTTCGGTGCTCAAGGCATTGGCCTCTGCCGTACCGAGCACATGTTCCTCGGCGAGCGGCGCCAGCTGGTCGAGCGGCTCATCCTGGCCGAGGACGACGAGACCCGAGAGTCCGCACTGGACGCGCTCGAGCCGCTGCAGCGGGGCGACTTCGTCGAAATCTTCGCGGCGATGGACGGCCTGCCGACGACGATCCGGCTGCTCGACCCGCCGCTGCACGAGTTCCTGCCCGACCTGACCGAGCTGTCGGTCAAGATCGCCCTAGCGGGCGATGCCGCCACCGCACAGGACCGCAAGCTGCTGGAGGCGGTGCGCCGGCTGCACGAGCAGAACCCGATGCTCGGCCTGCGTGGCGTTCGGCTGGGCCTGGTGGTCCCCGGCCTGTACGCGATGCAGGTCCGCGCGATCGCGCACGCCGCGGCGGACCGAGTGAAGGCCGGCGGCGACCCGCGGCCAGAGATCATGATTCCGCTGGTCGGCGCCGTTCAGGAGCTCGAGGCGGCCCGGGAGGAGGCCGAGAAGGTCCTCGCGCAGGTTGCGGAGGAGACCGGCACCAGCGTGCACACGCTGATCGGGACCATGATCGAGGTGCCGCGGGCAGCGCTGACGGCCGGGCAGATCGCCCAGGCGGCCGAGTTCTTCTCCTTCGGTACCAACGACCTGACACAGATGGGCTGGGGATTTTCCCGCGACGACGTCGAAGGCTCGTTCTTCAGCCGGTACATCGACCTCGGCGTGTTCGGCGTCTCGCCGTTCGAGACGCTCGACGCGGAGGGTATTGGTCGCATGGTGAAGATCGCGGTCGAGGAGGGCCGGGCGACCAGGCCGGACCTGAAGATCGGCGTCTGTGGCGAGCACGGCGGTGACCCGGACTCGGTGCACTTCTTCCACGCCGCGGGCCTGGACTACGTGTCCTGTTCCCCGTTCCGGGTGCCGGTGGCCCGGCTGGAGGCGGGTCGCGCCGCCGCGCTGGAGAGCACGGGGGGCAGCGACAGCAGGTGACTTCTCCGGGGGGTCCGGAAGGCCGACTCGCCGAGCATGACGGTTACGACCACCACGCGACCGAGCGGTGGGCCGTGGAGCCGCCCAAGCTCGTGGGAGCCGACGGCCTGGCCGGCCGCGGCCCGTTCGTCCGGGACCGCGCTCGCGTGCTGCACAGCGCGGCGCTGCGGCGGCTGGCCGCCAAGACGCAAGTCGTCGCGGTCGGCTCGGGAGATTTCCCGCGCACCCGGCTCACGCACTCGCTGGAGTGCGCGCAGATCGGCCGTGAGGTCGGCGCGGCTCTCGGCTGTGACGCGGACCTCGTCGATGCCGCCTGCCTCGCGCACGACCTCGGCCATCCGCCGTTCGGTCACAACGGGGAGGCCGCGCTGGCAGAGCTTGCTGCCAGGTGCGGCGGATTTGAGGGGAACGCCCAGAGTTTGCGGCTGATCACGCGCCTCGAGGCGAAGGTGCCCGGCGCCGGCCTGAACCTGACCCGGGCAACGCTGGATGCGACGCTGAAGTACCCGTGGCTCGGGCCGGGGGAGGCAGCGAGCTCGGCCGGGAAGTACGGCGCTTACGGCGACGACGCCGCGGCGTTCGCCTGGATCCGGGCGGGCGCGCCGCCCGAGCGTCCATGCCTGGAGGCCCAGGTCATGGACTGGGCCGATGATGTCGCCTACTCCGTGCACGATCTCGAGGACGGCTTGCAGGCCGGTCTGGTGACCCTGGCTGCGCTGCGCGACCCTGCGGAACGTACCAGCGTGTGCCAGCTGACCCTGGAGTCTTACTGCCCGCCCGGTCTGACGACACCGGCGGAGCTGGACGAGGTGTTTACCCGGCTGCTGGCGCTGGAGTGCTGGCCCGCCGACTTCGACGGCAGCCTGCACGCGCTGGCCGCGGTCAAGCACCTGACCAGCGAGCTGATCGGGCGGTTCTGCTCGGCCGTGCAGCGGGCCACGAGGCCATCCGGGCAGCCGCCGCTGCGCCGGTACTCGGCCGACCTGGCGGTCCCCCGCCAGCAGCGGCTGGAATGTGCGCTGCTCAAGGGCGTGACGGCGTCCTACGTCATGCGGCGCGCGGGCGTGGCCGAGGCGCAGGCACGCGAGCGGGAGATCATCGCCGAGCTGGCCGACGCGATCGCCGCGGGCGCGCCGGAGACTCTCGACGCGCTGTTCCGGCCGGAGTTCGCAGCGGCTTCCGACGATCGCGCCCGGTTGCGCGTGGTGATCGACCAGGTCGCCTCGCTCACCGACACGTCGGCGCTGGCGTGGCACCAGCGGCTGGGCCGGCCCGAGCGCCGGTAGCCAGCCCGGCTGAGCAGTCCGCTGCGGCTGTGTCGGGGTATCCGGCGGACGCCGCGGCGAATACCAACAGCATGTGCGCGATGTTCGGGTGTTGAACACAGTGCGTGACGAAACCTTTGCGCGTGCCGCAGACACCATGGCTACTCAGCGTGAGAAGGTGTCACGCATGGAAACTTCGGTCACTGACTTCATGGCGTGGGGGCTAGCCGCCGACTGGCCGTCACTGCGCTGGATCGAGCCAGTTCACGGCCGCCGCGACCAACCAGCCCGAGGCATGCGGCTCGGTCACGCTAACGACTCGGCCATGGTCCTGACGTGCACCTACCCGCGTCAGCGCGTCGATCACGAGGCGCGGGCATGGGGCTTCGATCCGGTCCGCGAGATCGCGTTCGAGACGACGTATACGCAGGCGAACCTGGCACTGCACCAGATCAGCAAGCCAGCCGAGCGACCGGACGGACTGGTCGGGTCGCTCGTCAACCACGCCTGCCAGCGAGCGGACGAATATCGTGACTGGCCGGTGACCCGCTGGGGCCGGCAGGAGGCGCGCACCACTAGCCTGGGGAGCTGGCAGTCAGGCTTCAGCGTGGCGTATCCCGACGCCTACGTGATCGTGCACGCCTGCGGCGTCGGCCTGAACAAGGTCAAGCTCAAGACGCTGGATGACCTGTCGGGCTACGAGCTCAGCGACGACCCCGCGGAGGTCGGAGCGATGCACTGGGAGCTCTGGCCTGCGCGGCCGGACTTCAGTGCCGATGAGCTGGCGGCGATGCTCACCACCGCCTAGTCGCGAGGCTCCGGGGATCACCGGCTGGGATGGGCGCCGCGGAGATCCAGGGCATCTCGTGTCAGACACCGTCGAGGATCGCAGTGACGACCGTGCCGGTGTCGGCGAGATCCGGTAGTACGACGTCAGCTCCCGCGTCGGCGAGTTGCTGCACCGAGAACTCTCCTGTCGCCACGCCGACCGCGCGGGCACCGGTAGCGACGGCCGCGCCCACGTCGTGCGGAGTGTCGCCGACGATCACCGTGGCGCGCCCGGCGAAGTCGGTGCCGTAGCGGGCAGCTGCGTTCCGCCGTGCTACCGGCACCAGATCAGCGCGCACCTGGCTCACGTCGCCGTACGCCCCGATGTCGAGGTCGAGGTGCTCGGTGAGGCCGAGACCGGTCAGCTTGACGGCGGCGAGAGCAGGCAGGTTGCCGGTCAGCAGCGACTGCACCACCGTGCCGTCGGCAGCGTGCTGGGCAACCGCGGCCAGGGCCTCGCGGGCGCCTGGCAGTACGACGCCGCGCTCGCGCACCATGTCGGCGAGTTCGGGCGCTCGCGCCGCAAGCACCCGGTGGAAACGTGGCAGCTCGGCCGTCGCATCCACGCCGACGGCGGTCAGCACTTCCGCCGCTATGGACGCGTCCGTCCGGCCGGCCATCGACGTGGTCGGCATGGCCAGATCGACGCCGTACAGTTCGGCGAGCGCCAGCTGGTAGAGGGCGCGGCCAGTACCGCCGGCGTGCACCAGCGTGTTGTCGATGTCCCAGAGCACGAGTACCTGTCGCACCCGGTGACGCTACCAAGCCAGGCGGGGTGCGGGCACTCGGCTTGTCGGCCGGTGCGGGCCGACCGGCGGCACTAGACTCGGCGAGCAGCACGGCAGCGAGCGAGCGCGGAGAAGGGCGGAAATGGCAGGCCGGATTCGCGACGAGGACATCGCGCTAATCCGGGAGCGCTCGGCCATCGACGAGGTCGTCGGCGAGTATCTCCAGCTCCGGAGCGCAGGCGCCGACTCGCTCAAGGGCCTGTGCCCCTTCCATGAGGAGAAGACGCCGTCGTTCAACGTGACCCCGTCACGAGGGCTCTGGTACTGCTTTTCCGAGGGCGAGGGCGGCGACGTCATCAAGTTCGTCCAGAAGATCGACAATCTCAGTTTCACCGAGGCGGTCGAGCGGCTGGCGAAACGGGCGGGGATCGAGCTGCGCTACGAGCAGGGCGGCCACATTCCGGGCCAGGAGCAGTCCCGGCGGCGCAGGCTGATCGAGGCGCACCGGGCGGCGGCCGACTTCTACGCCGAGCAGCTGGACACCCCGGCCGCGGCCATCGCCCGCGAGTTCCTGGCCGAGCGCGGGTTCGAGCGCGCCGACGCGCAGCGGTTCGGCGTGGGCTACGCGCCCGCCGAGTGGGAAGCGGTCACGAATCATCTGCGCGGCCGCGGCTTCACCGAGGCCGAGCTGCTGGGCGGCGGGCTGGCCAGTCAGGGGCGGCGCGGGCCGATCGACCGGTTCCGCGGTCGGCTGATATGGCCGATCGCCGACGTGACCGGCGATGTCATCGCGTTTGGCGCCCGCAAGCTGGCCGCGGATGACGACGGGCCGAAATACCTGAACTCGCCCGAGACCGCGCTGTTCAAGAAGAGCGCGGTGCTGTACGGCGCGGACCTGGCCAAGCGCGAGATCGCGCAGCGGCGGCAGGCAGTTGTTGTTGAGGGCTACACCGACGTGATGGCCTGCCACCTGGCCGGCGTCCCGACGGCCGTAGCGACGTGCGGCACGTCGTTCGGGGAGACGCACGTCGCGACGCTGCGGCGGCTGCTGATGGACGACAGCCAGTTCCGTGGCGAAGTCATCTTTACCTTCGATGGCGACGCGGCCGGCCAGCGCGCCGCCGAACGCGCATACGTGTGGGAAGAACGATTCGCTACCCAGACGTACGTCGCCGTCCAGGGTGACGGCCTGGATCCGTGCGATCTGCGGCTAGCCAGAGGCGACGCGGCCGTGCGCGACCTGGTAGCGCAGCGAGTGCCGCTCTTCGAGTTCGCCATCCGCGCCGCGATCGCGCCGCACAACCTGGACCGCACCGAGGGCAAGCTCGCCGCGCTGGACGCTGCGGCACCTATCGTGGGCCGGATCAAGGACCGGGGCCTGCGCCACCTCTACGCCCGCAACCTGGATCGGTGGACCGGGATCATGGACGAGGCGTTCGTGGTGGAACGCGTCGGCGCCCGGGTCGGCAAGGCGGAACGACCGGGCGCACGCGGTCGGGGCGGCGGGAGCGCCGGTGCGAGTCCGGACGCCGGGCCTGGACACGCGCCGGACGGTGGCGTGGGCCAGCCCCCTGATCGGGCCGGAATGATCCGGCCGGACCGGGACCGGTATGACGAGCACGATCCTGTCGTCAGCGTGGAGCGTCAGGCGCTGAAGCTCGCCGTGCAGCGGCCAGCCCTGTGCGGCCCGGCCTTCGACGCGCTGACGCCGGCCGACTTTACGGTGCCCGGGCACGCGGCAGTGTGCGAGCTGATCGCCGCGACCGGCGGCGTCGGGAGTGCTGGACCGGCTCGCGAGTGGTCGGATCGGCTGCGCGCGGCGGCGCCGGACGATATCGCCAGGACCTTCGTCGCGAGGCTCGCGGTGGAGCCAATCGAAGTGCCCGGCCGGAACGGCGAGCCGGACGCGGCCTTCGCCGAAAAGGTGCTGGCGCAGGTCGAAGAGCTCGCCGTTAACCGGGAAATCGCCACCGTCAAGTCGCGGTTGCAACGGCTGAATCCGGTGAGCGAGCCCTCCTACAATCGGATCTTCGGTGACCTCGTGGCGCTCGAGCAGCGGCACAAGGTGCTCTTGGAACGAGCGACGGGCGGTCAGTAAGGCACACGACCGAGGGTCGGCGCTACTGGCTCGCAGGTGACAATAGTGTGACCGTAGTGCTGGCGCTTCCTGACGCAGACTGGTCTGCATGAGTAGCACGGCTGCACCCCCCGTTGACCTGGTAGCCGATCTCATTGCTCACGCGCGCGAGCGCGGTTCAGTCGCCATGACCGAGCTGACGGCTGCCTTCGAGCGCTGTGATCTGTCCACCGACGCCGTCGACGGCGTGCTCAAGCTGCTGGCCGACGAGGGCGTCGACATCACCGAGCCGGCCCCGGAAGCGGACGGCGTGCTGCCGCGGCAGGTTCACACCGAGGCGCGCCGCGCGGTCACCGGCGACCTGGTCCGGATCTACCTTCGGGAGATCGGCCGGGTCCCGCTGCTGACCGCGCACGACGAGGTCGAGCTGGCCAAGGCGATCGAGGCCGGGTTGTTCGCCGAAGAGAAGATGCAGGGCGGCTTGCAGGGCGTCTGCGGCGGTGCTGCGATAGCCGAACTGATGCTGATCGCCGCCGACGGGATCGCCGCCAAGCAGCGGCTCATCGAGGCCAACCTCCGTCTCGTCGTCTCGATCGCCAAGCGGTACATCGGCCGGGGCCTGGTCTTCCTCGACTTGATCCAGGAAGGGAACCTCGGGCTGATCCGCGCGGTGGAGAAGTTCGACTACACCAAGGGCTACAAGTTCTCGACGTATGCCACCTGGTGGATCCGGCAGGCCATCACCCGGGCTATCGCGGACCAGGCCAGGACCATCCGGATCCCGGTGCACATGGTCGAGACGATCAACAAGATGAGCCGGATCCAGCGGCAGCTGCACCAGGATCTCGGTCGTGAGGCCACGCCGGCGGAGATCGGCGACGAGATGGGCCTGACCGCGGACCGGGTGGCCGAGATCCTGCGGATCGCCCAGGAGCCGGTGTCACTGCAGTCACCCATCGGCGAGGAGGACTCCGATCTCGGGGATTTCATCGAGGATGCCGACGCCGTGGTGCCGATGGAGGCCGCGGCCTTCATCATGCTGCAGGACCAGCTGGACCAGGTGCTTGGCCACCTCAACGTCCGCGAGCAGCGGATCATCCAGCTTCGGTTCGGCCTGACCGACGGGCATCCGCGCACGCTGGAGGAAGTGGGCCGGGAGTTCGGGGTGACCAGGGAGCGGATCCGCCAAATCGAGTCCAAGACGCTCGCCAAGCTGCGGCATCCCAGCCGGGCTCAGCTGCTGCGCGAGTATCTGGCCTAGCGAGCTCGCGGGACCGTTTCTGGTGTCCAGCCGCGGGCCTAACGCGTCTGCCGCGGGCGCGACAAGGGCAGTATTCCGACTCTCCACCGACTCGACGCGCACAAATACGGCATAAAGGTCGGGTTGGGCGCCAAGTCGATGGAACGTTCCGCTGGCTTGCCCACGGCGCCGGGTCGGCCGTCGGCCCGCTCACAGTGCCGGGCTGGCCGCCGGCCCGCCTACAGTGCCGGGTCCGAGCCGGGGCTGGCGCCCGGCTTGGCGCCTGGGTTGACGCCAGGCTTGGCGGGACTGCCGGTGGTCGCGAACGTGCTGGCCTCGGCGTCACTCTTGGCGCCATTGTCGGTACGCCGCATCCCCGGGATGCGATCGGTGACGGAATGCGCCGCGCTGTGAGCCACCTGCGGCATCTTGTCGGCTAGCTGCCCGCCGACCTTCTGGGCTATCCCGGTGGCCTGGGTCTGGACGGTCCCGCGGGCCTGCTGGACGGCCGGGTGCTCGAAGGCCGTCTTCGCATACTTCACGATCTGGTCGTAAGTCTCCTTGCCGGAACGCGCGCCGGTCACGAAGCCGGCGGCGAACCCGGCGACGAAGCTCGCTCGATACATACGCATCTGGGCCTCTTCCCTGAACAGGTTTGCTGCCTAACTGCCCCGCTCAGCGTCCGTCCATGCACGCCGGCGGCATGGCGCTGCGACCAGCCGAGTCCTGGCCGCCGGGCCGCTCGCCGGGTGCGCGAGGTACCGGGACGGTGCGCTACCCTGGTGCCCGCGGCGCCGAACCCCGAGCCAGCGGCCGGGACCAGGCGCCGGCGGTCCCGCGTAGCTCAATTGGCAGAGCATCCGGCTGTTAACCGGTGTGTTATAGGTTCGAGTCCTATCGCGGGAGCAATGTGATCTTCCGGACATGAAGGACACCCCGGCACCACATCGTGGTTCGGGGCTTTTTGTTTCCGCGGCAATGCAGGTCTTTCCATCGCGGCTGCGCGCCGTGCACACGGCGGTTCCGCGCCGCGCCGGTAGCCAGGAACCCGGTAGCCAGGAACCCGGCGGGCGCGGAAGGAGGTTCGGCGATGGCATGGCTGGTCATCATCGCCGCGGGGTTGTTCGAGACGGTCTTCGCCGTTTGCCTGAAGCTGAGCAACGGGATGTCGGCGCCCTGGCCGACGGCTGGCTTCGCGGTGTCCGCGCTGCTCAGCTTCGGCCTGCTCACCGTTGCCCTGCGCGACCTCGATGTCGGGCCCGCCTACGCGCTGTGGACTGGGATCGGCGCCGCAGGCGCCGCGACCGTCGGCATGGTGTTCCTCGGCGACGTCGTCTCGGCCGCGAAACTGGTCTCGCTCGGCCTGATCCTGGCCGGCGTGGTGGGGCTGAACCTGTCGGGTGTCACGCCCTGATGACGCGGCGAAATCGTTTTGCCGGGTGAAAGGACCGGTTGACGGCGGCTGGCCGGCTTCCTAGCGTGAGAGCCGCGCTCACGACGAGGAGGCCGGGAATGGCGGACATCGTGCTGGGCATCGCCTCGTCGCACACCCCGCAGCTCAGCTCGGGCGTGGACATGTGGCCCGATCACGCCGACCGCGACCGGCGGCAGCCCCGGCTGCTCGGTAAGGACGGCGAGTATCACGGCTGGGACGAGATCCTCGCGGCCGCTCGCCCGGACATGGAGCGCGAGCTTGACCCGGCCGTCTGGGACGCGAAGTACGGCCGCTGCCAGGACGCCATCGCGGACCTTTCGGAACGGCTGACCAAGGCCGACCCGGATATCGCCATCGTGATCGGCGACGACCAGCGCGAGCTGTTCCTCGATGATGGCATCCCGGCGCTCGCCTGCTTCGCCGGCCACGAGCTCGTCGACTTCCCGCCAGCAGGGGATGCGCTCGCGCGGATGCCGAAAGGGATCCGCGCTGCCTCGTGGGCCGTGCACTCCGACCACCCTGAACGGCATCCCGTGAGCGCCGAGCTGAGCCGTCACGTCACCGAGCAGCTCGTTGGTGCCGATTTCGACATCATGCTGTTCACTGAGCAGCCGGCCGGGCGCACTCTCGGCCACGCGTTCACGTTTCCGCGCTACCGGCTCGGGCTCCCGGCCAGCACGCCGATCGTTCCGATGTTCGTGAACACCTACTACCAGCCGAATGTGCCCTCGGCGGCGCGGTGCTACGGTCTCGGGCAGGTGGTCCGCCGCGCCGTCGAGAGCTGGGACTCTGGCGCGCGCGTGGCGGTCATCGCCTCGGGCGGCCTCACCCATTTCGTGATCGACGAAGATCTGGACCGCCGGGTGCTGGCCGGTATCACCGATCGTGACCCCAGGCTGCTCACGTCGCTGTCCCGGGCTCAGCTGCGATCGGGGAACTCGGAGATCCTGAACTGGGTGGCTGCGGCGGGCGCGCTGGAAGGCCTCGCCGCGACCGCCATCGACTACGTTCCCGGCTACCGGAGCCCAGCGGGTACGGGCACCGGGATGGCCTTCGCCTACTGGAACTAGGCCAGGCCGGGCAGAGACGGAAAGGATCAGCTGTGTATCACGACGTCCCAGTGCTCGACGTCCACGGCCACGTCACCGTGCCGCCGTCCGCCAACTCCTTCCTCGTGATGATGCTGGGCTCGAATACGCCGATGGCGAGCCCGGTAGGCCAGCCGGCGGCGGGCCCGGCCGGGGTGACCGTCGAGGACTTCCGGGCGGCGGCCGCCGGTCACGCGAAATACATGGACGACCGGAACATCGACGTCCAGATCATCGGCCCGCGTCCGTTCCTGACGATGGGCTGGATGGAGCCGCACCTCGTGCCCGCGTGGACCCGGTACGTCAACGACATGATCCACCAGCAGTGCACGTTCTTCCCTGACCGGTTCCTCGGCGCGTGCGCGCTGCCGCAGCTGAGCGATGCTCCGGACGCGTCGCACTGCATCGGCGAGCTGAACCGGTGCGTGACCGAGTACGGGTTCGTGGCGGCGTACGCCTCGCCGGACCCGGCGGGCCGGCGGACGACGCCGGGCATGCACGAGCCGTACTGGTACCCGCTGTACGAACGGTGTCAGGAACTGGACATCCCGATCATCGTGCACGGCACCAACTCGCTGGACCCGCGCTATCGCGTTGTCCCGCACAACTACCAGCTCGGCTTCCTGACTGAGCAGTACCTGGCCGGGCAGTTCCTCAGCCATGGCGACGTGTTCGAACGGTTCCCCGAGCTCCGGGTTATCATCTGCCACTGCGGCGGGGCGCTCGACCGGTTCATCCCGACCGACCACCACCTGGCGCAGAAGGACCTTAGCCGGAACCTGTTCTACGACACCTGCGGGTACGACCTCATCTTTCTTGAGGCCGCCATCCGGCAGCGCGGCGTCGGCCGGATGCTGTTCGGCAGTGAGGCACCGGGCTCGGGCCGCGCCGTGCGGCCAGAGACCGGCCGTACCTGCGACGACCTGGTGCCCGTGATCGGTGACTTCGGGTTCCTGTCCGAGGATGACAAGAAGAAGATCTTCAACGAGAACCCAGCCCGGGTAGTGCGGGGGCTGGCCAAAGTCGGCCGCTGAGACGCCCGGCTGCGGCCGGACCGGCGCTGTCCGCTGACACAGACTGTCAGCTGACACAGACTGTCCGCTGGCACAGACTGTCCGCTGAGGAGAGAAGCATGGGCGACGAACCGCGGGCTGAGACGGTGGGCAGCCTGCTGCGCACGGACGAGGTTGTCGGCGCCGCCAGGGCCGGCCCGGCCGACCCGGCGGCGGTACTCGTACTCGACGAGGCCGTCATCGACGCGATCCGACTGCAAGAAGACGCCGGACTCGACGTGATCACCGACGGCGAGGTGCGCCGGATGGCGTGGGCGCAGACGACGCGCTATCTCGACTGCTTCGACGTCACGCCCGGCCGCGGAGCGCTCAACTGGCGCGGGGCAGTGCCGGGGCCAGCGAGCCCCGTGCAAGCGGGCGGCGGCTATCCGTCGGTGGTTCGGCGGGTGGCCGACGCGGCGCGGACCGGTACCATGACCGACGAGTACGCATTCCTGGTCCGGCACGCGCACGCCCGGACCAAGTTCACGATGGCCGCGCCCAGCTATCACCGCCGGTACTGGTCTCCGGAGCACTCCACGGGTGCCTACCGCGACTGCGAGCAATTCCTTACCGAGATCCGCGACTATCAGCGCGAGGTCGTCCGGGAGCTCATCGCGCTCGGCTGCGACTACATCCAGCTGGACGCCCCCAACTACGGCTCACTGTGCGACCCGGACACCCGCGCCGCGATGGCGGCCGACGGGCGCGACCCCGACGCGGAGACGATCTTCGATGCCGAGCTGGATAACTCGCTGTTGGACGGCATCACCGGGGTTACTAGCGCGCTGCACATCTGCCGCGGGAACGGTCCCGGCGGCGCGTGGCACTCGGCCGGCGGCTACGGCGCGATCTCCAGCCTGCTGTTCCCGCGGCTGAACTTTGACCGGCTGCTCCTGGAGTATGACTCGGATCGGGCCGGGACGTTCGCGCCGCTGGGCGAGGTGCGGCCCGGCACGGTCGTGGCGCTGGGACTGCTGACGACGAAGTCCGACCGGCTCGAGGACGCGGGCGAGGTCGAGGAGAGGATCGCCGAGGCGGCCCAGATCAAGCCGCTGGCCGAGCTGGCCCTCAGCACCCAGTGCGGGTTCGCGTCGGTGCCGGCCAGCAATCCCGTGTCCGCTGTCGGCCAGCGGGCCAAGCTGGAGCTCGTGGGCCGGCTGGCCCGCTGGGTATGGGCGCGCTGAGCACGCCCGCCCCGCTACTGGCGCGGCTCGCCGCGCTGGACTCCTGCGCCTGCTCGGACGCCATGGACCAGCTCGGGCTGGCCGGCGTCGCGCACGGCCTGCGCGCGCTCACTGTCGCGCGGCGAGTGACCGGGCCGGTCAGCACTGTCGCGCTCGGTCCCATTGGCGCCACCGGTACCGCGGGCCGGCACCTTGGCACTGCTGCGATCGAAGCCGCGACGGCCGGAGACGTGATCGTGGTGGCGGCTGGCGGCCGCGTCGACGCGGCCGGCTGGGGCGGCGTGCTGTCCCTGGCCGCCACCATGCGCGGCGTGGCCGGCGTGATCGTGGACGGAGCCTGCCGGGACGTCGACGAGAGCGCGACGCTGGGCCTGCCGGTGTACGCCCTCGCCGCCGTGCCGGCGACGGCACGCGGCCGGCAGGCCGAGGTCGGCTGG
>JBAUAR010000659.1:0-3426 GCA_049675875.1 Streptosporangiaceae bacterium
AGCCGTCTCCGGTCATCGCTGCCCGCCGCAGCGCGGCCTCGCCGTGGCCGCCGATCAGCACCGGCACCGGCCGCGACGGCACCGGCGCCAGCTTGACCGGCGGGATGTCATAGCTCTCGCCGTGGAACTCGAAATACCCGCCGGCGGACAGGCCCCGCACGATCGCGAGGGCCTCGTCCATCCGCTGCCCGCGTCCCTGCCACGGCACGCCGAGCACCTCGTAGTCCTCGCGCCACGGGCTGGTCCCCACGCCGAGCGCCAGCCGGTTGCCGGTGAGCACGGCGGTGGAGGTGACTTGCTTCGCCACCAGCACCGGGTGCCGGATCGGCAGCTTGAGCACGAACGTGATGAACCGCAGCCGCTGTGTCACCGCCCCGAGCGCCGGGATCAGCGAGAACGGCTCGAGGAACGGCTTGTCCTCGAGGAACTCGCGGGTGCCGTCCGGGTTGAAGGGATAGACGCTGTCGGAGCGTGCCGGATAGCAGATGCTGTCGGGGATGACCATCGAGTCGTAGCCGGCGTCCTCGGCGGCCCGGGCCAGCGGCGGGTAGAACGACGGATCCGTCATCGACTCGGCGTAGCAGAAGCGCACGGTGCCTCCGATCCTGGCTGGAGCTCTGGTTGACCCCTCGCAGTAGAACATGTTCTAGTTGGAAATCAGCCCGAGGGAAAGGCCGCTGCGATGGACCTTGCCGCGCTCGAGGAAATCCGCCAGCTCAAGTACCGCTACCTGCGCTGCGTCGACCTCAAGCGGTGGGACGAGATCGCCGAGGTGTTCACGGCCGACGCTAGCGCCGAGTACGGCACGCACGCGGTGCGCGGCCAGCTGAGCCTGCACGGCCGGGACGAGATCATCGGCTACCTGCGCGACAACCTCGGCCCGGAAATCACTACCGTGCACCGGTGTGGCCAGCCAGAGATCACGATCAACGGCAACACCGCGACGGGAACGTGGTCGTTCGAGGACACGGTCATCGCCATGGAGCACCGCGTGTGGATCCGGGGGGCGGCGTTTTACCAGGACTCCTACGAGCGCGGCGCCGACGGCCAGTGGCGGATCAGCCACACTGGCTACCGGCGGATTTACGAGACGCTGAGCTCGTTCGACGACACCCCCTCGCTGCGGTTCCTCGACACCATGTGGTCGACCGCGGCCCAGGGCTGAGGCGCGGCGTGCTGACCAAGTCGTTCGCGGACGCGGTGCTCGAGGCGGAACGGATCATCACCGCCGCGCCGCGCGTGCAGACCGTGCAGGACCTGGCGGAGGGATACGACTACCTGGCCGGCAGCATCCAGGCATCGCTGTACATGGCCCGCGCCTACCAGCGGGACTTCCCCTTCTTCGTGCAGTCCACCGGGCCTTACACCAAGCTCGGGCTAGATAACCCGGATACCGTCTACCTGCACGCCTACCTGCGCGACACCGCCGAGTACGTGGTGACCGGCCGCCGGGGAACGACGACCGATCTGAGCTTTCAGGTGCTGAACGGCGACTACTCGCCGGTCGAGGTACCGGACAGCCTGACCGCGTTCGACGACCGCGCCCTCGACATCGCGGCCGACGGGGGGTTCGAGCTGCGGTTCGGGCCGCCGCGTCCGGACCCGCCGCCCGGCTACGTGCCGCTTGGTCCCGGCGCCGCGATGCTCGCCGTTCGCGAGGTATACAGCGACTGGGCCGCCGAGCGGCGCGGCACGGTGCGCATCCAGCGCGCCGACACGATCGGGATGGCGCCGCCACCGCCGGACGAGGCCCAGGCGACCCGGCGCTACGAGGTGGCCGGCAAGATCCTGCTATCCCGGCTGCGGACGTTCCTCGCCTTTCCCGAGTGGTTCTACCTGCGCGAGCCGGTCAACACGCTGACGCCGCCGCGGCGCACTCCCGGCGGGCTGGCGACCCAGTTCTCCGCCGCGGGTCACTTCGAGCTGACCCCCGGCCAGGCGATGATCGTGACCGTGCCCAACGCGGGCAAGGGCGTCGCGCCCTATCAGGGCATTCAGCTCGGCAGTTGCTGGTATGTCTCGCTCGACTACATCAACCACCAGACCAGTCTCACCGCCGATCAGGCGCGCACCGACCCGGACGGGATGCTGCGGTTCGTGATCAGTGAGCGCGACCCCGGCGTGTGCAACTGGCTGGAGCTGACCGGGCGCACCCGTGGCTACGTGCAGATCCGCTGGCAGCGCCTGACCAGGGACCTCGGGCCAGCAGACGGCCCGGTCGTGCGCGTCGTGCCTGCCGCGGACCTGCCGGCGGTGCTGCCCTATTACCCGCAGGCCAGGATCACCCCGGCCGAGTACACCGCGCGGATCGCGGCGCGGCAGGCCGCTATCGCCGATCGGATGGTGGGCTAATGACCGGTGGTCGCGCCGGCAGAGGACGGTGAGCCTTGTGACAGGTTTCCTGGAAGACCGCGTGATCGTGGTCGCCGGGGTAGGCCCGGACCTCGGCCGCCAGATCGCGGTGCGCGGCGCCGCGGCGGGGGCCGATGTGGTGCTCGCGGCGCGGACGGCGTCCCGGCTCGATGACGTGGCCAAGGAGATAGCGGGCCTCGGCCGCCGGGCGCTGGTGGTGCCTACCGATGTCACCGCGGTAGCTGACGCCGGGCGCCTGGCCGAGGCGGCGGTGAGCGAGTTCGGCCGGGTCGACGCGCTGGTGTACAACGCGCTGGTGATGCCGCCGATCAAGGACCTTGGCACGGTCGACCTCGCGGCGGTGACGGCCGGGTTCGACGACAACGTGATCGCCGCACTGCGGCTGACCCGGCTGTTCATTCCGGCACTGGCCGCCACGTCGGGCGCGGTGGTGCTCGTCAACTCCATGGTGGTGCGGTTCTCGCAACGCACCATGGGGCCGTACAAGATGGCCAAGGCATCGCTGCTGGCGATGGCGGGGAGCCTGGCCACCGAGCTCGGGCCGCAGGGCATCCGGGTGAACTCGGTGGCGCCCGGCCACATCTGGGGTGCGTCGCTGCAGTGGTACTTCGGCTATCTCGGCCACAAGCGCGGCGTGACCGTCGATGACATCTACGCCGAGACCGCGGCCGCGACCGACCTTGGCCGGCTGCCGGAGCCGGACGAGATCGCCGACGCGGTGCTGTTCCTCGCATCGCCGCTCGCGCGCGCGATCACCGGCCAGTGCCTGGACGTCAACTGCGGCGAGTACCACCACTAGCGGGCCATGACAGTCAGGGCGGACCGGGACAGTGCTGACAACGACGGTGTCGGCTCGGCCGCCGACCTGCACGCATCTGCGGTGCGCCGGACGGGTCTCGCCGACTTCGGCGCTGACGACTACAGCGACGGGCTGGCCGTGCTGCTGGAGTCCTACGCCCGCGATGCCGGCCTGACCCCGCTCGGCCGGAAGGCGGCGCGAGCCGGGCTGCGCGGCGCGCTCGCGGCCCGGCTGGTGACCGAGGCCGGCTGGGC
>JBAUAR010000660.1:0-8868 GCA_049675875.1 Streptosporangiaceae bacterium
GGGCGGGACAGCGTCGGGCGGCACGGCCTCGGGCCGGTCGGCGCCCGGCGGCGGCTGGTCGGCTGTCGGCGCCGTGCCAGCTGAAGGTGCCGTGCTAGCTGAATGTGCCGTGCCAGCTGTCGGTGGCTCGTCGGTTGGGGGATGCTGGTCGGCTGGCGGCGCCCTGTGGTCGGCTGGGGGCGCCGGGTGGTCGGCTGCGGGCGGCTGCCCGGCTGCGCGCGGCTGGTCGGCTGGCTGCGGTGCCGCTGCCACCGTGATGTCGAGGTCGGGCCGCAGCTGACCGGAGTTGGCATAGGCCTGGAAGGCGCGCAGGTCGGCGTCGGTCAGCGGCGGCGGCGCGAGCGAGCGGGGCCACAGCCGGCGGGCGCGGACCACGTCGAGTTCGACTGCATAGAGCGTGATCTGCGCCTGCAGGTAGAACCAGGCGAGGAGCCCGAGAACCACGCCGAACGTGCCGTAAGCCGAGTTGCTGTGCGAGTGGGTGATGAAGAGTGTGCCTGCTAGCTGCAGGATCTGCCACGCGATCGCGGCGAGGATCGCGCCGAGCCGCAGATCGCGGCCGCGGACCTCCTTCGAGGTCGCGATGCGGAAGCCCAGCCAGAACAGGATGATGTTGAGCAGCAGCGAGACCACAACGGCGGCGATCTTGGCGCCGACGCCGCCGAGGTGACCCGCGCCGCCGGCGATCGTGGACAGCGCGATCGTAATGATTTCGCCCGGTCCGAGCACCGCAAGCAGACCCATGCTGCGAGCCAGGTTCTTCGGGAAGCGCGGCCGCTGGTACCGCGGCACTGCCCAGACGTCGTTCATGGCGTTCTGGATGGCGTTGGCCACGCCCTTGGAGGCATAGATCAGCAGCAGGATCCCGATCACCAGAGCCAGCCCAGTCTGATTGAGCGGGTGACCGACGGTGAGGTTGTTGCCGATGACTGGGTAGTCCTGCAGCGCCCTCGTCAGCCGGTCGGCCAGGGTCGGGCTGCCCCGCGCGAGCAGGTCGAGGATCGTGTAGGCCACCAGCAGCAGCGGGAACACCGACGCGAACGCGTAGTACGCGACCAGTGCGGCCAGGTTTCCCGCCCGATCGTCGCTGAACTTCTTCCAGGTGGCCACGCCCATGGCCAGCCAGCCATGGCCCTGCTGGATCCGATCCGCGGTCCGGGTCAGGTTGCTGACTCTGCTGGCGAGGCTGCTGGCTGAGGCCATGGTGTCGTTGTACTACCCGGCCGGATGATCCTAACCTCCGGCCGGATGGGAGCGGGTCCGCTGCGTCGCCTGCGCGCGGCAGCGAGCCCGAACAAGCCCGTTCCCGCAATGAAAACAGGCACTACGGCAACCGGACGAGTACCTCGGCGCCGACGCGCGTCGCGTCAGCCGATGCGGTCGAGGTAGGCCGGACCGCTCGGCGGGAAGACGAAAACCGCCGGATACGGGCCGAGCAGCGGGCCGATTCCCTCGGTGTCCGCCGGGTAGGTGACCGCGTCGGTGACGGCGCCGGTGCTGAGGTTGTAGCGGCCGACGTAGCTGCCGTTGGTCGCACTCTCCCCGCTGACCAGGTCGAGGGGACCCGCGAGGCTGCTTATCGCGTGGTTGTTGTCCGCTGTTCCCGGCGCGTTTGCCTGTGGGCCCGCCAGCGTCGAGGCGTTGTAGGTCTGCGAGGACGAGTCGAGGCCCTGCCCAGCGTCGTGGATGAGGAAGAGCTGGTCCCCGATCACGCTAATCGCCTGAATAGCCGCGGGCCCGGACAGTTGCTGGTTGACCGTCTGGTTCGTCGGGGCCTGCTGCCGTGTCCCGTCAGAGCTGATATGCACGATCGTCGCGCCACCGGACTCGACGTAGTAGATCCCCTGCGGCCCGGCGGCGACCGACTCGACGTTCGCGGTGTCCGTGCCGACGGTGGTCATGCCGCCAGAGCCTGGGTTGATCTCGACCAGCTGCCCGCCCGTCTGGCCGCCGAGGACGGCCCACAGCATGCCCGCCGCGACCGTCATCAGCCGCACTGGCTGGGACAGGCTCCAGGTCCGGGCGAGTGCACCCGTTGCCCGGGAGTAGGAGAGGATCTGGTTGCCGCCGCCGACATAGAGATAGGTGTCGTCCGCAGCCAGCGCTGACACCGGAATCGTGGCGTGCTCGGCGACCTGAGCGGGCTGGTCGCCGTCGACGACGTAGACGGCCGACCCTGACGGCGCCACCGCGCCATCGCCCAGCGGCCCTGGCGCGAACGCGGCGAACACGCTCCCGTCCGGAGCTTCCGTGCAGATCACGGCCGGAGGTGGCTGGCCGGTGCTGTCGGTTACCGGGAGCGCGTCGTGCAGTACGACTCGCAGCGGGCCGGTGGCCGACGGCGCGGGTGGGGCCGACACGCCGAGCCCCTGCTGGCCGGTGCTGGCCGCAGGTGTGGCAGGCCGCGCCGACTGGGCCGGGGTTGACGGGGGAGCGGCCGGCCCGTGGCCGCCGCCGGAGCAGCCGGCGACCAGGATCACAGTGGCGCCTGCCATGACGACGAAATGCAGGTTCCGCACCGGTCCCCCATAGTTTGCCGCCGCTCGCTACGTGGGCCGCACTCTACTCGGATTCGTCCCGGCTGTGCTCCGTCACGGCGGCAGCGGATGCTCGGTGAACTCGCCGCAGTCAGCAAAACCGAGCCGACGGTATACCGGTTCGCCCTGCTGTGATGCCTGCAGAACGGCCACCGGCGCCCCGGAATCGCGAGCGAGCTGCAACGCTGCGGCCGTGATCGCGGTGCCAAAGCCGCGCCCCTGGTGACTGGCCAGCGTCGAGACGTCGTACAGGCCGGCGACGCCTGCGTGCAGCATGACCTCGGCCGAGCACACCGGACGGCCGTCGAAGTAACCGACCAGGAAGCGCGCGGGGCAGCTGGCGTCCAGCACTCGCCCGGCGGTGCTCGCATAGAAGTGGACAACCGTCAGCGCCGGCGGATCCCAGTTCGCCGCCAGCACCCAGGACCAGTCGGTCAGCTCCCTAACCGAGCGAACCTCGCGCACCTCCAGGTCGGGCGGGGGCGGCGTTGCGCGCGGCCGCCAGGTAGCGAGCGGCAGCCACATGGCAGGCTCCGGCCGCGCCGGTGGCCGTCCGGCACTGGCAAGCAGCGCGGAGAGGGTGGCCGGAGTCGAGGCCGGCCCGACTCGCCAGGCGAAGGTCCGGCCTCTCGCCGCCAGCTCGGTTAGCGTCTCGGCGATCCTGGCTGGTGCGCTCGCGCCCGTGAAGGTGGCCAGCCCGACGAAGTTGAAGGTGTCGTCATCGAGGCCGCTGTCAGCGATCAGTAGGTCCTCCGCGTGCCGAACCGTCATTCCGGGCGCCGCGCGGTGCAGATGACTCGCGTGCTCTGCCAGGTTCTGCTCCATCTGCGCGGCAAGCCCGGCGTGTCCGGACTGCCGGATCCCTGCCATCTCGGCCACACCTGTCCCGTCGCATCGGTTGCCACCGGGTCGCCCGACCAGGCCACGGTAGTCTGGGCCGGGAATCAGGACTGGTCTTTGGGGTCATCAGCGGTGCCCCCCGGCTGTCGGGGGTTGAAGGGGCGGTCGTGCTGTCGCTTGTCATACCGAAGGGCTCGCTCGAGCGAGCAACCCTTGACCTTTTTGATGCGGCCGACCTGACCGTCCGCCGGTCGTCCGACCGCGACTATCACGCGGTCATCGACGATCCGCGGATCGACCGGGTGCGGTTCCTGCGCCCGCAAGAGATACCGTCCTACGTCGAGCAAGGACTGTTCGACTTTGGCATCACCGGCCGGGACTGGATCACCGAGACCGGGGCTGACGTCGCCTCCATCGGCGAACTGCACTACTCCAAGGCCACATCTGAGCCGGTGCGGGTGGTGCTCGCAGTGCCGGCCAGCCAGCCCTGGCGGGTAGTGGCCGACCTGCCCGATGGGATCCGGATCTCCACCGAATTCCCGTCGCTCACCCGCCGGTACCTCGAGGAGCACGGCGTGAAGGCGGTGGTCATACCGTCCTATGGTGCGACCGAGGCCAAGGTGCCGGACATCGTCGACGCGATCGTCGACCTGACCGAGACCGGCGCGTCGCTGGTCCGCAACGGACTGCGGATCCTGGACACGCTGCTGACCAGCTACACCGAGCTGATCGCCAACCACAACTCCTACGCCGATCCAGCCAAGCGGACCGCCATGGAGGACATCGCGCTGCTGCTGGGCGGCGCCATCAGCGCGCGCGGCAACGTGCTGCTCAAGCTCAACGTCAGCGCGGCCGAGCTCGCGGCGGTGACGGCGATTCTCCCGGCCATGTCCTCGCCGACGGTCACCTCGCTGGCCCGCGGCGGCATGCACGCAGTGGAAGCGGTAGTGCCCAAACGCGGCGTCAACACCCTCATCCCGGCGCTCAAGGCCGCGGGCGGCCGCGACATCCTGGAAATCCCGATCAGCAAGATCGTGGAGTAGGCCGCCGTGCTCGAGCGAATCGACTTGCGCGGCAAGGCCCCGGGCCGGATGCCCGCGACCGAGCTGGCGGCGCTGCTGCCGCGCGCGGCGCTCGACGTGTCCGCGGCCGTCGAGCAGGTCCGGCCGATATGCGAGGACGTGCGACTGCGCGGCGACGCGGCGGTCCGCGAGTACACCGCGAGGTTCGACAGCGTCGACCTGACCGCGGGCACGAGGGTTCCGCCGGACGCCCTAACCGCCGCCCTCGCCGCGCTCGACGACCGTGTGCGGGCGGCGCTCACTGAAGCGGCACGGCGGGCCAGGCTCGTGCACCGGGCGCAGCTGCCCGCCGAAACCTGGACCGCCGTTGCGCCCGGATCCACCGTGACCGAGCGGTACGTACCGGTGCGGCGGGCCGGCGTGTACGTGCCGGGCGGTCTGGTCGCGTACCCGTCCTCGGTGCTCATGAATGTCATCCCCGCTCAAGTCGCCGGCGTGGCCGAGATCGCCGTGGCCTCGCCGCCCCGGCCCGATCATGGCGGGCTGCCGCATCCGGCGGTGCTGGCTGCGTGCGCGCTGCTCGGTGTCACCGAGGTGCACGCCGCGGGCGGTGCGCAGGCGATCGCGATGCTCGGCTACGGCACTGCGGATTGCCCGCCCGCGGACGTCATCACTGGCCCGGGCAACGTCTACGTGGCGGCGGCGAAGCGGGTGCTGAGCGACCGGGTAGCCATCGACGCCGAGGCCGGGCCGACGGAGATCGCCATCGTGGCCGACGATGGCGCCGACGCGAGTTTCGTCGCCGCCGACCTGATCGCGCAGGCCGAGCACGACCCGCTGGCCGCCTGCCTGCTCATCACTACCAGCGCCGCGCTGGCCGACCGGGTGGACATCGAGCTTGCCAAGGAGGCGCCGCAGGCCCGGCACGCCGATCGGGTACTGGCGGCGCTCGCCGGGCAATCGGCGTGCGTGATCGTCGACGACGCCGATGCGGCGCTGGCGGTCGCCGACGCCTGGGCCCCCGAGCACCTGGAGATCCAGGCTGCGGACGCATCGATCCTGGCCCGCCGGGTCCGCAACGCGGGTGCGATCTTCGTCGGCGCGTGGGCCCCGGTGTCGCTCGGCGACTACCTGGCCGGCTCCAACCACGTGCTGCCCACCGGCGGCACCGCGCGGTACACCGGCGGGCTGTCGGTCGGTACCTTCCTGCGCGGCGTGCACCTGGTGGAGTGCGACCAGCCGGCGCTAGCCGCCGTGGCGGCGCATGTGGACGCCCTCGGCGGCGCGGAGGATCTCGCCGCGCACGTGCACGCGGTACGGGTGCGCGTGCCGGGGGACGGCCCGTGACCGCCCCGGGGCAGGTCACCGATGCAAGCGGGGCGGCGCTGCCGATCCGGCCCGACCTGGCCGGGCGGCACCCGTACGGCGCCCCGCAGTTCGGGGTCGCGGTCCGGCTGAACACCAACGAGAACCCGTACCCGCCGCCGGCCAGCCTGGTCGATGACATCGCACACGCCGTCGCCGCCGCTGCCGCGGGACTCAACCGGTACCCCGACCGGGACGCGGCCGCGCTCAGGGCGGCGCTCGCGGGCTATCTCGGCCATGGGCTGACCGCCGCGCACACCTGGCCGGCCAACGGGTCCAATGAGATCATCCAGCAGTTGCTGCAGGTGTTCGGCGGCCCCGGCCGCAGCGCACTCGGTTTCGAGCCGTCGTACTCGATGCACTCGATGATCGCGCAGACCACAGCGACCCGGTGGATCGCGGCGGAGCGGTCGGCCGACTTCCGCCTCGACGCCGATTACGCGCAGTCCGTGGTGCGCCGGCATCAACCAGACGTGGTCTTCCTCACCTCGCCCAACAACCCGACCGGCACGGCCACCCCGCTGGATGTCATCGACGCCGTGAGCGCGGTCGCGCCGGGCATGGTCGCGGTGGACGAGGCGTACGCCGAATTTGCCAGAGACCAGGCCGCGACCGCGCTGACGCTGCTGCGCCGGTACCCGCGGCTGGTCGTGATTCGCACCATGTCCAAGGCGTTCGCCCTCGCCGGGGCCAGGATCGGCTACCTGGCCGCGGACCCGGCCGTCGTCGACGCGCTGCAGCTGGTACGGCTTCCGTACCATCTGTCGGCCGTCACGCAGGCGATCGCGCTGACCGCGCTGCGGCACACCGACGAGCTGCTGCCGTCGGTTGCCACCATCCGGGCCGAGCGGGACCGGCTGATCGCCGACCTGCGCGCGATCGGCCTGCAAGCCGCCGACTCTGACACGAACTTCGTACTGTTCGGCAGGTTCGCCGACCGGCACGCGGTCTGGCAGGCACTGCTGGACCGCGGCGTGCTGATCAGGGAGACCGGACCGCCCGACTGGCTGCGCGTCACCGTGGGCACCGCCGCCGAAACGGCCACGTTCCGGTCTGAAATCTCGGCACTGGTAGCCGGCCGTCCGGACGTGATGCTGCCGTGACGCGGACAGCACGCATCGGCCGGGTCACCGGCGAGACTCAGGTGCTGGTGGAGCTCAGCCTCGACGGCGCGGGGGTGAGCCGCACCGAAACGGGTGTCCCGTTCTTCGACCACATGCTGGCTCAGCTTGGCAAGCACGGCATGCTCGATCTGACCGTGCAGGCGCGCGGTGACCTTGAGGTGGACAGCCATCACACGGTGGAAGACACCGCGATCGCGCTCGGGCAGGCGCTGCGTGAGGCGCTCGGTGAGAAGCTGGGCATCTGCCGGTTCGGTGACGCGCTCGTGCCGCTGGACGAGACGCTGGTGCGCGCCGCGGTCGACCTGTCCGGGCGGGCTTACCTGGTGCACACCGAGCCGGAGCCGATGGCGCCCCTGATCGGCACCTTCGACACGACGCTGACCAGGCACTTCTTCGAGTCGCTCACGCACGCCGCGGAGATCTGCGTGCACCTGGACGTGCTGCGCGGCCGCAACCCGCACCACATCGTCGAGGCACAGTTCAAGGCGTTCGCGCGGGCGCTGCGGGCAGCGGCCGCGCCCGATCCGCGGTCCGGCGGTGCGGTTCCCAGCACCAAGGGCGTCCTGTAAGTAGGGCGTCCGGTAGGGCCGCCCCGGCGGCTCGCGCCCGGTGACCTAGCCGTATTCGCCGCCGGTCTCGGCGGCGTCGCCGCTGTCGTCCCCGGCCGGGCCGCCCGCGCCACCGGTCTCAGTCCGACCGACACCGGTCTCGGCCCGACCGCCACCGGTCTCGGCCCGAGCGCCACCATCCGGGTCGGCATCCTCCGGCGGAGCTGTGTGACCAGCGAGAATGCCCAGTGAGGCACGAAGTCCGGTGTCTCGCTCACCGATGAACTCCCAGGCCCGGCCGATGCCGACGAGCAGTGAGGTCACGACCGCGTAGCCGACTATCTGCAGTGATGTGCTGCTCGCCGGGTTGCTCAGCAGGACAGCGCCGGCGACCAGCTCGGTGAAGCTGATGATCAGCAGGATGATGATCAGTCCGGTCTGGCTTCGGACCAGCGCCCGGCCAGCGTGGCTGGCCGCGATCGAGCGGATCGCGGCCGCGGTGAACAAGATGCCGATGACGGCGACGACGACCGCCGGATAGCCGATGTTGGTGTCCGGGACTAGCCCGAACAGCGCAATGGCGAGGGTACCGGTGAAGGCAAGCAGCGCGGCCGAGGCCCGGATCTGGCGGACCACCCGCGGCCCGCGGACGAGCACCCGGCCGCCACGGACGGACATGGCCACGAACAGCAGCCCAGTCAGCGCGCCCGCCGTGCTGGCGGTCGCCGCGAAGAGGTCGCGATAGGCACCGGTGACCACTCGCGCCACCCTACCGACAGGCCGTTGCGAGGCCGATTCGATCCCTGGTGTGTGACCGGCCGCCACGCTACGGCTAGGTATGCTATGTTCCGCTTTGGGTAGGTGGCGGCCGTCGCCGTCGTGGCCTCGCCGATTCGGCGAAAGGCCATGAGCCGGGCTGTGCCGCACCGGCTGAGCGTCGCCTCAGTCAACTTTCCCGCCGGACCTGCGGACAGGCAGATCCACTACCTAACATGGGGTCGGCCTGCACCCTGCCCAGTCCGAGCGCGGCGGCCGCCGCGCGGCCTAGCGGGGGCCCGGTCGCTGCCAGCCGGTCGCCGGGGCGGGGCTCACGAGGAGGAACTGTTGAGGCGACGGGGGATCGGCGCGGGTTTCGGCGCGTTGCGTGCTGCGGCTGCGGTGGTGGCTGTCGCCGCGCTGGCCGCGGCCTGCTCGGTCAACGGGGCCGCGTCCAGCGGAGTAGCGGCGGAGGCCAAGAACGGGCCCGACGGCTCGGTAGAGCGGGTCGCCGGCGGCCCCACCGGCTCCTACCTCGTGCCGCCGGGGATCCACAAGATCAAGCACGTGATCGTGATCATGCAGGAGAACCGGTCGTTCGACTCCTACTTCGGCACCTTCCCCGGCGCCAACGGGTACCCCACGCAGAACGGGGTCATAACGACCTGCGAGCCCA
>JBAUAR010000661.1:0-6870 GCA_049675875.1 Streptosporangiaceae bacterium
GCTCACCGCAGCCCGCGCGGTGGTGGCCGCGCTCGCCGACTCACACGGCCTTCCGGCGGAAAACCTGCTGCCGCCCGACGCCGTCCGCCGGCTCGCCTGGCAGCCGCCCGCCGAGATCAGCCCGGCGACAGTGGCAACCGACCTAGGAAGCTACGGAGCCCGGCCGTGGCAGGCAGAGCTGACCAGCGTCCCGCTCGCCAAGGCGCTGCTGCGAATCCTGGAGAAGGGTTCCGAGTAGCGTCGCGGCGTGCCCCCTCCCTGGCTTGACGCCTTACGCCTCACGCCTTGAGGCCGTGCGGCGCAGAATGCGCAGATCGCACGGCACGGCGGACCCCGACTGCGGCTGTCCTGCGCACGGCAGCAGCCGTCCCGTCCGCGGGTACTGCGGGAACACGTTCTGCAGGACTTGGCAGTCACAGCCGCCACCCAGCTCACCGAGCTTGCCGAGTAGGCCGGCTGCCAGCGGCGCGCGGACGTCGCGCCACCGGACCGTCCACCGGTGCGTGCCCGTGCAGCCGAACTCGCTGATCATCCGCAGCAGGAAGCAGCGCAGGCACTCCCGGTCGTCCGGCTCGGTCAGCGCCGCCGACAGCGCGACGAGCTCCGCCTCGACCGCGTCGGCGATATCGTCCGTCATCGTCATCTCCTGCCTGGGTAACTCCCGTCCACCACCCCGTATCGCTGTTGTATCGCTGGGCACTGACATTTCTGCCGCTGCTGCGTACCTGCGGCGAGGCTCGTTCCGGCTACGCTGGGCCGGTGCGCTCGGGAGGCTGGGATGGCTGGCTGGCGGGCCGACGTGGCCTCCAGCGGCTGACCGCGGCCTATATGGGTTCGGCGGTGATCTGCGGTCTCGTTGCGGCCGCCGCGCTGCGTGCCTTCGTCGACCTGCACGTCTATCGATTGGGCGCGGCCGCAATCGTGCACGGTGGGTGGCTGTACGGGATCCGGTTCAAGGGATTGCCGTTCACCTATCCGCCGTTCGCCGCGATCGCGCTCACGCCGCTGGCGGTGGTGCCCTGGTGGCTCGCCGCTGTGCTGATGTTCGTCGCTAACGTGGCGGCGACGCCCATCATGTTCTACCTGGCCCTGCGGCTGCGCCCAGTGGCGAGCTGGCTCAGCCGCGGCGATGCCGTCCGGCTTGCGCTCGCCGTGGCCGTGGTCGCCATCTGGCTGGAGCCTGCCTACACTACCGTCGCGTTCGGACAGGTCAATATCCTGCTCACGGTCATGGTGCTGGTTGACCTCACGCTGCCGGACGACTCGCCCTTCAAGGGTGTCGCGACAGGCATCGCAGCCGGCGTCAAGCTAATCCCGCTGATCTTCGTGCTCTACCTGGCGGCGACCCGACGGCTGCGCGCCGCGGTAATCGCGCTGTGCACGTTCGGCGCAACCATCGCCCTGGGATACGCCGTGGTGCCGCACGCGTCCCAGTACTACTACGCGGACCTGACGTTCCTGCACTCGAGCCGCGTCGCCCGGCTATCCAGCGACTGGAATCAGAGCCTGCTGGGCGCCGTGGGCCGGGCCATCGGCTCCGAGCCCGGATCTCGGTGGCTCGCCGTAGTGCTCGTCATCGGCCTGGCGGGGATCGCGCTCGCCGCCGCGGCGGGACGCCGCGGCGACGACGCCACCGGCTACGGACTGTGCGCGGTCACCGGGCTGCTGGTGTCGCCGATCTCGTGGACCCACCACTGGGTGATGGCAGTCCCGGCGCTGCTGCTGGCTGGCCTGGCGGTGTGGCGACGCCGTCACGAGGCTCCGGCCCGGGCACGGTTCTGGCTCGTGGTCATCGCGTTGCTCGCGGCCATCGGGTGGACCGGCATCACCCGGCATCAGCCGAAGCTGACGGCCACCGAGCAGTTGCACCTGTCGGTCTTCTGGCAGGTGGTCAGCGACATCTACGTGCTGGCCGGCCTCGCCGCCCTGGTGATCGCGGCCGCCGCCTACCTGCGCCGGCGACGGCGGCATGACAGGGCGCCCGCAGCGGTGGCGGCGGTGGCAGACCAGGCGCTCGCTGCCGCAGGGCAGCCGGCTGCGGAGGTCAGCGGGCAGTTGCGGCCGCGGACGTCCGAGTGACCGCCGGAGCGATGACGGGGCTGAGCTGGGCGTGCCTGAATACGCCCGTCGGACCGGTATCGGTGGGCTGCACCGCGGCGGGCGTTGCGCAGGTCCGCTACGGCGACGCCGGGGAAGCGCGATCGCTGGGTGCGAGCGGCCCGACTGGGGACGGGGGCGCCGATCCGACCGCACGTGCGCTCGCCGGAACGGCACGCCGAGAGCTCACCGAATACTTCCGCGGTCATCGCCAGGTCTTCGACGTCGCGGTCGACTGGACGGCGACCAGCGGGCTGCAGCGCCAGGTACTCACCCTGCTGGCAAGCTCCGTCAGGTACGGGCACACCATCAGCTACGGCGCCCTGGCGCACGCCGCCGGCCTGCCAGACGCCGGCCCGGTCACGAGCGCGCGGACCGGCCCGGGGGCAGGCACCCGCGGCGCCGGCCAGCCGGGACGACCGTCGAACCCCCCGGTCGGGCTCGCCGCGCGGACCGTCGGCACCATCATGGGCGGGAACCCCATCCCGGTCATCGTTCCGTGTCATCGGGTCGTCGCCAGCGATGGCCTTGGTGGCTACAGCGGCGGTGCCGGCGTCGAGGTGAAGCGCTGGCTGCTCATCCTGGAAGGCTCGCTGCCGCCGACGCTGGACTGGCAGCCCATGGCTCAGCAGGCTTGAGGCACGCCGCAGCCATCCCGAGCCAGCGTGACCTGCCCGGCGACTACCCGGACGACCAGCCCTCAGCCCGGCTGACCCGGCTTGATGAGCGGCGCGTCCCGCGCCAGCTCCCGGAACCCGACGCTGTAGTACAGTCCGCGCGCCGCCGGATGCCCGGGCGCACCCAGGCAGGCGACGGTCATGTGATTGGCTCCGGCCGCCCGGGCCAGTTGCATCCCGTGCAGCAGCATCGCCCTTCCCAGCCCGCGGCGACGGTAGTCCGGATGCGTTCCGACCGGCTCGAATTCGGCGGTCTTGTTCGCCTCGTCGAGCCACATGATCGTTGATGCGGCCATCGTTCCGTCCGGCGCCTCCACCAGGACGTGCAGGTCGCCGCGATACGCCGCCATCTGCCGGACGCCCTGGTAGCCCTCGGCCGTATACCTCGAGGGAGCCCAGGCGTCCACATGGGCCTGGACCGCGGCCTGCGGCCCGGCCTCGTCGGCGGTGCGGAACCGGAATCCGGCCGGCACGACCGGCTGCTCCACGTCGGTGAGGTCGCGCTCATTGAGCTGGTGCCAGGAGCCAGTGTCGCCGAGCGAGGCCCAGTCGGTCTCGTAGCCGTGCGCAGCCCATCGCTTCAGGGCGAACTCATCGGCGGCCTGCGCGATCACCGTGCGCTCGAGGCCAGCCGTCACGCCGTCGTACCAGTCGATCACCTCGTCTACCAGCCCGGCGTCGTCGGGATGGACTTGATATCCCAGATAGGCGCTTTTGACCTCCGTCACCGACCCGTCGCTCCGCCGCACCTGGTGCGGCAGATATGCCCAGCCCCAGGCGACCAGATCGGTACTGGAGAACCACAGCCGACGCAGCCAGCTCTGGCCGTCGGATGCGTGTCCTTTGCCCCAGATCCAGGCCAGTTCCCCGAACGTCGCGTCGCTGTTCAGCAGGTCGGGCCGGACGGCCGTAACCCGCTGCGCCAGACCCTGCATGAGCTGCACGTCCGCGGCGGTCACCAGCTCGACGTTCGTCATAGTGCGCCACTGTGTCACGACTCTGCACACCCGTCGACCGGGTTTCCAGGGCCGCCGATCGCGGCACGCTGCCTGCTACCGCCCTAGTGCCCGTCCGGGTGGTACCGCTCGGCCGCGATCACCCTGCCCGCAGCCCGGTGCAGCACCAGGAACTCCCCCTTGCGCAGCGGCGGTCCGGTCGGCAGCTGGGCACCGAGCTCCGCACACGCAGCCGCCAGCAGGACCGGCAGGTTCTCCCGGTGCGCGCAGACGACGACCGGCTCGTCTGCCGCGACCAGGGCCGCCGCGGCCTTCTCCCCGTCGGCACCCGCGCCACGCGGTACCCCGTCCGGCCTCGCCACGTCGAAGGCGGGCTCGACCTCAACCTCGGCTCCGATCGCCGCAGCGTACGGGCGGACCGTCGCCACGCAGCGTTCGGCTGGCGCGCTGATCACCCGGCTCACCCCGAAGCAGCGCAGCAGCGACGCCAGCGACTGCGCGTCGTGCTTGCCCTGCGTGTCCAGTGGCCGGGACAGATCGTCGGGCCAGTCGGACTTGTGCCCGGCTGAAGCGTGCCTGACCACGATCAGCGGCATGGTCTGCCGGGGCCCAGCCAGCGCCGCGGCCACGGTCTCGACGTCCCGCTCGTAGCTCAGCGCGACACCGCCAGTCTCGCCGGACGCCGCCCAGGCGAGCCCGTCGACCTCGCGGTTCGGCACGAACTCGGCGGGCAGACCTTCGGGCGTCGCCACCCAGTAGTCGACTCGCTTCGGGATGCCGCTGGCCAGATAGCGCACGGGCGACAACCGACGGCCGAGCGTCACCCGCAGCCCAGTCTCCTCAGCCACCTCGCGGACCGCGGCCTGCAGCCGATGCTCACCGGGCTCGAGCTTGCCCTTGGGCAGGCTCCAGTCGTCGTACTTGGGCCGATGCACGAGCAACACCCGCGCGCTGGGCTCCGCCGGATGCCGCACCACGGCGCCAGCCGCCCGGATCTGGTCAGTCACGAGGCGATCCGGCCTCCGTGCCTCGGCCGCGCCGTGACCGGATCAGCAGGTCCTGGATGTCGGATAGCGGTGCGCCGGACTCATCGAACTGATGCCTGGTCCACGAGCCGTCGGGATGCAGCCACCAAGACGAGATGCGCGCGTCCATGACAAGGCTCACTAGCCGCCGCAGCTCGGCTCGCTGCGCCTCGTCGCTCACCCGCACCAGTACTTCCACCCGCCGGTCCAGGTTCCGGTGCATGAGGTCAGCGCTGCCCATCCAGACCTCGCCCGGCGAGTCGTCCGCCCCGGTGCCGAACGCATAGATGCGCGAGTGCTCGAGGAACCGGCCGACCACGCTGCGCACCCGGATCGTCTCCGACAGGCCGGGCACGCCAGGCCGGATCGCGCAGATCCCGCGGATCCACAGGTCGATCGGCACACCTGCCATCGAGGCGCGGTACAAGGCGTCGATGGTCTCCTCGTCGATGATGGCGTTGCACTTCATCTGGATCAGCGCCGGCCGTCCGGACCGGTGCAGCGCGACCTGCTCCTCGATTCGCTCGATCAGACCGGACCGCACGCCGGCCGGAGCCACCAGCAGGCGGTGATACCCGGACTTCAGGCTGTAGCCCGTCAGGTGGTTGAACAGGTACGTGACGTCCTCGGCCACGTCCCGGTCCGTGGTCAGCAGCCCGAAGTCCTCATACAGCCGCGCGGTCTTAGGGTGGTAGTTCCCCGTTCCGATGTGACAGAACCGGTGCAGCGAACCGTCGGCCTCCTCGCGCACGATCAGCGCCATCTTGCAGTGCGTCTTCAGCCCGAGCATTCCGTAGACGACGTGGCAGCCCGACTGCTCGAGCTTCCGCACCCAGCCGATGTTGGCCCGCTCGTCACCACGCGCCTTGATCTCGACGACGACCACGACCTGCTTGCCCGCCTCGGCTGCGTCGATGAGCGCGTCGACGATCTCGGAGTCGCCGCTGGTCCGGTACAGCGTCTGCTTGATCGCCAGCACCTTCGGATCGGCCGCCGCGGACACCAGCAGCCGCTGGACGCTGGCGCTGAAGGAGTCGTAGGGATGGTGCACCAGCACGTCCTGGCCGGCGAGCTGAGTGAATATGTCCCCGACGTCATGCGCGAGCGCCGTCTCGGCGGGCACGAACGTCGGGTACTTCAGATGCCGCAGATCCAGGTCGGCGATGGCCGACAGACCGGACAGGTCGAGCGGCCCCGGCAGCCGGTAGACGGCCTGCTCGTCGACGCCAAGCTCGGTGACCAGCTTGGTCAGCACCTCGGCGGAGATCGACTCCTCGACCTCCAGCCGGACGGCGGGCTCGAACCTGCGCCGGGTCAGCTCGCGCTCCATCGACTTCAGCAGGTCCTCGGTCAGGTCTTCGTCGACCTCGAGGTCGGTAACCCTGGTGACCCGGAACGCGTAGTGCTCAAGAATGTGCAGGCCGACGAACAGCTCGCCGAGGTGCGCCGCGATCACGTCCTCGATCGGCACGTACCGGTTCGGCGCGACGGTCAGGAACCGCGGCAGCAGCGGCGGCACCTTGACCCTGGCGAACATCGTCGCCCCGGTCCGCGGGTCCGCGATCATCAGCGCGAGGCTCAGCGACAGGCCGGAGATGAACGGGAACGGATGCGCCGGGTCCACCGCCAGCGGCGTCAGCACCGGGAAGATCCGCTCCTTGAACAGCGACTCCAGTCTCGCCTGCTCGTCGGCGGCGAGTTCCTTCCAGCGCAGGATCTCGACGCCCTCGTCGGCGAGGTCTGGCCGCAGCTGGTCGGCGAAGCAGCGCGCGTGCCGGACGGACAGCTCGCGGGCGAACTCGAGCGCGTGCCGCAGGATCTGAGTCGGCGACTGACCGGACGCTACCTCGACGGGCAGCCCGGCGGCCATCCGGCGGACCCGGCCGGCAATCCGCACGCCGAAGAACTCGTCGAGGCCGCTGGCGAAGATCGCGGCGAACCTGACCCGCTCCAGCAGCGGCACGGTCCGGTCCTCGGCCAGCTCCAGCACCCGCTGGGCGAATCGCAGCCAGCTGTCCTCGCGGTCCAGGTACCGGTCGGTCGGCAGCTCGGCCGGCAGGCGCGCCCGCCTGGCCTGCTCGGCGTCCTCGCGCTCGCGGGCGGCCGCGCGGCTGC
>JBAUAR010000662.1:0-2110 GCA_049675875.1 Streptosporangiaceae bacterium
ATCCTGGACGAGCTGGCGCTGACCCCGTGGGCCGACGTGCCACTCCGGGCCGTGCCCGAGGCGGTGGGGAGACAGGCCCGGCTGGCGGCCGCAGCCGCCCATCAGCCCGAGCTGCTGCTGCTCGACGGCCTTCTCGACGGCCTGGAGCTGCGCGACATCACCGCGTTAGCCACGGCGATCCGCGCCCTGAGCCAGGACAGCGGAGTGGTGGTGGCCGGCTGCGACCCCGAGGCGCTGACTCTGGCGTGCGACGAGGTGCTGGTGCTGACCGACGGAGTGGTGGTCCCGGCCGGCCACTAGCGGCGCGGCAGCCGCCAGTGGCCGGCACTTCGGCGCCCGGCGGCCCGCTGCGGCCAGGCGGCCCGCTCCGGCCGCTGCCGTAAGCTGCCAGCGTGGACTGGAGCATGCTCAGCTGCAGCCGGAACGGACACGTGACGTTTGAGCCGGACGAACCTGAGCTGCGAGCGGAGCTGGGGGCCGCACTGCCGGGCGAGACGGCCTGGCGGTGCCTGCGCTGCGGCGCGTATGTGCCCGGCCCGGCTGCCCTGTCCGGCCCGGCTGCCAGCGTCCCGGTGATTCCGCGCGGCAGGGAGATCCGCGGCAAGCTGATCCTGCGGCTGTTCGCGGTGGAGCGGTACGCCCGGGCGCTGCTGTTCGGCGCGCTCGCCGTCGCGCTCTGGCGGTTCGTGGCCGCGCGCGCGTCGATCGAAGCGGCGCTGAACCGCAACCTCCCGGTCGTCCGGGATATCTTCCGCGACCTCGGCATCGACATCAGCCATTCCAAGCTGTACGGGCTCGTGCAGCACGCCCTGACGCTGAGCGGCGGCACGGCCCTGCTGCTGGCCATCGGAGTAACCGCATATACGGCGATCGAAGTGGTCGAAGGCACCGGCCTGTGGCTGGCCAGGCGATGGGGTGAATACTTCGCCATGATCGCGACGTCACTCGGCCTGCCGCTGGAGATCTACGATCTCACCCGGAAGCTGTCGGTGATCGCGCTAGTGCTGCTCGCGGTGAACCTGGTGCTGGTGCTGTACCTGGTCATCACCAAGCGGCTGTTCGGCGTCCGTGGCGGCAAGACCGCCTACGACGCCCGGCTGCGCAGCGAGTCGGTCCTCGAGGCCGCCGCGCAGGCGGCGGCCGCTCGCGGCGCGACGGCCTACGAAGCCGTGATCAGCTCGTCCGCGGCCGAGTACGGATCGACCTTGCCCGCGCACACTCGCTCAGCCAGCTCATCCAGCCGGGAGGCACCCGGCAGCTGGCCTGCCCGCTGACGCAGCTCGGCCAGCGCGATGGCGGAAATCTCCGCCCTCGCCCTGGCCTGCCGCCGCTCCAGCAGCCGACCACTGGCGGCCAGCCAGTCACGGTGCTGGTCGATCGCCGCGGCGAGATCATCGATGCCCGCGCCGGTGGCAGCGGCCACCGCCACGAGCGGCGGCTTCCAGCCAGCGGGACCGTACCTGGCCATCGCCAGCATCGTGCGCAGATCCCTGATCACCTCGTGCGACCCTGGCCGATCGCTCTTGTTGACGGCAAAGACATCGGCGATCTCGAGAATCCCTGCCTTCGCCGCCTGGATGGAGTCGCCAAGGCCCGGCGCCACCACCACGAGCACGGTGTCGGCCAGCGACGCAATCTCGACCTCGGCCTGGCCGACCCCTACGGTCTCGACGAGAACCAGGTCGAAGCCGACGGCGTCCAGGATGCGCAGTGCCTGCGGTGTCGCCCGCGCCAGGCCGCCGAGGTGACCCCTGCTTGCCATCGACCGGATGAACACCTGGTCATCCGTCGCGTGCTCCTGCATCCTGACCCGGTCGCCGAGCAGCGCGCCGCCAGTGAACGGCGACGACGGATCAACGGCCAGCACGCCGACTCGCTGACCGTGATCGCGATAGCGGCGGACCAGCGCGCCGGCCACCGTCGACTTGCCGACCCCCGGTGACCCGGTGAGCCCCACGACGTGCGCCTGCCCGGTCATCGGCGCGATGGCCTGCATGATCGGGCGCAGCTGCGGCGAGGAGTCCTCGACCAGGGAGACCAGCCGGGCCAGCGCGCGCGCGTCGCCGCCGCGGGCGGCGCCCACGAGCGCCGCCGGGTCGCTGTGCCGGGC
>JBAUAR010000663.1:0-7579 GCA_049675875.1 Streptosporangiaceae bacterium
GCCCGGCAGCTGGCTGCCGGGCCGCCCGCGGGCCGAACGGCCCCGTTCCCTCCTGGTGTTCGTCAGATGCTGTAGCCGGGAATCCCGGTGCCAGGAACAGCGGCACTCACGTGCAGGTACACCGGGCCGGCCTTGCCGCAGGCCGCAACCGAGAACGGGATGAGCAGCGCGGAATAGTCGCCGGGCGCAAACACACGCAGCGTGTTCGCGGTCACCGGGTCGCACGTGGCGGGCGGGTAGTTGCCCGCGTCGGTGATCTGCAGGATCACGTGCGCGGTCGCGCCGGGCTCTAGCAGCACGAGCGTGGACCGGTGCGACGCGCTCCGGTCGGCGGCGCTGCCGTCCTGGTGGCCGGAGCTCAGCGCGGACACGCCGGGATACCCATACAGCGTGCACGCCTGACCGGAAATGTTGGACAGCTCAAGCTCGTAGTAAGCGCTCCCGGCCGCACCGCTGCCGGGGACGCCGAGCCACGCGCGCAACTGGGTCTGATAGCAGCGGTGCACAGCCGTCGTCTTCGCGGCCATACCGGGTTCGGCGGGGGACGCAAGCGCAACCGTCGGAAGGGCCACGGCGGCGGCCGCGATGGACGCGGCGATGATGCCGCGCCGCAGGCGAGTTGTCAGTGTCATGGCAAGCCTCCACGTCGTTAGGGACTGACATCCGCTATGACGTCGCGGCTGGCCGGTTCGTTGTACTGGCTGCGGTCCTTTCTGCGCGGTGCGTGTGCGCTGGTAGCGACGTGCTGGTAGCGACGTGCTGTTAGCGGGCGGCCGGCTGCTGCTGGAGGCCGAGAGCTCGGGCCAGGTCGGCGTACTGCGGCAGCAGCTCGGCGTCCGCTTCGTTGAGGAGCTGGATGCACACGTGGTCCGCGCCGGCGTCCAGGTGCGCGGTGAGCCGCGCCGCAACCTGCTCTGCGCTGCCGTGTGCGACCAGGTCATCGATCAGCCGGTCGCTGCCGCTGTCGGCCAGGTCTGCGTGGGTGTAGCCAAGCCGCCGCAGGTTGCTGGTGTAGTTGACCAGCCCCAGGTACGGGGTGCGCACGCGCCGGGAGCCGAGGACGCGGCCACGCTGCGGGTCGGCGTCGAGGACGGCCTTGTGCTCGGGCGCGAGCAGCTTGTCCGGACCGAGAATCTCGCGGGCGCGCCTGGTGTGCTCGGGTGGCACCAGATACGGGATCGCGCCGGCCGTACACTCCGCCGCGAGGGTGAGCACCCGCGGGCCGAGCGCGGCCAGGACAAGCCTTCCGGCGGGAACGCCGGCCGCCAGCAGCCGGTCCACGTACGTCACGAGGGTGTCGTAGGGGCTCGCGTATTCTGGCGTGGCCTCGCGGTGGCCGGCCCCGACGCCGAGCACGAAGCGGCCGGGATAGCCAGATTCGATGCGCGCGTAGGAGCCGGCGACGGTGTCCGGGTCGCTCTGCCACATGTTCACGATGCTGGTCCCGACGGCAATCGTGCTGGTCGCGGCGAGCAGCTGGTCGACGATGGTCAGGTCGGCCGCGGGCGAGCCGCCGAGCCAGAGCGCACCGTAGCCGAGCCGTTCCAGGTCGGCTGCCAGTTCGGGCGTCACCTGACCTGTCCCCCGCCAGACGCCGAACCGCCCGAGTTGGTCTGCCAGCTTCGCTGTCATGCGCTCTCCTCTCGGTTACCGCCCACGCGTTCCGAACCGCTCGCGTGCGGGCGGTGTTCCCTGAGGGCAGCGGCGAGCCCGGCACGCCCGATGGCGACGGCCGTGCCAGCGCCCAGCGCCGATGGCGTCAAACGCTGACACGAGGAGTGCCGAGGAGCCGGGTCTTGCCGCTCGGCTGTCACCGTCGGGTCGCCGGGACGGCTTACTTGCGGATCTTGATGATGGGCTGGTCTTGCTGGCTGGCGCAGGGGAAGCCTTGGACTGCGCACGCGAAGATACTCGCGTTCACTGTCGCGGGACCTTTCGCGAACGCTCTACCGGATCCTGCGACGACGACCACTTCGAGAGTCTGAGTCGTGCCCGTGCAATCGATCACCGTAGACCCGAAGCCGGTCGCAAGATTCTTTCCGACGGCCTCAGTGAGGCCGACCGAAATAGACCCGGACTCGACCAGTTGTCCGGAGCAGCTTGCTGTGACGGAGACGTCTACGCCTGCTCCCTTGGCAGCCAGCGTGGCTGGCGAGTTCACCTGGAGCTGCTCCTGGATCGGCGGTGAGGACTGTCCCACGGCCGGACCCGCTGGGCCTAGTAGCGTCGCCGCAGCGGCGCCGCCAGCAACGACGAGCCCAACCAGAGTCATCCGGACTTTGGCAGGAAATAACATTTTCAACTCCTATTCTCGCGGGATGATTGCCAGCCAGGCCGGCCGCCACCCTGCCATCGGCTCCTGACCCTGACGCCAGGCGCGCGACGGAAAGTGCGGGCCTGGCTCACTTGCGGATCGTGATGGTCGGCTCGATTTGCTGGTTGGTGCAGGTAATACCGTCGGGCGAGCACGCCTCGATGCTGGCGGTGGCTAGCGCCACGCCTTTCGCGAAGGCTTTGCTGGGACCCTGCGGCAGGCCGCTCGGACTCTCACTTCCGGCAATCACGAGCAGGTCGAACGTCTGGCTCGTGCCCGTGCAGTTGATCACCGATTCCGTGAAGCCGAATGCGATGTGTTTCGAGACGTTCTCGGTGATTTCGAGGAAGATACCGGCCTGGGCCGTCGTCCCCGAGCAGCTGGCGGTGACGGAGACATTGACGCTTGAACCCTTCGCCAGGAGCGTGGCCGGCGAGTTCACCTGTAGCTGCGTCTGGATCGGCGGTGAGATCTGCCCGACGGCCGGGCCTGCCCCGATTGCGACCGCCATCGCGGCGCCACCAGCGACAGCGAGCCCGGCCAGCACCACTCTGACTTTGGCGGGAAATAACACTTCAACTCCTATTCTCGCGGGACGGCGTCGCCCGGCGGCTCGTGCCGTCGGGCCGGTTGATACACGGCGAGGCCGACGATGGCCGCCACAGCGAGCGGGATCGCCGGCAGTTGCCAGATGAAGTCGAAACCGCTCTGTAAGAGGAACGCGGTCGCGGCGGCGACGGCCCCCGCCCACAGCGCGCGGTCCGGTGAACTTGCCCGCACTCGCCACAGCAAGCGCCCGGCCGAGACGAGCAGGACAGCGGCCAGTACCCCCCCGACGATGCCGAGGTCCGTGAGCGCCTGCAGGTACTCATCGTGGGCGTACTGATCCACGTTCACAACGCCGCCGGGGCCAGTCCACCGCAGCGCGTGGTCGGGCCCTACTCCGGCCAGCGGGTGACTGCCGATGACGCGCAACGCGGCGCCGGCTTCGCCGGAGCGGGCAGGCGAGGCAAGCGTGAGCCTCGCGTGGGTAAGCGCGTGGATGGCGTCATGAACCTGTGGTGCGAGGACGACCGCGAAGATAGCTGCCGCCAGCACCGCGCCGGCGAGGGGCGGCACCAGCTTCCAGCCGGCGAAGCGCTGTGCCACGACGACCAGTCCGACGCCAGCGGCCATCGTCACCGCTGCGAGCGCTGGCCGGGCCGGTGCGGCAGCCTGCAGGGACGGGACCAGGCCCAGCACCGCTACACCCGCCCCGGCCACTGGCGCGACGGCGGCCCGGACCACCCGCCGTGCTGGTAGCAGCCAGCACAGTACGAGCAGCCCGAGGCCCAGGCCTGCCACACCGGCTCGGCTCAGCGTCAGGGCAGTGGTCGTCAGCATGCACATTGCCGCGACGGACAGGGGGATCGACCTCGGCGAGGCCGTTAAGCGCGCGAGCGCGACCAGCGCCAGCGGCACGAGCAAAGCCGCCGTCGCGTTCGTATAGGTCAGCGTTGAGGCGGCCCGCCATAAGTCCTGTGAGGCTAGCCCCCACGGCCCCCTGTGCAGGGCGACGCCAAGCCATCCGGTTAGGGCCACCGCCACGCCAACGGCCAGTAACCCGCCGAGCAACATACCGCGCGACGCGTTGGTCAAACGGCGACTTACTAATACGACGGCAACGGACCCGGCACCGAATAACGCCCAGGTGAGTCCGCTCGCCGGAGTTCCCGCCGCCCACGCCCGGGCCAGCGCCCAGCAAGCTAACAGCACGCCCGCGACGACAAACCCGTCGCGGAGGTCAGCCCCCGGCAGAGGCCTTGCGGCGAGCGCGAGCAAGACCGCGACCGCCAGGAGGGCCATGATAAACAGCCGCACCGCGCTGAAGTAGGCACCTTGCCCGAAAGCCGCAGCCGCCAGCGCCAGCAGCAGAAGCAAAGCAGCGACGGCGGTGACGTCGTCGGCGTGTTGCGTTACGGGTGCAGTCCAGGCTTCCGTACTACCGGGCGCGTCGTAGTACCGGCCGCGCCGACCGTTCGCCGCTCCATACTGCCCCCACGGCCGATGCTCTCGCCCCGTCAGGTAGAGCACCGCTGGGCAACCATTGTGGCGCAAGATGTTCTAACTATCTACATGTCATATAAATTCGTCACGAAAGCGGAAGAGCCCTCCTCTTGCCGGGCCTGGCTGCGGCGTTAGATCCCCATCAGGTCGGCCATCAGCGTCATCTGCTCGTCGAAGAACTCTGCTCGCGCCTCGATGACGTTGTTGAGCTGGCCGAACAGCTCGAAGCTGACCGCGCCGAATAGCTGAAGCCAACCGGTCATCCCGAGCAGCAGCAGCTCCTCCGGCAGGCCGGGCGAGATCTGGTCGCGCGCGCGGGCCAGGTCGGCGCGCACGGCCCGGCCCAGCCGTGGTGCGGCGGCTGGCGCTGTGATGGCACCCGCTTCGTGCCCGTCGGCCAGGATCCCCACCAGAACGACGGCCGTTCGTGTTGCGGCTGCGATGGTGTCACCCGGTGCCGTGTAGCCCGGCACGGGGCTGCCGTACAGCAGCGCGTACTCGGCCGGCCGTTCCAGTGCCCAGGCGCGGACCGCACGCGCGGTCCCCAGCCACCTGCCGCGCAGGTCGCTCCGGTCGGAGATGGCCGCGTCGGCGGCTTCGACCGCGCCACCGACGGCGCTGTATGCGTCGATGATCAGCGCGGTGAGCAGGTCGTCCCGGCTAGCGAAGTAGCGGTACAGCGCCGACGACACCATGCCCATATCGCGCGCGACCGCGCGCAGGGAGAGGTTGGCGCCGTCGGTCTCCAGGTGGCGCCGGGCCACCGCCTTGATCTCGCTGGTCATCTCGGCGCGGACGCGGGCACGAATGGATGCGGCAGGCATGAAGAGATTATTGCACACATCAGAGAGCACTGCTCTTGCAAGCTGCTCGGGCAGATGGCAGACTGTTGCTCGCAAGCGAGAGCACTGATCTAACTCCAACAGCACCAGGTCCTGGTTGGCCAGGTGCGCAACCGAGAACAGGAGCACAGGCCATGGCTCAGCACGTCATCGTCGGGGCCGGCGCGGTCGGATCCGCCACCGCGCTGCTGCTCGCCGAGCGCGGCGACCAGGTTCGCATCGTCACCCGGCATGGGAGCGGACCGGAGCACCAGGGCATCGAGCGGGTCTCCGCCGACGCTACCGACGCCACCCGGCTGACCGAGATTTGCACGGGCGCTGACGCTCTGTACAACTGCGCAAGCCCGCTGTACCACCAGTGGTTCACTGACTGGCCGCCGCTGGCCGCCGCGTTCCTGACGGTCGCGGAACGCACCGGCGCCGTCTATGCGGCCATGAGCAACCTCTACGGATACGGACCTGTCGACGGGCCGATTACGCCACAACTGCCGATCGCTGCCACGCATCCGAAGCTACGGCTGCGGGCAGAGATGTGGAACGATGCACTGGCCGCGCATCAGGCTGGCCGCGTCAGGGCCGTGGAGGTCCGCGGCAGCGACTACATAGAGGCGAACTCGATCCTGTCCACCGTCATCGGCAACGCGGCGCTGGCGGGCAAGCGAGCCTACGCCCCTGGACCCCTGGACGTGCCGCACAGCTGGACGTCCGTCCACGACTGCGCGTGCACCCTGGTCACGGCCGCGGCCGACGAGCGCGCATACGGCCAGGTGTGGTTCGCACCAACCAACCCGCCGCTGACGTTGCGCCAGCTCGCGACCAGGTTCGCGCAGGTCAACGGCGCGCCACCAGCGCGCGTGACGCCGATTCCCTATCCGGTCATGTGGGCCAGCGGGCTGTTCTCCCCGCTGATCAAGGAGTTGCGGACCACGCGCTACCAGTTCACCCGCCCCTTCGTCATCGACGCCAGCGCAACCACCGAGACCTTCGGCCTGACGCCGATCGCGCTGGACGAGGCGCTGCGCGACGCGGCCGCCCGGCTGCGCGGGTGAGCGCGCGGTGCTCGCCGGCCGGATCCGCGGGGGCGGTCCGGCCGGCCGGGCATGCTGCGAGCTAGCTCAGCGCGGTGGACTGGCACGTTGCCGTGCCCGACTGGGCCTATCTGGTATTCGGCCCGTCATGATGGGACTGTGGGCGCTGACGCAGATCCGGTCCGGGAGCGATACCTGGCTCTCGTCGACGACCTGGTGGGTCTTGATGGCGTGACGGCGCCACCAGGCGGCAGCGGCTTCGGTCGCGGCTCGCTGCGCCACCGGGGCAAGATCTTCGCGATGCTGGTCCGCGGCAGGCTAGTGGTCAAGCTGCCCGAGTCGCGCGTGGCCGAGTGTATCGCCGCGGGCGAAGGCTCCGCGTTTGACGCGAACAAGGGCACGCCGATGCGCGAGTGGCTCAGCCTCGACCCGGCTTCTGGCCTGGACTGGCTGTTGGTGGCCCGTGAGGCGCTGGACTTCGCCCGCGCGGCGGCTGCCCGGTCCCGACCGCGGCGTTAGCCGATGCCGGCCTATCGCTCACGGCCGCCTGGCCGCGCAGCCAGGCGCGGGATACCGTGGACCGGGTGGGGGGTGCACGCGCGTTCCCGGTTTCGGTGAAAGGGGTCGCCGTGCACGGCGGCCGCGTCTTGCTGCTGATGAACGAGCGTGCCGAGTGGGAACTGCCGGGCGGCAAGCTTGAACTGGGCGAGGATCCGCGTGCCTGCGTGGCGCGCGAGATCGACGAGGAAGTCGGCTGGCAGGTGACCGTCGGCCCGATCCTGGACTGCTGGCAGTATCACATCGGCGCGAGACAGGACGTGGTCATCGTGACCTACGGCTGTCACCCATCCAGTGCCGGACCGCCGGTGATCAGTCTCGAGCACCAGCGGGCCGCGCTGGTCGGCCCGGCCGAAGTTGCGGCGCTGAACATGCCTGACGGCTACAAGCGCTCGGTCATGACGTGGTTCGGCATGCTCGCGGGCAACGGCGCGGGTGCTGTTGCGCCGCCCCGGAGTGAAAACGGCGGTTGTGGGTAGCTGCGCGGCGTCGGGCCGTCGGGGCCCGAGTCCGTGACCCGAGGAGAGCCCATCATGTTCGCCCTCATCGCGGCGGTGCTGTTCGCCATCGCGTTCATCCTCACCGCCGCCGGCATCGCGACGGACGCGGTGTTCTCGCCGCTGAGCATCGCCTTCGTCGGGCTCGCTCTGCTGGCGTTCCATTTCACCGGCCGCGGTCCGGCCCTACCCGAATACAAGCGTCGCCGTCGGTAACGCCAGAACGCGTTCTCGTCTGGTGAATCCCGCGAGATAGGTGTCCGTTGAGATGACCGTCGGGCCGCTGCCCACCGC
>JBAUAR010000664.1:0-1814 GCA_049675875.1 Streptosporangiaceae bacterium
TGCCGCTGCGGCTGCTGCCCGTCGCGGCGAGAGGCCTGGAGCGGTTGACCGCGCGCTCCAGCCGGTTCGGCTCGGCGATGGCGAACTGGGAGATCAGCCGCCGTCCGCTGCGGCAGAGCGGCCCCGCGCTGCTGGTGATCCTCGCGGTCGGTATCAGCACACTTGGCCTGGCGCAGTATCAGAGCTGGCGGCGATCGGTTCATGATCAGGCCGCGTTCGCCACCGGCGCGCAGGTCAGCGTGCAGTCCCCGCTATTTGCGCCGGAGGCGGATGCGACGAGGATCACCAGACTGCCGGGCGTGACCGCCGCGATGCCGGTCAGCGCGGTGCCGCTGGTCGGCTCGGGGCAGCTGCTGGTGCTCGACGCGGCGCTGGCGGCGCGCACGGTGACGCTGCGCCCCGACCTGTCGAGCCTGCCGGCCAGCCAGCTGTTCGGGGCAATCACGCCGCGGCGTCGCAGTGGCCTGGTGCTCCCCGGCCGACCCGCGCAGATTGAGCTCACCGCGAGCCTGAGCGACCCGTCGGGCGGGCCGGATGCTGCTGTCCTGGGCCCGGTGTCGGCGACGCTGGCCGTGCAGGCCGCCGACGGTGTCAGCTACGCGATCCAGACGAGCGCCATCCCAGCGGACGGCCGATATCACCAGCTTGTCGCTGGCCTCAGTCCCGCGGGCGCCGACTACCCGCTGCGGCTCATCGGCATCACGATCAGCTACACCATGCCGGCGTACCCGCTGACCGCCCTCGCAGCGCGGGCTGACCAGCAGGCGGTGCTGCAGCTGGGCGGTATCGCGGTCAGCCACAGCGACACCGGGCCACTGTCCCGGCCGGTCGCCACCGGCCAGGCGATCGCGGCGTGGCAAGTGCAGACGGTCGACCCCGGACTTCTTTTCGAGCTCTCGGGGACGAGCGGCCTGACCTACGGCTCGGCGGAGACGGAGATCGGGTTCCAGACCGCAGCGGGCGGGATCGAGCGGATCACGTTCTCGCCTGGACACGGACCGCTGCTGCCGAACCCGCCGCCGGGCACCAGTGCCACGCCGCAGCCCGGCCAGGCCGACGTGGAAATGAACATCCCGCCCGCCCCGCAGCCCGTTCCGGTGATCGCGACCACCGGCTACGCGGCGACCAACGGCCTGCACCACGGATCGGTGTTCGCCGTCACGATCGAAGGTCAGCAGGTTTCCTGCCAGCTGGCAGCCACGGTGGCAGCGTTCCCTGGTGGCGGCGCGCTCGTGGCGGACCAGGCTGCGGTGCAGGACGCGCTCGCGACTCTCGGCGTAGGCGGCTCGCTGCCGGTGAGCGAGTGGTGGCTGGCCACGGTGACCGGTGCGGCTCCGCCGGGCGTGCCGGCCGGATGGGCGGTGAGCGACACGGACGCGCTGGCGAGCCGGCTCGGGAGCGACCCGCTGTCGGCGGCGCCGGTGCACGCTACCGCCGCCGTGGCGGTGGCCGTAGCGGTGCTCGCCGCGCTGGGCTTTTGCGTCAGCGTGGCCGCGAGCGCGCGGGAACGGCGCTCGCAGCATGCGCTGCTCGCCGCGCTCGGAGTGCCCTCGGTAGCCCAGGCCCGGCTGTTCTGCCTGGAAGAAGCGCTGATCACCATCCCCGCGACGGCGGTCGGTCTGGTGATCGGCGTCGTGCTCGCCCGGGTCATGGTCCCGGCTCTCACTGTCACGGCCACCGGTGCCGTGCCAGTTCCGCCGGTCCTGCTCGCGCTGCCGCTCGGCTGGGTGCTGCCGCTGGCGGCAGGCCTCGCGGCTGTTCCCGTCCTGGCCGCTGCCGTGACCGCGCTGCGACAGCCGGACCCGGCGGCACAG
>JBAUAR010000665.1:0-25704 GCA_049675875.1 Streptosporangiaceae bacterium
GGGCGAGCGCCGGCCGGCCAGTCAGACCGACCCACCGAGCGGGCAGCCGACCGCTGCCGCAGGCCGGCCGGCCCGCGACGAACCCCAGCCAGACGATCAGCCGGCCCCGGACGTGCTGACCGGCTCCAGTCTGATCGAGCGCGAGCTCGGCGGCCGGATCATTCACGAGCTCGACCAGCAGTAGTTGCGCTGCCGGAGTTGCGCAGCCGCCACGCTGGCTGCGCCTCGGCCGGAAGGCGCTGGGCCGCGCCAGCAACGACCCTAGGCAGCTCGCGTGGTTGCGCCGCTCCGTGCCGGAGTTGCGCAGCCGCTACGCTGTTGCGCCTCGGCCGGAAGGCGCTGGGCGGCGCCAGCTACGACCCTGGGCGGCTCGCGTGGTTACCCCGCTCGGCATCGTCGGCTGCGGCGGGCACGCCCGGCGTGCCCGCCCGGTTCGCAGGCCGTAGGCTCGGGTTGTCCGGGCATGGCACGGACCAGGACCAGGGAGGTCGCGTGGAGCCTCAGGGGCAGCTCGACATGCAGCAGCTTCTCCAAGCGGCCGCGGCGATGCAGAGCCAGCTGATGTCGGCACAGCAGGAGCTCGCCGACGCCGAGGTCGAGGGGACGGCGGGCGGCGGGCTCGTCACCGTTACCGTCAACGGCCAGGGGGAGCTTGTCGACCTGTCGATCGCGGCGGCAGCCATCGATTCTGGCGATCCGGAGGAAACCGCGCAGACTCTCGCCGACCTGGTGCTTGCGGCCTACCGGGATGCCTGCCGTGAGGTCGACGACCTGCAGCAAGAGACGATGGCGCCGTTCGCCGCGGGAATCGGCTCGGGCGGACTGCCCGGTTTGCCCGATCTTGGTAGCCTGTCGGGCCTGACCGGCAACGTGATCACCGCGAGCCCCCAAGACCAGGCCGACGCGGGCGAGCATGGCCACCCCGGCCCGGAGCAGCCGCCCGCCAGCGACGCGGGCGAGGACGGCCCGGACCGCGAGAGCTGAGGCAGCCCGTGTTCGAGGGAGTTGTCCAGGACCTGATCGAGGAGCTCGGTCTGCTGCCGGGTATCGGACCGAAGGGCGCTCAGCGCATCGCCTTCTTCCTGCTGTCCGCGGATCCCGAGGCGGTGCGCCGGCTCGCCGCGGTGCTCGTCGAAGTCATCGAGCGGGTCAGATTCTGCCGGATCTGCTCCAACGTGGCCGAGGACGACGAGTGCCGGATCTGCAAGGACTCGCGGCGCGACCTGTCGGTCATCTGCGTGGTCGAGGAGCCCAAGGATGTCGCCGCGATCGAGAAGATCCGTGAGTTTCGCGGCCGCTACCACGTGCTCGGCGGCGCCATCAGCCCCATCGACGGAGTCGGGCCGGACGACCTGCGGATCAGAGAGCTGATGGCAAGGCTCGCGGACGGGGCGATAACCGAGATAATCCTCGCGACCGATCCGAACCTGGAGGGAGAGGCAACAGCCACCTATCTGGCGCGGCTGATCAAGCCAATGGGGATCCGGGTCACCAGACCGGCCAGCGGCCTACCGGTCGGTGGCGAACTGGAGTACGCCGATGAGGTGACGCTTGGCCGCGCATTCGAGGGACGGAGGCTGCTGGATGTCTGAGTCACCCGACGAGCCGGACGCGAGCACGGCGCGCGGCGAGGGCTCCGAAGAGTGGCGACCGCTGGCCGACCGGGTAGCCCAGCACGCCAGGAACTTCCTTGACGGGCTCGCGGCGGTTGCCCGCGGCGAGAGCGCGGATGAGACGGTGCCGCTCCTCTTGCTGGAGACGGCGCAGATGATGCTGGCCGGAGCTCAGCTCGGGGCGAGCAAGGACATCATCCTGCCGGGTAACTGGGAGCCGGACGTCGGCGCCGACCCGGATGTCGACCTGGACGTGCTGCGGACGGGACTAGCCAAGCAACTGGCCGGCTTCGACGAGTACGCCGAGATCTTTGATCCCTACGGCGACACCCAGGCCACCCCGTTCCGGCTCTCTGACGATCTGGCCGCGGTGGCGGCGGATCTGGTGCACGGTCTGAAGCACCACGAGGCGGGCCGGATCGCCGAAGCCCTGTGGTGGTGGCAGTACGCCTACGTCAACCACTGGGGTACGCACGGCGGGGCGGCCATGCGGGCGCTGCACTCGATCGTCGCGCACGCCCGGCTGGATGTCGCCGAGGAGCCGGCAGCGCGCTAGCAGACCGGCTCTGCCCGGATAGACTCGAGGCTCGGCCAGCCAGCGCCGCGGTGAGCCGGCGCGGAATCGGTGCTGGCGCCGAGGACGCCCGGTAGCGGAGGAGCAGGCACAACCGTGGCCCTAGTGGTGCAGAAGTACGGGGGATCGTCGGTCGCCGACGCGGTCGGCATCAAGCGGGTAGCTCAGCGAATCGTCGCCACCAGGAAGGCCGGACACGGCGTGGTGGTCGTCGTGTCGGCGATGGGCGACAGCACCGATGAGCTGCGCGACCTGGCGAACCAGGTGAGCCCTGCACCGCCAGGCCGCGAGCTGGACATGCTGCTGACGGCCGGCGAGCGAATCTCGATGGCCCTGCTCGCGATGGCCATCGCCAACCTCGGCCTGGAGGGCCGGTCGTTCACCGGCTCGCAGGCGGGCGTCATCACCGACTCGGCGCACGGCAAGGCGCGGATCATCGACATCACGCCCGGCAGGATCTCCGCCGCACTCGATGATGGTGCCATCCCGATCGTGGCGGGCTTCCAGGGCGTCTCGCAGACCACCAAGGACATCACCACGCTCGGCCGGGGCGCGTCGGACACGACAGCAGTGGCGCTCGCGGCCGCGCTCGGCGCGGACTACTGCGAGATCTTCACCGACGTGGACGGCATTTTCACCGCCGACCCCCGGATCGTTCCGAGTGCCCAGCGGATACCGCTGATCTCTTACGAGGAGATGCTGGAGATGGCGGCCTGCGGCGCAAAGGTTCTCATGCTGCGGTGCGTTGAGTACGCACGTCGTTACAAGATCCCGATCCACGTGCGCTCGTCGTTCAGTAACCGCGAGGGCACCTGGGTCACCGACGCTGACTCGGTGAAGTACGGCGAGGCGAGGAAGGGCGAGGCGATGGAGCAGGCGATCATCTCCGGCGTGGCGCAGGACCGCGGCGAGGCAAAGATCACGGTCGTCGGCGTGCCGGATAAGGTGGGCGAGGCAGCCCGGATCTTCCGCGCCATTGCCGATACGGGCATCAACATCGACATGATCGTGCAGAACATCTCGGCAGCTTCGACCGGCCGGACCGACATCTCCTTCACGCTGCCGAGGGAGGACGGTCACGCCGCGATGGCCCGGCTTGGTCAGCTTCAGGACGAGGTCGGCTTCGACTCGCTGCTGTACGACGACAGGATCGGCAAGGTGTCGGTCATCGGCGCGGGGATGCGGTCGCACCCCGGCGTCAGCGCTACGTTCTTCGGTGCGCTGGCCGAGGCGGGCGTCAACATCGAGATGATCTCAACGTCAGAGATCCGGATCTCGGTTGTCGTGGACGAGAACGACGTCGAGCAGGCGGTCGCTGCGGCACACGAGGCATTCGACCTCGGCGCTGGCGGCGAGGACGCAGTCGTCTACGCCGGGACCGGCCGGTGAGCGTGTCGCACAGCGCGGCAGCTGACACCGGCCGCGCTGGCCGGCCAGTCCTGGCCATCGTCGGTGCGACCGGTGTAGTCGGCACCGTCATGCGCAGCGTGGTGTCGGAGCGAGCCGACATCTGGGGTGACGTCCGGCTGATCGCCTCGGCGAGGTCGGCGGGCCGCAGGCTAGCGGTCCGCGGCACGGAAGTCGTCGTGCAGGCCCTTGCCCCGGAGGTGTTCGACGGCGTCGACCTGGCCATGTTCGACGTCCCGGACGAGGTGTCCCGGCAGTGGGCACCGGTCGCGGCTGCCCGCGGCGCTCTGGTGATCGACAAGTCCGGCGCGTTCCGGATGGATCCAGACGTTCCGCTAGTGGTGCCGGAAGTCAATCCGGACGCGGCCAGGACCCGGCCTAGGGGCATCGTGTCGGTCCCCAACTGCACCACGCTGTCAATGATCGTGGCGCTGGGCGCATTGCACCGTGCGTTCCTGCTGCGCGAGCTGGTTGCGGCCTCCTACCAGGCTGCGTCCGGCGCCGGGCAGGCCGGTTCCGACGCGCTCTATGACCAGCTCACCAAAGTCGCTGGTAACCGGACGCTGGGTCAGCGGCCCGGCGACATCCGCGCCGCGCTGGGCAACGACGGCCCGTTCGGCGCGCCGCTCGCGATGAACGTGGTGCCATGGGCCGGGTCGCTGCGTGACGAGGGCTGGTCATCGGAGGAACTCAAGCTCCGCAACGAGACCCGCAAGATCCTCGGCGCGCCGGACCTGAAGGTCACGGCGACGTGCGTCCGGGTTCCGGTCGTCGTCGGCCACTCGCTTGCCCTGCACGCGGTCTTTGACCGGCCGGTCACTCGCGAGCAGGCTCAGGACGTGCTCCGCGGTACTCCGGGGGTGGTACTGGTCGATGACCCGGCCCGCGGTGAGTACCCGACGCCTGCGGACGTGGCTGGCACCGATCCCACCCTCGTCGGCCGGGTCCGGCAGAGCCTGGACGAGCCGCGCGCGCTCGACCTGTTCGTCTCTGGCGACAACCTGCGCAAGGGCGCGGCGCTCAACGCGGCGCAGATCGCCGAACTGCTGGTTCCTGAGCTGGTCCGCTGAGCAGCTTGCTCCCGAGCTGACCCGGTGAGCTGCCGCCGTTACGGCGGCTCAACGCCCCGGCATCAGCTCGCCGGCATTCACCGCAACGGGCACCACGTTGCCCGGCGGTGGCAGCGGGCATGCCCACGCGGGGTCGTACGCGCAGGACGGGTTGTAGGCGAAGTTCAGGTCCACGACCAGGAATCCATCATCCCCGCCGAGGTCGGCTCCCTTCGCGGTGTCGAGCACGTACCGTCCGCCTGGATAGGTAGCACCGTCGCGCCTCGTGTCGCGGATCGGAACGAAGATGCCGCCGCCGTAACTGGCGAGCCACCATACGTCCAGGTCGCCGACGCCGGGCAGGTGCACCACGCCCGCGCGCTGGAACGGCACGATACCGTCGGTGCCAGTGCTGACCTCGATCCTGACGGGCTCGATGTCGCTGTCCACCTCCGCGTGATAGCGCAGGGCGGGATCGTAGGGCGCGACGGGCACGTCAGTGAAGGCGGCCCGGTCGGCTGCCGGCACCGGCGAATCCGGGTGGGTGGCCAGCAGCGCATTGCGGGCGGCCTGCCACGCCTGGTGCGCAGCTCGCGGGTCTGGAGTGGTCCTGACCTCGGCATAGATCGCCGCGACGCGGCGGCGCCAGTCCAGCAGTGACGTCGGGGTCATCGCACGCTCCCAGCTTCCGGCAGCGACCCGCGTCGGCCTGCTGGCGCACGGATCGCTGCCGACTCTAGCCAAGGGGGCGGCGGCGCTTGGGCGCGGGCGCGCCGGTGGACGCGGCAGCTGCGGTCAGGCAGGCTTAGCGGCTATGGACCGGACGTTCACGCTCGCAGCCGCGCACGACCTGATGCCGGAACTGCTCGCGCAGGCGGACGAGCTGATCGAGGTCCGGGCCAGCCTCGTGGAGCTCCAGGCGGCGCTGACCGAGGGCACCAGTTCGCCGCTCGGCGGCCTGCCCGAGGCTAAGGGATTCCAGGCGCGCCTCAGTGAGCTCGTGGGCTGGTTCAGCGCTGCGGGCCTCGAGGTGAAGGGCATCGCCCCGCTGCTGCTGGACTTTCCGTCCGAGCTGGCCGGCGAGCCAGTGCTGCTGTGCTGGCTGGAAGGCGAACGAGAGCTGGGGTGGTATCACCCGCTGGCGTATGGATTCGCCGGCCGCCGCCGGATCCAGGCCACGGGAGCCAGCTAGTGCCGGTGCGGTCTGCGCGGTCACGGCAGCCACCGCGCCTACTCGGTGGGCCGGCCAGGCGTGGCGCTGCTGACGATCTGGTCGGTGTAGAGAAGCCGCATCACCCGTCTACGCTCAGCTGACTCCAGCCGGTCGATGAATAGCTCGCCGCGCAGGTGGTTGGTCTCGTGCTGCAGGCACCGGGCGAGTTCGCCGGTGCCCTCGACGGTCACGTTCTCCTGGTCGAGATTGAGGCCGGTCGCGACCGCACGCGCGGATCGCGTCCGCAGCGCGGTGATGCCAGGAATCGACAGGCAGCCCTCGGGCCCTTCATCGCTGCCGTCCAGCTCGACGATCTGAGGGTTGATCAGGTAACCGAGGTGGCCATCGACGTTGTAGGAGAACACCGCCAGCGTCGAGCCGATCTGGTTGGCGGCCAGCCCCGCGCGGCCTGGTTCCTGCACGGTGTCGACCAGGTCCGCGACCAGGCTAGCCAGCGCTTCATCGAAGCGCGAGACCGGATCGCACGCGGTGCGCAGCACCGGGTCGCCGAGGAAGCGGATCGGCCGGACGCTCATGCCGCCCCGCCTCTGCTGAGCGAGGGCGCCAGGTTCACCCAGGAATCAAAGCACGGCAGCCTGAATTTGACTACCGGGCCGCCGTCAGATATCGATCATATGTTTGAATAACCTAGTGGAACAGCGCGGTGCGACGCCGCCTTGGCCGGGGATTCCACCCGAGTGCCGGAGCCACCATCCGTGGCGTCCGGGCAGCGTGACCATCACATGGGAACCCTGCGAGTGCCCAGCTGCCCAGGCTGCGCGTGGCGGCCACATCAAGGTAGCGTGCAACTCTGCTGGCTGCGCCGAGGTCTGGTGGGCGCCGCGACATCAGCCGCCCGGCCACGACTGGCCAAGGGTGCTCGGACACCATCATCCCGGCCACTAGCGAACCGGCATGGCGCATTGCACCTCGCGGAACCCTGATCCGGCCGGTCCTCGAGCCCTCGGCGCGCTATACCTCGGTTAACCCCGAAGGAGGGCGATATGGCGAACGGCGCACCTGAGCATCCGCAACTGCTGCAGACGGTGCTCGACACCGCGGACGTCCGGTCCCTGGCCGAGTTTTACCGGCAGCTGCTCGGACTTTTCTACCGCCCTGGCGACGAGCCGCCCGCGGACGGCGGGCCGGACGATAGCGACTGGCTGGTGCTCACCGACTCAGCAGGGACCCGCAGACTGGCTTTCCAGCAGGTCGACGAGCTGGCCCGCAACACGTGGCCGCGGCCAGAAGTGCCGCAGCAACTGCACCTTGACATGACGGTTCCGGATCGCGCCGAGCTGGACCGGCAGCGTGACCGCGCCGTGGCGCTCGGAGCCGAGCTGCGGCTGGACCGTAGCGCGGATCCCGGCGAACCGCTCTACGCGCTGGCAGACCCGGCCGGGCACACGTTCTGCATCTTTGTCAGGTAGTCCCGGCAACGAGAGGCTTGGTTGCATGCACATCACAGCGGAGGATCGCTTTGCCATCCAGGATCTCTACGCGGCGTACTGCCGCACGGTCGATCTTGCCGACGCCGAGGGCTGGGCGGACACCTTCACCGAGGACGGCAAGCGGATCTACGACGACAACCCCGGTGCGCCCGGTCGCGCAGGGCGGACCTTCACCGGCCGGGCCGAGCTGGTTGAGCTCCAGTCGGCGCCCAGGGCGCTGCGGGTACGGCACTGGCACGGATCCCCGGTGCTGACAGATAAGGGCGACTACCTTGAGAGCGTCATCTACGGCATGGTCGTCGACATCTCGCAGGATCCGCCGGCGATTATGGCGCACTTCACCTACACCGACGAGCTCGTGAAACTGCCCGACGGGAGCTGGCGGATGCGCTCCCGGGCCTCTGCGCGCGACCTGCTTCGTAGCTGACCTGGCGACGGCGCCGTCACGGCTTCGCTCACGCTGTGCTCTGCGGGGTCTAGCCCCCTGCGGTGATATCGATGTCCACTACGCCGGGCGCGACCAGGCGAAGGGTGGCACCCGTGGCGCGGGCGATCCTCGCGAGCATGTCGATCGACGGCAGGCTGCCGCCGCCTTCCATGCGGGCGATCGATGACTGGGTCGTGCCGATGCGACGGGCCAGCTCCGCCTGTGTGATGGCGGCCTGCGCGCGCATGGCGTAGACGAGCTCGGCCACCTGCCCGGCCAGCGTGGCGGCCGCGCGTGCCCTTTCGTACTCCTCCCGATTGGCGGCCGGGTACTGCGCTTGCAGCTCTTCCAGAGTCAGCCGTGCCATCAGCGCTCCCTCTCTGCCTGGCTCATCTTCATTGCCCGACGGGCCCTGGTCATCTCGCGCTGATCGGCCTGCCGCTGCTTGCGGAAGGTGGTCAGCGTGATCGCCCGCCGCGGTGCATCGAAGTGATACGTAATGCGGCGCGCCACCCCTTCACAACCGAACCGCAGCTCGAATAGGCCGCCGCTTAACGACCTCGAGTGCGGCATGCGAAGTGCGGGCCCCTGATCACGAAGCCGCTCCAGGGCGACGTCGGCGAACGCCCGATCGGCGTCCTTCAGCGACCCGTACCAGCGGGCGACTTCAGCCGAGATCTCGACCGTCCAGCGCTCTGCCGTCACCGAAGAACTATCGCACTAGCGCTATATAGCGTCAACACGATCGGCCGTCGGCCGGAGTCTGGTAGTGCCACACGTTGCTCGCCCAGCGTGCGGTCCCGTGGCCGGTCCTCGGCTGCTGTGTGCTCATAGCCGCGGGCGCTGGCGCTGGCGTCTGCGGCGCGGAGCACAATGTCGTGATGACCCAGGTCGTCGCCAACCGGCTCCGTACCCGCGAGGCCGGCCCATGATTCGGGTCCTGACCTGGACGCTCATCATCTTCTTCGGCTGGTACATGCTCACCAGCCCGGCTGGCGCGGCCGCGTGGGTGCACGGCGTGCTCGGCTTGATCCAGCATGCCGGGTCCTCGCTGTCGTCGTTCGTCAGCGACCTGTAGTCCCGCTGGCGTCGCCTGGTCGCCCGGGTTTCGTCGAGCTGGCGACCGCCGCCGCCTGACTCGGTGCTCTCCGGCGGCGCGGTCAGTCGTCGATGGCCTGGTAGGCAGCTGTCCAGAAGTCGTGCAGGATCGGCAGCCCGGCCGGCGCAGGCGCCCGCTGGATCATGAGGATTGTCGTCATGTCCTCGGCAGGGTCGTTGTACCAGCCGGTGCCGTAGATGCCGGGCCATCCGTAGCTCCCGACCGAGGCGGCCCAGGGATATGACACGCCCGGTGAGGGTCCGAGGTGCGTGCGGCGGGTGCGGACCGACATGCCAAAGCCCCAGCCGACGTCGTCAAAGTAGCCCGGCGTGAACCCGGAGACTGCCTTCTGCGCCGGTGTCAGGTGGTCGCTGGTCATAAGCGTCACCGACGGCCGGGAGAGCACCCGCTCGCCGTGGTGGGTACCGCCGGCAAGCAGGGCAGAGGCGAAGGCAAGGTAATCGGCGGGGGTCGAGACAAGCCCGCCGCCACCGTCTTCAAACGCCGGCGGCCGGCTCCAGTACCCGTCGGGGCCATCTTCTACGACGATCTGGCCGGTGGCGTCGTCGCGCCGGTAAGCGGTCGCCAGCCGGCTGATGTTCTGGCTGGCCACGCTAAAGCCGGTGTCCGTCATTCCCAGCGGCCCGCAGATCCGCTGCCGCAGGGCGTCCCCGAAGGACATTCCGGTGGCGCGGGCGACGAGCACGCCGGTCACGTTGGCGGCGGTGTGGTACATCCAGCGCTCACCCGGCTGGTAGACCAGCGGAAGCGTGCCGAGCCGGCGAATCCACTCACCGGGCGGCTGCTCGGGCTCGTTGATCTGGAGCGTCTTCAAGGCGTCGGCGATCGGGGTCGATCCCGGCTCGGCCACGACGATGCCGGTGCCGAGAGTGAAGGTGAGCAGATCCCGCAGCGTTATCGATCGTTGCGCCGGGACGGTCGCTTCGAGCGGCCCGTCCGGATCGGCGAGCACGGTCATGTCGGCCAGTTCCGGGAGGAACTCGTCGACCGGGTCGTCCAGGCGAAGCGTGCAGTCCTCCACCAGCGTCATCGCACAGGCGGCGACGACCGGTTTGGTCATCGACCCCATGCGGCAGATCGTGTCGGCTGCCATCGGCTTCCTGAGGCCTCGCCCTCGAAGGCAAGAGTGCCCGTCGCCTCGATGTGGACTTCGCCGTGGCGGGCGACAACGGCGACCGCACCCGGGATGTAACCGCCATCGACGTGACGCTCCAGCACGTCTTTGACCTGGGCCAGCCGTTTCGACGAGAAACCACCGGTGGTCACTCTCTCCTCCTCATCTTTGCCTCCTTCTGTCCGCGCACCATTACAAAGCGTGACTGTTACGGTACGCATTGCCAAACCGTGATCTGCGGAGCCCATTGAGGTTTTCCCGATGTTTTTTGTGCGGAAGCGCTTTGTTGCCGCTGTGAGTTCTGGCAGCGTTGTGCGGCGACGGTTCCGGAACCGAAGTCGGCGTCCCGACGCGCGTTCAGGACGGCATTCGGGCCGACTGTCACTGCGACTCGCTGCCCGCACCGCAGCGGTCAGCGCCCTGGGCTGCGTGGCCGGTGGCGCGAGGCCGAGGGAAGGACCGCATTGTCACAGCACCGGAGGCGGCCACCCGCCCAGCGTCCCAGGCGCAGGAGCGTGGGTGCCTTCCTGGTTGCTGCGTCGGCGGCAACGGTGGCCATAGTGGCCGTGACGCTCGTGATCATCAGCGGCAAGTCCAGTTCGTCGACCGACCCGCTCGGTGTGGCCATGGCCCGGCTCCAGGCAGGGGGCGCTGGCGCCAGCTTGGAGTTCGAGCGCCAGGAGGTGGTACAGGAGGTCGCGGCGAGCAACGCATTCAGCGTGACGAGTCGCCCGAAGATGAGCTCAACCTTCCAGCGATGCGTGACGTCCGCTGCCGGCGGGACCTCGATGCTGCCCCTTAACTACGCGACCATCGTGAACTTCCTGATTGGGCACGGCTATACATCGATAGCGGCAGCAGGCATCGCGGGCAATATCTATCAGGAGTCGGGGGGCAATCCAGAATCGGGCGAGGCCTCCGGCGGCCTGATCGGCTGGACCCCGCTGCCGAGTGGCTACGTTACCGGAAACCCCAGCGCGGACTTGCAGACCCAGTTGGCTGGCCTGCTGGTATTCAACGACAATCTAGCCGCGTTCCTGCCAGCGCTGAATGCGACGACGACGCCCGCTGACGCGGCCTATGTCTACATGATCGACTTCGAGCGACCGGGCTTCCCGGCAGCCAGCAACCGGGAGGGTTCGGCTATCGCGGTCGCCGCCGCGTGCGGCTTCACCTCTTAACCGGATTCGACCGGACGACGAGCGGGCTCGAGCCGGATACACGCACGCCACTCCGCCGGCTAACCGCCCGGCATGTCGACATGGCAGCATTCCGGCTGGGCAGGGCGCGGCCTGGTTATGCGCTGACCGGATGCGGAGAGCCCCTGTTACCCGGCGTGGGTGACAGGGGCTCATGCTGGGCTCGGCTACTTCGCGCAGATTGCGTATGCCGCTGGTGTAGAGCCGATTGGTGCTTCGACTGCCAGCCGCCGACGGTAGCGCCAGCGGGCCCGGTCGCGCCGGTGCAGACGTAGCCAGTGATCCCGTTTCCGTCGGTGATGGAGGCGCCACCGTTCGGCAGTTCGTATTGCCAGGGCCTTTCCCGCTCTCCCATCGGCCGAGCGGCCCGCCGGCCCGACAGGAACGCTGCCGCGGTCCGCTTCTGCGAGCAGCGTTCTCCATGCCCGTCCCGGAATCGTTACGGCGGCCAGCGGATGGCGGCGGCGGCCAGGCCAGAGCCCTGATGGCGGCGAGGTCCATGGCGCCTCCACGCCAGATGCACTACCACTACAGACGGGCGCGCTGGGCTGCTCACGTGGACGTCACGGATCGGATACGCGCTAGTCGCTGGCTCGTCCCGCGTCAAGCCGACTGGGCACAGGCCGGGAATGCGGGCCAGGCGAGGACAGGTGCCGGGCTCCGGTGGCGGCTGACGCTCCAGCGTCGCTGGGAGCGGAAACTCGAAGAGGTTGTCGCGCTGGCAGGCGCCTGCCAGGGAGTGTCAGCGGCTGGTGATGACCTGCCAGGCGACGGGGTCGCCCTGCCGTCGTTCCGGCTCTACTGCCGGGCAGCAGCGGCGTACGAGGACCTCGCTGCAATCGCTGACGCCATCGACCGCGCCGACGCCGGGACGTACGGCCTGTGCGGCCGATGCAAGCGGCCAATGGCCGATCAGGTGCTGGCCGACGATCCGCTGCGGGAGCACTGCGCGCCCTGCGCCCTGCGCCAGCCCGGCGCGGCGAAATGACGCCCGGCATGAACAAGGGAACGTGTCGGCCGGCACGCATGACCGGCCGGCTAAGTCCCGGGAGGCTGCCTCCGCGTCCAGCCCTGACATGAACCTGCGCAGGCGGTCGGTGACATCCTCCGCCATGATCGCGATCAGCGCCACGCGGCCGTCCGGGCCGAGGACGGGCGCGTTTACCCCGCTCCAGTAATACCTGGCGAACAGCCCCGGGCTGCCAGGCACCTCGATGTCACTCTTCTGGAACTCCATGGCGGATGGCTCGCCCGTGGCCAGGACCCGGCGCAGCGACGCGATCGTGCTGCGCACCGTCGTTGCCCCCGGATCTGATGGATCACTCGGGAAGGCGTCGAAAACGCTACGACCCAGCAATTCGTCCCGCGTGCGGCCCGTCGCCTGCAAGGACGCCTGGTTCACGTCGGCTATCGCGAACTCCGGCGTCAGCAGCAGAACCGGGATCGGGAGCTGCCGGTACACCGCCGCGTAGTCGACCTGCGGTCCGGTCATCACTTCTCCCTCCAGTGGCCGGTTCGCTAACCCTCCCCGCCCATGCCGCGCCTGAACCGTTCATGAGCGGCCCGGCGTTCCGCTGGCCGCCTAACCCGGTGTTGCTGTTGGCCGGCCGGCCTAGGCCGCAGACGAGCGGGGTAGCACTTGTTGCGTGGCAAACAACGACGAAGCCAAGGAACACTGGCCGCTGAGACTGAACCATCACAGCCCCGTGCCGCGATGGACACAGGTGGCCCGTGAAGTACGGCGCCGCATCGCGGAGTGGAACCTTCCCGCCGGCCACGCACTACCGTCCGAGCAATTTCTGACCGGCCAGTACGCGCTCAGCCCCGACACCGTCAGGCAGGCATATCGGGCGATGGCGGACGCTGGCCAGGTCGAGCCCAGCCCAGAAGTCGGGTACGTCGTCGCCGAGGCAGTCCCGATGCAGTACGTGACCGTACTGCCCGGCAGCAAGGTCACCGCTCCCGCCGCCGATCCCGACATGGACCCCGACCTGCCGCCGTGGCTTGTGGTCGGCCTCAAGGTCGAAACACCCGGCATGGACACCATCTGGTACGACGCCACCCGTACGACCCTCATCGTGTCCTAGGCACGGCGGGCGGCCGAGCTCAGCTAGCGCGGCGCCTTCGCCCAAGGTGCGGGTGGCGGTCAGGCTCGGTGACGCTCATGGCAGGGTCCAGGAGTGCTGGGCGGCGCGCAGTTCTGACGCACGTGTCGCGCACGACGCACAGAAGGGCCGCTCCTCATGATGAGAAACAGCCCTCTGATGCCCTGGGTCGGGGTGGCCGGATTTGAACCGGCGGCCTCTTCGTCCCGAACGAAGCGCGCTGCCAAGCTGCGCTACACCCCGCCGACCGCCCGAGAAGTCTAGCTGATCCGGGGTAGCAGCGTGAGCAGCGTCGCCTCCGGCCGGCAGCAGAACCGGACCGGAGCGTACGGCGAGGTGCCGAGGCCCGCCGACACGTGCAGCCAGGGCTCGCTGTCGGCGCCGGTGCCTGGGTAGCGGTGCAGGCCGCTGGCCAGGTTCCTGGGGATCCCGCAGTTGGTTACCAGCGGCCCGGTACCTGGCAACTGGATCTGACCGCCGTGGGTGTGCCCGGCGAGCAGCAGATCAAAGCCGTCGGCAGCGAACAGGTCCAGTACCGCAGGCTCTGGCGAGTGCAGCACCCCGAGCCGCAGGTCGGCGCTGCGGTCTGCGACGCCTGCCACCTGTTCGTACCGATCTCTAGCGATATGTGAGTCATGGACGCCAGCGACCTCGACGTCGTGCTCACCGACCTTGATGCGAGCCCGCCGATTGCTGGCGTTGAACCAGCCCGCGCTCTCCATGCCCGCGCCGAGCTCCGCCCAGGGCAGGTCGTCGATGTCACGGGCGTGTTCCTCCGCGCTGGTGCGCCAGAGGTAGCGCGCGGGGTTACGAGGCTTCGGCGAGTACAGGTCGTTCGAGCCGTAGACGAAGACGCCGGGTCTGTGCAGCAGCGGCCCGAGCGCTGCCAGAAATGGTCCCACCGCCTGCGGGTGCGCGATCGAGTCGCCGGTGTTCACCACCAGGTCCGGGTCGAGCGCGTCGAGCGTGCGCAGAAACGACATCAGCCGGTGCCGACCCGGAGTGAGATGAGCGTCCGAGATGTGCAGGATGCGCAACGGTGCCACGCCGGGCGCCAGAACGGGCAGCTCCTGCTGGCGCACGGCAAACCAGTTCCGCTCGACGACCGACGAGTAACCGATACCCGCGGCGCCCGCCACCGCTGCGGCCTTGAGGAGGGTTCGCGCTCGCATCCACTTATGGTGCCACGGCCACGGCCGTGGGCCGTCCGTCCGCGCCCGCTACCCGCTCGGTTCGGCCTGGCACGGCAGGATGGGGGCCATGCCGACACTCAAGGATCAGCTCAGAGCCGATCTCACTACGGCGATGAAGGCGCGGGACGACACGCGCACCCGGACGCTGCGGATGGCGCTCACCGCCATCAGCACGGAGGAAGTCTCTGGTTCGGCCGCGCATGAGCTCACCGACGAGCAGATCGTCAGGATCCTGACCAGGGAAGCCAAACGCCGCCGCGAAGCCGCCGCGGCCTTCGCGGCGGCCGGGCGGGCTGACCAGGCCGCGGCCGAGGAGGCCGAGGAGAAGGTACTGACGAGCTACCTGCCGGCTCAGCTCGACGACGCGGAACTTGCCGCTCTCGTGGCAGCTGCTATCGCCGAGACCGGCGCCACGGGGTCGGCCGGGATCGGTCCGGTCATGAAGCTGGTCACACCGCGGGTAGCCGGGCGCGCCGAGGGCAGCCGGGTTGCCGCCATGGTGCGCAGTCAGCTATCCGGCGGGTAACCGGTCGGCTGCCAGTCAGCCGCAGCCGATCGAGCGGACGGGCTGGTCAGCCGTGGCCGCCACCACCGCCACCGCCGCCACCGCCGTTGCCGCCACCGCCGTTGCCTGGACAGTTGTTGCCGCCGCTTGGCGTTGGCGTTGGGGTTGGCGTGGGCGTCGGCCCTGTCGTCGGCGCAGGGCAGACGGTCGGCGGGCCGAACCCGCCGCCCTGGGAGAAGTACGAGCCGGGTGGGCCAGGGAAGCCCACGTTCGGTCCGAGATCGGCGTGCAGGAACGTGAGTTCCCAGGTGGCGCCCGGCGCGTTGTCCCCGAACATCTGACCAGGGCAGACTCTCGAGTACCCGTATAGCGGGTCGGATGCGTAACAGGCCCTGGCACCAACCATCGCTCCGGATATGGGATTCGTCGGGGCGATCGGGTTGAACACCGACACGTAACCAGTCAGGGTGGGGGTCCAGCCGGCGAACGCGGCGTAGAAGCCGCCGTTAGCGGTTCCGGTCTTTGCCGCCTCCGTGTGACCGGGAGTGGCGCGGCCCGCCGCGGTGCCGGGTGAGAACAGCACTTTCTGCAGGATGAAGTTCGCGGCCGCCGCGACGCCTGCCGGGATGGCCTGGTGGCAGCCAGCGGACTTCACCGGGAGCTGCTTGCCGGACGAGGCCACCTCGATTTTCTCGATGGGCTGCGGACTGCAGTAGACGCCGCCCGAAGCCACGGTGGCGTACGCGGCCGCCATATCCATCGGGGACACGGGGACCGAGCCGAGGGTGAAGCTGGAGATGTTGTCCGCCGACTGCTGGCCCAAGGGCGGGTCCGGCTGCAGGAGGTTCGTGCCGTCGGCCCTGGTCATGCCCATGGCCACCGCCGTCTTGACTACGTTGCAGAGCCCGACCTGCTTCTCCAGGTTGGCGAAGTAGGTGTTCACCGACTCCACTGTGGCCTCGCCCAGCTGGTAGATTTCGGAGCCCTTGAAGGCCGCTTCCGCGTTATTGAACTTGAACGCCGGGACGTAGCCGCCCTGGCAGTTGGTGTAAGGGCCGACCGTCTGCGGGTTCTGGATGGTGATGGTGTGACCGAACGGGTAGCCCTGCTCGAGCGCCGTGACGAGGGTGAAGATCTTCGAGGACGAGCCGGTCTGCACGCCGTAGGGGTCGCCGCCGTACTGGGAGTCGACGGCGTAGTCAATGCTGTCCTGCCCAGGGCCTGACCCGTAGGTGCGGTTCACCGCGATGGCCCGGACGGCGCCGGTGCCCGGCTGCAGCAGTACCTCCGCGTCGGCGTTGTTACCCGGGTTCAACGGAGAGTACGGCGGCGCCACGCTGTTGACGGCGTTCTCGGCGGCCTGCTGGTCCTGCAGGTCCATGGTGGTGTAGATGGCAAGCCCGCCCGAGTTGTTGACAGCTTTCCAGACCGACGGGTAGTCCAGCTGCAGCACGTGCGTCACGTAGTCGCAGAAGAACGCCTCCTGGGCCGCCTGCGGGCTGGTGCAGCCCGTGTTCAGCGGCGCGGACGAGCGGTTCAGCGCGATGGGCGTCTTCGCCGCCGCGAGGTAGGCGGCCTTGGAGATGTAGTGCAGCTGCCACATCCGGTCCAGCACGGTATTGCGCCGTGCGGTGGCCGCCGCCAGGTTCGTGACCGGGTCGTACGCGGTAGGCGACTGGACGATGCCCGCCAGCAACGCTGCCTGCGGGAGCGTCAGCTGCGAGGCGTCCTCGCTGAAGTACACCTGCGACGCCACCTCGACGCCCCAGGCGTGGTTGTCGAAGTAGGCGACGTTCAGGTACGACGCCAGCAGCTGATCCTGGGTCAGCACGTGCTCGACGTGAGCGGCGAGCCGAAGGTCCTGGATCTTGCGGCGCAGGTCCGGGTAGACAGCGTCATTCACCGCGTGCTGGTTGTTGCCGGCCTGCAGCACCTTGACGTTCTTGACGTACTGCTGGGCGAGCGTGGACGCGCCCTGCAGACCGGAGCCGCCGGAGTTGTGGAGCAGCGCACGGATCGTGCCGCGCGGGTCCAGGGCGCCCTGCGAGTAGAAGCTGCTGTCCTCAATGGACACGATGGCTTGGCGCATGACGGGGGCGATCTGGCTGTAGCTGACCGGCACCCGGTACACGTCGTATGGGTACAGGTAGCTGATGACGTTGCCCTCGGAGTCATACAGCACCGACCGCACAGGCGCGGCGCCCAGCTGGCCAACCTGGAGGGTGTTGAAGGTGTTGGCAGCATCCCTGGCCGCGATGCCGACGACGCCGGCCACCGGAAGGGCGACCGCAGCCACGAGCAAGCCGGCCACCAGGGCTATGACGGCCATGCGGCCGACAGTCTGCGACGCGGCGGCGGCGCGGCGAACAGGGATGAGCACGCGAACAGGCTACGCTGTCTTCGTAGTTACCAACCATTACCCAGCACATCGCGCTCGGGAAGCAACTCGCGGTGTTGACGGAGTGTCACTGCGCGTGACACGGCAACACCGCAGAGCAGTTGCACCATCGCTGAGTCAGGCGAGCAGGCCGCCGGAGTGTAGCTACTAGTGGCTTGTGTCTGTATAGCTCAACTGGGCTATTCAGGAATGGACCCGCTGGGGTCTAGCGCCATCGCGCGGACTTCCGTAAGTTACTCTTCCGCGACCATCACTCGCCGGAGTACGACGCCCCGAGTCGGCTCCGGACCGCAACTGAATGCCACCCGGACGTGATTGACCCCCTGCGGGCGTGACGATCAGAGGAGCTGGGCCACATGTGGATCACGGACTGGACTGCGCGTGCCGCGTGCAAGGGAACTGACCCGGACGAGCTATTCGTCCAGGGCGCGGCGCAGAACCGGGCCAAGCTGATCTGCCGCGGTTGCCAGGTACGGACAGAGTGCCTGGCTGACGCCCTCGACAACCGGATCGAGTTCGGTGTCTGGGGCGGGATGACCGAGCGGGAGCGCCGCGCACTGCTGCGTCGGCGACCGGACGTAACCTCGTGGCGCGAGTTGCTGGAGAATGCGCGCAACCGCTACGAGCGCACCGGGGACGAGCTCGTCGCAAGCTAGCTCCCGCGAGCGCTGGGGGTAGATCCCGGCACTGGGAGCGCTAGAGCGCTGCGGCTAGCCGGGCCGCCCGGCTGCGAAGGCCTGCCCGATCTGACGCAGGCCGTCAAGATCATGTACGTCCTCGGGCTGTGCCGGAATCTCGGCCACCGGGACCAGCGGGTGAGCCGCGATGAAATGCTCGGCCGTTCGACGTTGCGCGGCGGCCAGTTCCATCCGGTCGGCGTGCAGCCGGAGCGCGGTGCTCGCCAGTAGGCGCGCGGCATCCTCACCGCCGTCGCTGCGCGATGCCGGTGAGCCAGCGCGGTCGGCATCGGCCGCCTGTAGCACCTCGGCAGCGGCGACACTCCTCGCCGCCGATAGCTGCGCGGCGGGCAGTCGCTGGACCCGGTTGAGGACGAGACCGGCCAGTGGCATCCGCTCGGTATCGAGCCGCTCTACGAAGTACGACGCCTCCCGCAGCGCGTCGTCTTCTGGCGCCGCGACGACGAGGAACGCAGTGCCGGGAGCACGCAGTAGCTGATAGGTGTACTCGGCCCGCTCGCGAAAGCCGCCGAACATGGTGTCCAGCGCCGAGACGAACGTCTGCACGTCCCGCAGCACCTGGGTGCCGAGGATCTTGGTCAGCACCCCGGTCACCACGCCGAATCCCGCGTTGAGCACCCGCAGGTAGGCTCGGCCCCCGACCTTCGCGGGCGCGGTCAGCAGCCGCAGCAGCCGGCCGTCGAGGAACCGGGACAGCCGCTGCGGAGCGTCGAGGAAGTCCAGCGCGGACCGGCTCGGCGGGGTATCCACGACGATGAGGTCCCACTCATCGGCCCGGCGCAGCTGGCCCAGCTTCTCCATCGCCATGTACTCCTGGGTGCCAGCGAAACTGGACGACAGCGACTGATAGAACGGGTTGGCCAGGATCTGCGCCGCCCGGTCGGGATCGGCATGCGCCTCAACGATCTCGTCGAAGGTGCGCTTCATGTCCAGCATCATGGCGTGCAGGCTGCCGCCCGAATCGGCTCCGTTCCCGTCCGAAGCGTCACCGGAGTCCAGCAGCAGCCCTCGCACCAGCCGTGGCGTGTTGTCCAGCGAGCTCAGCCCCATGGACTGGGCGAGCCTGCGGGCCGGGTCGACGGTCAGCACGACCACGTGCCTGCCGCGCTCGGCGGCGCGCAGCCCGATCGCGGCGGCGGTGGTCGTCTTGCCCACCCCGCCCGCCCCGCAGCACACGATGATGCGAATCCGACGGTCGTCGATGAGCCGGTCGACGTCCAGCTCCCGCGGGCGGCGTGCGGTCATCAGGCGGCCTTCTGGGTGCGTAGCGCGGCGGCGAGCCGGTACAGGCCGGCCAGGTCAATGCCGCCGCTCACCCACGGTAGCTGGTAGCAGGGCTGACCGGCCTCGGCCAGGCGATCGGCCTGCACGTTCTGCGCGAGCGCCGTCCTGGCCTGGTCGGATAGCTCGGCGGCAAGCGCCGCGGCGAGATCGGCGCCGAGGTCGAGCCCGGCCGACTTCAAGCCGAGCGCGAGCAGCGCCTGGTCCAGCTCACCGTCGGCCGCTGCCTGCAGTTGCTCCGGCGGCAGCGCGAGTGGCCTGGTCATATTCACGATGATGCCGCCCGCCCTGATGCCGCCGAGTGCGTGCAGCTCGGCGATACCGTCCAGGGTTTCCTGCACCGGCATCTCCTCGAGCACGGTGACAAAGTGCACGACGGTCGCCGGTGACCGGATTACCCGCTGTACCGTGTCGGCGTGCCCGCGGATGGGGCCAACCCTGGCCAGGTCAGACACCTCGCTGGAGACGTTGAGGAACCGGACGATGCGACCCGTCGGCGGCGCGTCCATGACCACTGCGTCATACCGCCGCCCGCCGCCCTTGGCCTCTTTGCGCCGGACGGCCTCGGCGGCCTTGCCGGTCAGCAGCACGTCCCGCAGGCCGGGCGCGATGGTGGTGGCGAAGTCCATCACGCCGAGCCTGGACAGCGCCGCGCCAGCGTGCCGCAGGTTGTAGAACATCTCCAGATACTCGACGAGGGCCGACTCCGGGTCGGCCACCAGCGCCGACACGTCGCCGCCCTCGTGCGACTCGGTCCCGAGCCCCACCGCGATCCGGCGCTCCGCGTACGGCAGCGGCGGAACGTCAAAGAGCTGGGCTATGCCCTGCCGCCCCTCGACTTCCATGAGCAGGACGTTCTTGCCGTCGGCAGCCAGCGCGAGGGCCAGGGCGCCGGCCACCGTCGTCTTACCGGTACCGCCCTTCCCGGTCACCACGTGCAGCCGGACGCCGTCCCAGTCGGTGTCGCGGGTTGCCACGATTGGAGGTTATCCGGGCCGTGCGAGCGATTGGCGCATGCGTCCGCACGCTGGCCGGATCGTCGACGGTTAGCTGGGGAATGTCCGGTTACTCCTGGCTGGCGGTGCGCTCTGTATCGTCGTGTGCTGCTACTCACTAGGCTGGGTCGTGACGGGGAAGGGAACGCCCGTCGACGAGGGGCCTGCACAGGGAAGAAGGTGCCCCGGCCATGGACGCGATCATCGCAGTTGTCGTGATCATCGCTCTGATCGGACTCATCCTGGGCGGTAGATCGATCAAGATCGTCCAGCAGTACGAAGAAGGAATCATCTTCCGGTTCGGCCGGGTGCTGCCGGGCACCCGCGGGGCGGGCCTGACCAGGATCCGGCCGATCGGCGACAAGCTCGTCAAGGTCAACAGGCAGATCATCGCGATGAGCGTGCCTGCTCAGGACGGCATCACTCGCGACAACGTCACCGTCCGGGTGGACGCCGTCGTCTACTTCAAGGTTGTCGACCCGATCAAGGCGACGATCAACGTGTACGACTACCGGAACGCGATCTCGCAGCGTGCCCAGACGTCGTTGCGGTCCATCATCGGCCAGTCCGAGATGGACGAGCTGCTGGCCGAGCGGGACACCGTCAACCGGCGGCTTGCGATGATCATCGATGAGGGGACTGAGGGCCCGTGGGGGGTCAAGGTCGAGACTGTCGAGATCAAGGACGTATCGCTGCCCGAAGGCATGAAGCGCTCCATGTCCCGGCAGGCCGAGGCTGAGCGGGAGCGGCGCGCACGGATCATCACCGCCGACGGCGAGTTCCAGGCGTCCAAGCGGCTCGCCGCGGCCGCCAACGTGATGGCCCGTGACCCGGCCGCGCTGCAACTGCGCCTGCTGCAGACGGTGGTCGAGGTGGCGGGCGAGCGCAACAGCACGCTGGTCATGCCGATTCCGGTCGAGCTGCTGCGGTTCTTCGACAGGTTCACCCCCGGCCAGCGCGATCCCGCGACTGGCGCGGGCGGCGCGACGGCGGTCAGGGCGCCGGACGACCTCGGCAACAACGAGATCAAGTCGCTGGAGGACCAGGCCAAGGCGGACGCGGCCGCGCTAGCCGACGCCGCGAGCTCGGCGATCGAGAACCCGGGCGGGCCGGCCGCGATCGGCCGCGCCACGGACGCGCTGGACATCCCTGACGTTCCGGAGATTCCCGAGCTGTCGCCGGAGGAGAGGGGCGATGTCGGCACCGTGCACCGCAGCGTTCGCGGCAAGCCGGGCGACGATCCCGCCAGCGCCGACGGGGCCGGCCAGGACTAACGCGGGCCGGCCCGGCAGCTCGGTCCTGCCTGGGCCGGCGCAGGCGGCGGCCTGTGCATTAGGGTTCGGGCTATGGCCAAGTGGGAGTACGCGACCGTGCCGCTCCTCGTGCACGCGACCAAGCAGATCCTGGACAACTGGGGTGACGACGGCTGGGAACTCGTCACTGTGGTGCCAGGGCCCAACCCGGAGCAGCTCGTTGCCTACCTCAAGCGGGTCAAGGAATGAGTGCCGGGAACCCGGCGTCAGGGTCGTCGCCGGACGAGCGGCTGGCCGCTCTCGGCCTCATCCTGCCGCCGGTGGTCGCTCCGCTGGCGGCGTACGTGCCCGCAGTCAAGTCCGGCACAATCGTCTACACCGCGGGCCAGCTCCCCATGGCCGACGGTCAGCTGCTGTCGTCCGGGAAGGTCGGGGCTGAGGTCGGCGCCGCCGAGGCGGCAGCGCTCGCGCGTACCTGCGCGCTCAACGCGCTCGCCGCAGCGGCATCGGTCGCGGGCGGCTTGTCGTCCATCAAGCGGGTCATCAAGCTGACCGGGTACGTAGCCAGCGCCCCGGACTTTACGGGTCAGCCTCAGGTCGTGAACGGCGCGAGCGAACTCTTGCTGGAGATTTTCGGCGACGCCGGACGGCACGCCCGCAGCGCGGTAGGAACGGCGGTGCTGCCGCTCAACGCGCCGGTCGAGGTCGAGCTGATCGTCGAAACCAGGGACTAGGCCGGCGGCCGGAGGATGCACGTGACACACGATGGGGCGAAGGCTGCCGCCATCCGGCTGCCGGGCGGGCTCGGCGAGGCCGCGCGCGCGGTGCTGTCCGGACGCCAGCCGCCGGCGACGCCCAGGGACGCGGCGACCGTCATGCTGCTCCGGTCGACGGCGGCCGGCCTGGAGGTGTACATGCTGCGCCGGCAGGCATCGATGGCCTTTGCGCCGGGCGCGTACGTCTACCCAGGTGGCTCCGTCGATGCCAGGGACGCCGACGAGGAAGTGGCCTGGGCCGGACCCGACGCGGCCGAGTGGGGACGGATCTTCGCCGCGCCCCCATCGTTGGCCAGGGCGCTCGTGTGCGCTGCCGTCCGGGAGACTTTCGAGGAGTCCGGGGTGCTGCTGGCAGGTGACTCGCCGGATTCGGTCGTGGCCGACACCACCAGCGCGGCCTTCGAGGCCGACCGCATGGCCCTGCTAGACCGCTCGGTCTCGCTCGCGGAGCTACTCGCCAGGCGCGGTCTCGTGCTGCGGTCCGACTTGCTGCGCCCGTGGGCCAGGTGGATCACGCCCGTAGTCGAGCCGCGGCGGTTCGACACGCGTTTCTTCGCCGCGGCGCTGCCAGTCGGGCAGCGCACCAGGGATGTCGGCGGCGAGGCGGCCGAGGTCGCCTGGGTCCGGCCGGCCGATGCGCTGGCCGCCAGCCGCCGGGGAGAGATCAGGCTGTTCCCGCCGACGGCGGTGTCGCTATCCGAACTGGCTGACTGCAGCGACCTGGATACCGTGCTGACCGGTCCGCGCCAGGTTGCGCCCATCATTCCCGAGGTGCACGAGCGCGAGGGAGCCGTGTGGCTGACCGTGCCGGGCCTGACCGAGTACCCAGCCGTGCCGGACGACGCGTCATGACCCCGGCCATGGCTGGCGCAGCATGACCGCCGGGCCCGCCGTCGGCCCGATCGACGGCTCCGGGACCAGCCGGGCTCGCTGCGTGCTGGCACCCAATCCGGGCTTGATGACGCTGGACGGGACCAATACCTGGCTGATCGCTGAGCCGGGGTCGGCCCAGGTGATCGTCATCGATCCGGGCCCCGACGACGAGATGCACCTGCGGCGAGTCACTGCGGCGGTAGCGGACCGCGACCAGCGCGTCGCGGAGATCGTGCTGACCCACCGGCACTTCGACCACTCGGCGGCGGCACCCAGGCTGGCCGAGCTGACCGGCGCACCCGTCCGCGCCGTCGATCCCGAGCTGCGGCTCGGCAGCGAGGGCCTCACTGCAGGCGACGTTCTGACCGCCGGCGGCTGCGAACTGCGCGTGATCGGCACTCCCGGCCACACCTCCGACTCGGTGAGTCTCTATCTCCCTGCCGACGGCGTGGTGCTCACCGGCGACACCGTCCTCGGCCGCGGGACCGCGGTCATCGCCGACGACGGCAGCCTGAGCGACTATCTCGAGTCGCTGCACCGGCTGCGGCTGCTCACGGACCAGACCGGTCTGAGCACCTTGCTGCCGGGCCACGGACCGCTACTGGCCGATCCGGCCGGCGTTCTCGACTTTTACCTGGCCCACCGGGCAGAGCGGCTGGACGAGGTGCGGGCCGCGCTCGCCGCTGGCGACCGGACGCCGGCCGAGATCGTGCCGCGGGTCTACGCGGCTGTGGATCAAGCCCTCTGGCCGTTCGCCGAGACGTCGGTGCGCGCTCAGCTGCGCTATCTCGCCGACCATGATGAGCTGCCACCCGGCGTGACCTGGTAACGGCGGGCGGGACTGGCCGACCTGCGGCGCCGGTTACCGCGCCCGCTTGCGGAGCCGGTCGATGTCGGTGAGCAGCACCGACTTGGCCGCGAGCTGCAGCCAGCCGCGCGCGGTAAAGTCGGCGAGGGCTTTGTTCACCGTTTCCCGCGACGCGCCGACAAGCTGGGCAAGCTCTTCCTGTGTCAGGTCGTGGGTGACCTGGATACCGGCGGGCGTGGGCGTCCCGAACCGATCAGCCAGATCGAGCAGCGCCTTCGCCACCCGGCCGGGCACGTCGGTGAAGATCAGGTCGGCTTTGACCTCGTTGATGCGGCGGAGCCGCTGGGCGAGCGCCTGGAGCAGGTGCATCGCCACCTCAGGCCGGGTCGAGAGCCAGGCACGCAGGTCGTCGTGAGCCACCCCGGCCAGCTCGGTCTTGGTGACGGCCGTGGCGCTCGACGTCCGCGGGATGGGGTCGAACAGCGACAGCTCGCCGAACATCTCACCTGGCCCGTGGACGCTGAGCAGGTTCTCCCGCCCGTCCGGCGCGGCCTTGGTCAGCTTGATCTTGCCGGCCAGGATGATATAGAGCTTGTCGCCGGTGTCCCCTTCGGAGAACAGCCGCTCGCCGCGGTCGAGGTGCACGTTGATGATGCCCCCCCGCAGCGCGCTGGCGTCCTCCTCGCTGAGCGCCTCGAACAGGGGCGCCTCCCTGAGCACGTCCTCAACGTGCGTCATGACACCTCCACGGCGGGACGTCCTGGTACGTGACGAAGTCGCCCGATACTGGTACCGGCAGGGTTCGCTGGCTACCAGTGTGCTGCCCGTCCCGGCGGCTCGTCACGCTGGGTCGCTATCCGGGTGGTGCTCGGCGGCTGCCAGCCGGTGCCGGCAGGCGAGGATCTCCAGTTCGGCCGCGGCGACGTTCGCCCAGGTGGCGGCTTCGACCTCCTTGCCTGGTTCCAGAGCCTTGTACACCTGGAAGAAGTGCTGGATCTCCAGCTGGTCGTATTCCGACACGTCGGTGATGTCGCGCAGGTGAGCCATCCGCGGGTCGGTAGCCGGCACGCACAGCACCTTGTCGTCGACGCCCATTTCGTCCCGCATCCGGAACATGCCGATCGCCCGGCACAGGATCTGACAGCCGGGGAACGTCGGCTCGTCGAGCAGTACGAGGGCGTCGAGCGGGTCGCCGTCATCGGCGAGCGTGTGCTCGACGAACCCGTAGTCAGCCGGATAACGGGTCGAGGTGAAGAGCATCCGGTCGAGCCTGATCCGGCCCGTCTGGTGGTCCATCTCGTACTTGTTACGCTGCCCTTTGGGGATTTCGATCGTTACCTCGAACTCCACGTCGCGCCCCCAGCGCCTCAGCCGGCTTAATCTAATTGCCTGGCTGATGTCTACCCGGTTGGCGTTGGCCAGCCGTGGCCGGGGGTACCGCTGGGTGTCCCGGCCGCTACGTCTGTACGACACATGAGAAGGGAACGGACTCGTTGCGTCGTCGCAGCCGCCTGCTTCCCGCGGTGATTGGCGTGCTCTGTGCGGTGACGGTCGTGGCCGGCCTTACCGTAGTCAGGTTGCTTCCCGGCAGGCTGGCCTTGTGGCGCCCGCCCGCGGTCGCGGCCCGCCGGCTCGCCGGGGTGGCCCCGGTC
>JBAUAR010000666.1:0-3361 GCA_049675875.1 Streptosporangiaceae bacterium
GGAGCCGATGGAGGTAGGCCCCGCCCAGCACTACGTGATGGGCGGCGTCGAGGTCGACGCCGATACGGGTGAGTCGTCGGTGCCGGGCCTCTTCGCCGCCGGCGAGGTCAGCGGCGGCATGCACGGCTCTAACCGGCTCGGCGGAAACTCACTGTCCGACCTGCTGGTGTTCGGCCGCCGCGCCGGGATCGGCGCGGCGGAGTACATCGAGCGGCTCGGCGCCAAGCTGCCAGTGCCCGACGAGGGCGAGATCGTGGCGGCGGAGGCAGAGGCGATCGCACCGCTGGACCGGACCGGCGGCGAGAACCCCTACACGGTGCATGCCGAGGTCCAGGACACCATGAGCAACCTGGTCGGCATTATCAGGACCGAGGCCGAGATCAAGCAGGCCCTCGCCGAACTGGAGGCGCTGCACCAGCGGGCCGACGCGGCGTCGGCGGCCGGCGGCAGCGCTTACAACCCCGGCTGGCACCTGGCGCTTGACCTGCGCAACATCATGCTGATCGCGGAGTGCGTGGCGGCCGCGGCGCTGGAGCGCCAGGAGAGCCGCGGCGGCCACACCCGCGACGACTACCCCGGCATGCGCCCGGACTGGCGCAAGATCATCCTGGCCTGCGCGCTGGAGGGTGACCGGGTCACGATCACCCGGCAGCCCACCCCGCCGATGCGCGACGACCTCATCGCGCTGTTCGATCCCGACGAGCTCAAGAAGTACCTGACCGAGGAAGAGATGGCGACCGTCCCGGCCGTTCCCGTCCGCTCCGCTTCCGCCGTGGCGACCGAGGAGACGCACTGATGGCTTACCAGGCAGCGCTGCAGGTGTGGCGCGGGGATCACGGCCAGGGCGACCTCGCGCCCTACACCGTCGAGGTGAACGAGGGCGAGGTCGTGCTCGACGTGCTGCACCGGCTGCAGGCGACCCAGGCTGGCGACCTGGCGATCCGGTGGAACTGCAAAGCCGGCAAGTGCGGGTCCTGCTCGATGGAGATCAACGGACGGCCGCGGCTCGCGTGCATGACCCGGATGTCGACCTTCGCCGAGGACGAGGTCCTGACGATCACGCCGCTGCGGACCTTCCCGGTGATCAGGGACCTGGTCACCGATGTCTCGTTCAACTACGAGAAGGCCCGGCAGATCCCCTCGTTCACCCCCGATCCATCGGTGGGCCTGGGCGAGTTCCGGATGCAGCAGGTCGACGTGCAGCGCTCGCAGGAGTTCCGCAAGTGCATCGAGTGCTACCTCTGCCAGGACACCTGCCACGTGATCCGCGACCATCCGGAGAACGAGCGGCCATTCGCCGGACCGCGGTTCCTCATGCGGATCGCCGAGCTGGAGATGCACCCGGCCGACACGGCCGACCGGGTGGACATCGCCCAGGACGATTTCGGGCTCGGCTACTGCAACATCACCAAGTGCTGCACCGAGGTCTGCCCGGAGAACATCAAGATCACCGACAACGCCCTCATCCCGCTCAAGGAGCGTGTCGCCGGGCGCAAGTACGACCCGCTGGTGTGGCTCGGCAGCAAGATCTCCCGCCGTCCCAAGTCGGCCGGCACCCCCGCGGTACCAGACAAGCAGGCCTGACCTTTCTAGTACCGGCGGGCGGCGGGAGGGCGTCGCCAGGCAGCTAGTCTGGCGTGGCGAATTCCACCCGCGGTCATCGCTGAGCGCGACGAGAGGCTGCCCATGGTGCACATGACGTACCCCGAGGCTCTGGTAGTCGGGTTCATCCAGGGCATCACCGAGCTGTTCCCGGTGTCGAGCCTCGGGCACAACGTCCTGATCCCGGCGCTGGTCGGGGGCAGCTGGGCCGCAGACCTCAACGTGTCAGCGCAGCAGTCGCCGTACCTGGCGTTCATCGTCGGACTGCACGTGGCCACGGCTATCGGCATCATGATCTACTTCTGGCGCGACTGGGTGCGGATCATCGTCGGTTTCCTCACCTCGATCCGCGACCGTGACATCCGCACCACCGACCAGAAGCTGGCCTGGATGGTCATTCTGGCGACGATCCCGGTCGGCCTCGCCGGCGTGCTATTCGAGCACGAGTTCCGGGTGCTGTTCGGCGTGCCGGTCCGGGCGGCCATCTTCCTCATCATCAACGGCCTGATCCTGTTCGCGGGCGAGCGGTTCCGAACCCGCCGGTCCAGACAGGCCGACCTCGAACTCGAGCAGCAGCGCGTCGCGGCTGTCCTCAATCAGGAGCCCGCGCCGCCCGAACGCGAGCGCGTCTCCAGCGCCGCGGGAAACCCGGCCACCGCTACTCCCGGTGTCGCGGGCTCGGCAGCCGGAGCAGGCCCGCCGGCAGGTCCGACTGGCCACCAGGCCGCCCGGCAGGATGAGATCGACCGCGCCATCGCGGCGGACGAGCGGCTTACCCGGCGGACCTACCTCGATGCCGTGCTCATCGGCGCCGCCCAGATCCTCGCGTTGCTGGCCGGCGTCAGCCGCGACGGCGTGACCATGGTCGCGGGCATGTTCGGCGGGCTGTCCAGGGAGGACGCCGCACGGTTCGCGTTCCTGCTCGCGACTCCGGTTATTCTCGCCGCCGGCGTCCTCAAGGTGCCCGACCTCATTCAGTACGGCCACGGCATCTACGGACAGATCGTGGTCGGCAGCATCCTGTCCGGCGTTGGCGCCTACGTCTCGGTGCGGTTCCTCGTCCGCTACTTCCAGACCAGGACGCTGACCCCGTTCGCGATCTACTGTGTCGTCTTCGGCCTCGCCAGCGTCTTGTACCTGCAGCTGAAGTAGCAGCTCAGCCCAGCAGGCCCAGGCAGCGGCCACACCCTGACGATTGCAGGCAAGTCGCGGCCCGGTTTAGCTGTATTTGGAACCACGGAATCGTCAGGGTGTCGGGCTGCAAACCACCGCGGGTGCGCCTTCCGGGCCCGACGCGATCCGGTCGGGCGCGCAGGATGCGATAAGTGTCTGATCACGCACACAACGTCAGTATTGTGGAGATATGCCTGCACCCGAGTCCTCAGTTCCGCTGTCCGCTGTGGGTCTGCGGCTGGCCGACGAGGTCGGGCAGCGCGTGCTGGACTGGGTAGCCGCCGGCGACCTGTCTGCCTCTGCCGCGCTCGACCAGCACGTGGCCGCCATCCGCACCGCGCTGGCGGGATGCCAGCCAGCTGACCCTGCCGCCGCGCGGCTGGCAGGCCAGCAAACCGGGCGGGCAGCGCGATCCGGGCCAGTGCCATCCGACACCGGGCGATCCGACACCGGGCGATCCGACACCGTGCAAGCCGACACCGGGCGATCCGATACCGGGCGATCCGACACCGGGCGATCCGACACCGCGCCAGCCGACACAGGGCCACCTGACAGCGGGCGATCCGAGGCGCCGCGATCCGGCGCG
>JBAUAR010000667.1:0-7173 GCA_049675875.1 Streptosporangiaceae bacterium
CCGGCATCCTGCCCGCCGTGCCTGGCCGGCGCTCAGGCCGAGCGGGACGCGCTGGACCGGCTGGCGGACCGCGCGAGCGACGGGCCAGACCCGGCGCTGCCGTTGTGCGCCGGGCATCTCGCGGACGCGGCCACGGCGACGGCAGGCGAGCACGGCCTGCGGGTTCTGCTGGACTGGCAGGCCGAGTGCCTGACAGCGCGGCTGGACGGCCGGCTCGCGTACCGGCTGCGAGCAGGCAAATGGCGGCGGACACCGAGCGGCGAGTGCGCCGTGTGCCGGGCACATCGCGAGTCCGTTCAGCGCGTACTCGCCGGCGTTACCGCCGGGCGCCGGCTCCCCGCGGGCTCAGCGCTGTGCGTCCGGCACCTCCTCGTGCTGCGGGTAGCCGACCCGCGGACCGGCCACGTACTGGCGCCCGCCGCCGTCGAGGCGGCCGACTTGCTGATCGGGGAGCTAGCTCGCGACTTTGATCGGGCCGCCAGGGCGCACAGCCGCGGTGGCCCTGCCCCGGACTCTGGCGCCTGGCGGCGGGCCGCCGCCTTTCTCGATGGAGCCGTCTTCGGCGGCTATCCGGCTCGCTCGCGATAGCCCCGGTGGCGACCTTTGGTGCCCGCGCGCCAGCGGCGCAAGAAGGGCGACCGGCCGCCGGCTGGCCGCCGGCCAACACCCTGAGCATCCAGCAGGCGCAGAATCGTCTGTGATGGCTGGCCGGTGAGCAACTCGATGTGGCGTGCCGACAGACCGCAGCTCACATACAGCTCGGTGGCGAGGTCGGGACTCAGCCGCAGCGGGACCGGGAACCGCTGCCAGATTGCGCCGCCAGCAGGGCTGCGCGCGATGCCGTGTCGCGCCAGCGCGTGCTGTACGAGCGGGTCGGCGTACAGCGCATCGATGAGCTCGATCTCGGCCGGCCCACTGCTGGGTTCCGGCCCGCCGACGCGAACCGGAAGGCCCTCGTCATGCGCGGCCCGCAGCACGATCTGTCCGGATACGCCCAGCAGCCGACCCACGTCTGCCGCCGATAGGCCGGCTGCGACGTAGAGTTCGGCGATGGCGTCGGCGGGAACGGTGGACCGGTCCTCCCGGTTTAGCCGTCCCTTGGTCCTCATCCGTACCCCGCGCGCCCGCAGCCGATCCCGCACCGTGCGGGCTGGCACGCCAGTCAGCACCGAGATCTGGACCGTGGTCAGACCTGCCTCGACGTAGAGCCGCGCCAGCGCATCGGCTGCGGCTGCGTCTTCCTCACTGAGCGGCCGCCGTCTGCCAGCGCCCCTGGGCTTCACCGGCACCCTGGCCTGAGCGAGCAGCCGCCCGACCCGCTGCCGGTTCATCCCCACCAGCTGGCCGATCCGATACGTGGACAGGCCCTCGCAGACGTAAAGGTGGCTGACAATGACGGGGATCTCAATGCTCGGCGCACCAAGCCGCCAGTCCGCGGAAAGAGCATGCGGGCAGCGCCAGACTTCATCACTCAGGCGCATCGCGCCAACCTCCCTGCCTTTCGGCAGGGACCGTTGGCGGCGTCTCCGCAGATTACGGCGAGCCCCTCCGCCGGTGCATGTAGCGTAACCTAACTTCGCGGTCTGGCCCATTCACCTGCCGGACCGGCCAGGCAGGTCCGCCAGGATGGCAGCGTTCGCGGTGGTGGATTGATAGGGCGGCTTTCCCGGGCCGCGCCCGTGGGACCGATGGCCGATGGGTCCTGCGTCTGTGACAGATGGGACCCGCGTGGCAGTACTCATACGTTCCAGCACTGAGGCGAGCGGAACTGGGCGCAGCGACGCTCGCGTGCGGGCCGTCGCGTGCGTTGCCGCACTTGCAGGCGTAGCGGCGCTGGCTTCCGGGTCGAAGAGTGGCTGGCTCACAGCCATCGATCAGGGTCTCACCGGCATGGTCGCCCAGCGCAGGAGCGTGACCGCGGTTCGCACCGCGCACGTCGTTAGTCCGATGGCGGAGCCGAAGGTCGCGTTCTTTCCGCTCGCCGCCGCCGCCGTGATCGCCGGGCGGAGACACGGCTGGCAGGCCGCCTGCCAGCCGTGCGTGACCGTAATAGGCGGCAGGGCAGTCCGCCGCGGATTGTCGCGGCTGGTGGCAAGGCCGCGACCGCCCGCCGCCAACTGGCTGGTCGTTCCGGAGGGCTTCAGCCTGCCGTCCAAGCACACGTCGCTTGCCGCGCTGACGGCAGGAGCGTGCGCCACTGCCCTGGGTGCGGACCGCCTCAGCTGTGACGCAGCGGTCGTAGCGGCTGCTGCCGGGGTTGGCGCAAGCCGGATCTGCCTGGGCGTTCACTGGCCCAGTGACGTTCTGGCGGGCTGGCTGTTCGCCGCTGGCTGGCTTGATCTGGTCCGGGTTGTTGCCCGCCGGCCCGGGCCCGACCGCTCCCAAGCCGCCCTGACGACAGGAAGGACGGTGTCATGAGCCTGCCCGATGGCATGGCGTTGCGGTGCTCAGCCGTGGTTACCCACGGTCCCGCCGTGCTCCTCGGCCGCCCGCGTCGGCGGTGCCGCCGACACCTGGGCGCTGCCCGGAGGCACGCCGCGCCGGGCCGAGAGCATGGCCGCGTGTGCCCGGCGTGAGGTGCAGGAGGAAACGGAGCTGCAGCCCGCATTCATGCCGCTGACCGGCCTCCAGAGCCTCGACCTGCGTCCGCCGCTGGCCGGTCACCTGCGCGGCATGCTCGGTCAGTCAGGCCGCCGGTACGCGCCGTACCTGGCCAACCTGTGGTGGCCCGAAGGATCGGCGTAACGCGGCAATACCTGATCGGTGAGTTGTCGGTACGCCGCTCCGCGCTCCGGGCCGTCGCCTGCAGCGGGCCGGCGGAGGATGTCGCCCGGTCAGCGGGAGGTCGAGAGCGGACCGGTGAGTGCGCTGGCCTCAGCTGCGGAGCGGTCCATAGCCTTGGCGGACGTCTCCTGCTGGGAATCGCTGACGCGCGGCGACATCGCGGCGTTCGGCCGGCGCGCCTGGGTGTCCGCCGACCTCAGGCTCTTCGGCGTCTGCGCCCGGCTGCTGACCGAGGAGTAGCACGCGGCGCGGGAGCTACCCGGCCGTAAGGGCCGGGCCGTATGCGCGCGGGGTGACGAAGCTGATCAACTGCGCGCGGCCCGGCGCCAGTTCGGACCACGGCCCGCTGAGTTCCAGCACCGCGATTGCCGCGGTCGGGAACTTCGCCCGCATGAGATCGAGGGCCGTGGCAGGAGTCGGGGCGGCCTCCTGGCGGCCCTGAGCTGGGTTCTTTGCGGCCAGCATCAGGGCGAGCTCCGGGAGTGCGGGACCGTGGCCGACGACCACGACGGTGCGCGCTGCGGGCGGCAGCCGACGGACTAGCTCGAGCAAGCTGTCCGTTGACGCCTCATAGACTCCGGGCTCGAAGGCGGCCGGTGGCCGCACCCCGAGTTCTCCCTGTGCAAGCTGCCATGTCTCACGGGCCCGGCAGGCCGTGGAGCACAGGACGTGATCGGGATCACAGTCTGCCTCGCGGAGCCACCGTCCGGCCGCGGGGGCGTCGCGGCGGCCACGGCGGCCCAGCGGCCGGTCGTGATCGGGCACGCCGTCGGGCCACGCTGACTTGGCATGCCGCAGGAGCACTAGCTTCCGCGCCGACTCTGCCTCCACCGCAGCAGCTTGCCAGGCCGGGGCGGGACGGCGGACCGGGGGGGCCGGGCATGATCTGCGGCGGTGGTGATGGCCGCAGCGGGACGGGGGTTACCCCGCCGGTCGCAGCTGTGAGGGCGGAACCGTTCTCCTGGGTACCTGGGAGGGCAGAACGGCCGAGGGACTCCCCGGAACAGCGGCGCCGCACGTACAACCTGGGCGTGGCAGCCGAACGGGCAGCCCGGTGCCGCTGTGGCAAGGCCTTGCCGTGACTGGGGCACAACCCCATGACCATGCGGTGGAACTCACTGACGGTGACCTGGCTCGCGCTGGTGAGAAGACCACGCAGTGGCGGAAGCAGGTCGCCGACTGGGCGGAATCGTCGTCCAGGCCCATGCCACAGCACGCCAGGGCGGAGCTCGACGCGGCGTTCAGCGACCTCGACATCGTGCGGGCAATGGCGCTGCTAGGCGAGCTGGCGCGGGACGCGGACGTGCCGCACGGCGCCAGATTCGAGACCTTCGCATTCGCCGACCGTGTCCTGGGCCTGGAACTGGCACGCTACGTCGGCCGGCCTCGTTCGTAACGCCAGGAGTCCTCCCGGCCCGGCTGGATCAGGCGGCCGCAGCGTTTCTTCTGGTACGGGCGGCACAGCTCGGATGCACGTGTGAGATGCCGGCGGGTCTCCGCATCCGCGTGATCATCGCCAGTCCGAGTCCGGCCCGGCATCACGCCTGCGGGCCGGTAGAGTGAGAACCGTGGCGGGTGGGCTCGCCAGGACCGGGGAGTGCCAACGGTCCCTGCACGGCGGCGAGCGCGTACGGCGGGTCGGTGCCGGTGACGAGCGCGACGGCCACCAGAAAGCTCGCCAGCGACAGGATGAACCCGCCGCCGAGGATGTCGCCCATGCAGCCGAGCGGCAGGCCGAAGGTGGTCAGCACCGGGATAAGCAGCGGCACGGTCAGGTAGCACGCCATCGCCGCAATTGGCGCCGCGAGGAACACCCAGCTCGAGCCTTCCGGCGCAAGCGCTTCCTTCCGAAACAGCTTCGCCAGGTCGTTATAGGGCTGCAGGATCCGCGGCCGGCCCGCCCCTGCAGCCGCGCCTCCACCCGGCTGATCACCCCGGACACGCCAGGGGCGGCAGCCGCGATGGTCACGACCTGGCAGAGCTGGACGACCGGGATCGGCAGGTCCGGGCTCACCGGGGCGCTCGCGCGGTGCTGGCGCGGTTCGGAAGGACTCGGTTCGGGCAGTCTCGGCACGGGCGGGCGGCGGTTCCGGACACCGGGCCGCCCGCGCTATCTTCGCCAGGCGGCTCGCTCGGCTCGTCGATCATGATGCTCTCCTCTGCCACGCCGGTGTCCCGGCTGCTTGTGGTAGAGGCCATCAGCGAACCGGAGTTCGCGGTTAGCGGCGAGCCTCATCGCCAGTCCGTCCTTTGTATCGCAGGTGCTGCCGCAGCCGCAATCACTCAGGTCACTGCCGTAACAGCCGCAGCCGGCAACTCGGCGAGCACCTCGTGCAGGCACTGCTCGCGCGCGGCGAGCTCGGCGAGCTGCCGGTCGCCCTGATCGCCCGCCTGCGCACGGATCCGGGCGGCGCGGTCCAGCGCCGCGGTCAGCCGCTCCGTGCTGCCGACGTATCTGCGCCGCACCTCGGCGAGCAGCCGACGGGTCGCCTCGGCCAGCCGGTACTGCAGGTCGCCGCGCGCCCGGCCGAGCTGGCCGCTGACCAGGTCGGGCACCTCGGCGCGCAGCCGCTGCCGGGCCAGGCGCCGCCCGTAGTCGCCCGGCAGCCGCCGCCGCAGCAAGCCGGCCAGCAGCTCGGCCTGGTCGACCTGCTCGCCGAGGTCGTAAAAAAAGCCCAGGTCGGGCCGCAGCCAGTCGCCTGGCGGCGGCACCGCAAGCTCGACGCCGAGCAGGTCCGCGGCCGCGGAGCGAACCGCCGCGAGGTCGGCCGCCAGCTCGGCTGCGAGCCGCTGATCACATTCGTGCAGCCCAGCTTCCAGCGCGCCCGCCTGCTCCTGCCGCCATGCCTCGACGGCCGCGGCGACCACCGCGGTCAGGTGCTGGCGGCCCCGGCGCTGAATGTCGGCAGGTGAAGCGGTCGCGAGCTCGCCGTCGAGCATCGCGGCCAGTTCCGCCCCCAGCTCGGCCGACAACTCGGGCACCGCCTGCTGCGCGGCCGCGTTCAGCTCGTCCAGCAGTCGGCCCGACTGCGCGCTGGCTCTGTCCTCGGCGTCCTGACGACGACTCGTCACCGCGGTCAGCTGGCGACCGAACGCCGCGAGCTGAGCGGCGGCCTGCTCGCCCGGCAGCCGCGCAGCCCGCTGCGCCAGCGTGACCTCGTCCAGCAGCTGTTGCGCCATCCGGCGGGCCTGCCGGGTCACCGACAGCTCCAGACTGGCGACCCGCCCGGCGTCGAGGAAGGCGCCGAAGTCGGCCGCGAACGCGGCGAATCCTGGATCCCCTGCTGCGCCGAGGGCGGCGCGCGCGGACACCGGGTAGATCCGGTCGGGCCGTCCGGTCGCGTCGGCCACGACAGCGGCGGCGAACGCCACCGCCTCGTCGAGCGACGTCTCGGCCAGGTAGTCAGCCTTGTTCAGCACCACGAACAGCGCTACCGACAGGTCTGCCACCCGGCGCAGCAGGTCCCGCTCGCTCGCCGACACCGGCGGGTCCGCCGTGAGCACGAAGATCGCCGCGTCCATGGACGGCAGCGCCGCGTCGGCAGCTGCGGTGTTGTGCGCGTGGACCGACCCGGTACCGGGGGTGTCGACGATCTCCAGGCCGCGAGCCAGGATCGGCGCGGTCAGCCGCACCGTGAGCTGCGTTACGCGTCGGCGGTTAGCGGGGTTACCTCGTTCCGTTCCGAAGTCGGGCAGCCGGGACAGCGGAAAGCACTCGGTGCCACCTCCGGTAAAGCCGACCTCGATGCCCTCCTCCGCGGCCGGTGGTGCGTGCACCACCGTCGCGGGCACCGCCGTCAGCGGGACGACGCCGGCTGGCAGCACGGCGCGACCCAGCAGAGCGTTCACCACAGTGCTCTTGCCACGCTTGGCCTCGCCCACGACGAGGACCCGCAGCCGCGCCGTGTCCAGCCGGTCCCGCAGCGCTACCAGCGTCGCGCGGTCCGCAGCCCCGGCCAGTCCGTCGAGCTGGTCCAGCGCGGCTCGGATGGGGTCGGGCATGGTTGTCACCTACCTCTGCGAGGCAGGGACCGTTGGCGGCCGAAGCCGCGGTTGGATGGCGGGCCCCTCCGCCCGTGCCGTAGCCGCCAGGCTAGCCGATCCCCTGCCGGGACGCGTGATGTGGCAGGATGCCTCGCCATGGCCGGTGATGCGACGTCAGGCAGCGGTTAGCGTGCCTGCGCAGCCTCGCTGGTCGCTGGCCCGCGAACCGCTGGACTGGGATTTCACAGCGGCCGATGTGCTTCGGCTACTGCGAGCCGACGCGCACCCGGCCGCGCTGCTGGGAGCGTGGGCGGGCGGCAGCGACGTGGTCTGCGCCGAGCCGACCGCGACCCGGTGCGACCCGGAGCAGCCGTGGGAAGCCCTGGACGAGCCCTGGCCCGCCCC
>JBAUAR010000668.1:0-4294 GCA_049675875.1 Streptosporangiaceae bacterium
GGATGTGCGGCCGTCCGACGAGCAGGTACCAGGGCAGCATCGCGGCCAGCGCGGCGAGGCCGACGATCCGCTGGGTGCCGTGGCTGCTGACCTCGACGATGATCAGGCCCGCGACGAAGACGATGGCGTAGAACAGGTCCCAGCGCGCCATCCCGGTGTCCCAGGCATCGCTGCGACCGACCGGACGCGCGAGCACGGCAGGCCCGCGGGCCGGACTCGCGAGCACCGCAGGCCCTGGCGGGAGTGCCGCTGGAGCCCGCGCCGGGGTCAGCTGTCCCGGCTGGGGAGCCAGCGGAACGTCGTCAGGCACAGCACCAATCCTCCCGCTATCCAGGCGGCCAGGACCACCGCGATCTGACCGTGCTGCCAGGCGTGCGCCGACTCGAGGGCGACCGCCTGGTCGGGCAGGAACACCGAGCGCAGGCCCTGGCTCATCCACTTGAGCGGGAACAGCGCGGCGATGTGCTGCAGCCAGGGTGGCACGTCACTGTACGGCACGTAGACGCCCGAGATGAACTGCAGCACCACGAATGGCAACATGATCACCGGCCCGGCATTGGTGCCGGACCGCGGGAGGCTGCTGATGGCGATGCCGGCGAGCGAGCAAGCCACCGTGCCGAGCCCGAGCACCCAGGCCAGCGTCCACCAGCGGCCCGCCGACGTCGGCAGCTGCAGGTGGTAGAACGCCACGCCGACCGCCATGAGCACGGCGACCTCGGCGACCGTGCAGACCAGCACCAGCACGACCTTGCCGATGAAGTAGGCGGCCGGCGGCATGGGCGTGCCGCGTAGCCGTTTGAGCGTGCCCCGGTCGCGCTCGGCGGCGATGTTCAGGCCGAGGTTCTCAAAGCTGGTGGCGCCGACACCGCCGGCGATCATCCCGGCGGCGAACAGCGCGCCCACCGAGACGCCGTGGCTCGTGGCCTCGTGACCGAAGATCGAGCCGAGCATAACGAGCAGCACCACCGGCAGCGCGAACACGAAGACGACGGACTGCCGCTCGCGAAAGAACGCCCGCACCTCCAGCCGGCCCAGGCCCAGGCCGGTCCGCAGCGCGCCCGGCAGACGTGCGACGCCGCTGTGGTCGCCCGCCGAGCGGCCGGGCGCAGCTGCGGCGCGCGCGACCGGGGTTGCTGTCATTTGCTCGCTCCGATCAGCTCGAGGTACACGTCTTCCAGGCTCGGCCGCGTCACGGTGAGGCCCGGCACCTCGCCGCCCCCGGCAGCGGCGGCCAGCTCGGCCACGACCTTGGTGGGTGTCGCCGTCGTCACGGCCTGGCGGCCGCCTGGCGCGTCCCAGCTGACCTGCGCTGGAGCGTGCGCCCGGTCTCCGAGGGAAGCGGGCGTTGCGGTCGCGGCGACCTGGCCGCCTGCGAGCACCGTTACCCGATCCGCCAGTGCCTCCGCCTCCGGGAGGTAGTGCGTGGTCAGCAGGATCGTGGTGCCGTCGGCGGACAGCTGCTTGATCAGGTCCCAGAACTGCCGGCGCGCCTCGGGGTCAAAGCCGGTCGTGGGCTCGTCCAGAAAGAGCAGCTCGGGCCGCCCGAGGATGCCAAGTGCGACGTCGAGCCTGCGCCGCTGGCCGCCCGACAGCTGGTGCGCTCGCCGCCGCTCCAGGCCGCCGAGCCCCACGAGCTCGATCACGTCGGCGGGATCACGCGGCCGCGGGTAGAAGCTGGCAAACTGGGCCACGATCTCGGCTACGGTCAGCTCCAGCTCGCCCGCTAGCTGCAGCACAATCCCGATCCGGGCCCGCCAGCGCCGGCTGCGGCCTGCGTGCACCGGGTCCTCGCCGAGCACCGCCACCGTGCCGCCGTCCCGCTGCCGGTAGCCCTCGAGGATCTCCACAGTCGTGGTCTTGCCGGCGCCGTTAGGCCCGAGCAGCGCCACCACCTCGCCGCGGAGGATGTCCAGGTCGACGCCGTCGACCGCGGTAGTGGCGCCGTAGCTCTTGCGCAGCCCGCGCACCCTGATGACGGGATCTTCGGTCATGACACCGAGTCTGGCCGCCTTGTGCACATGACCGCGCCCGTCGGAGGACTGCACCCGCTGTCCACCGTCCGATGGACAGCGGCCTCGGCTTGGCTGCGGCGCAGCATGATGTTCCAGGTTCGAGCTCGGCTAGCGCCCGGTTTCAGGTGGCCATCGGCCTGGTCGTGATCGCGGGCAGCCTGCGGCCGCTCCGCAGCGCAGCCGCGATCTCGGCTAGGACTTGCTCAGGGTGCTCGCGCAGTTGCCGCGGGCTGACGTGCAACACGATGATGCCGGCCGCGGCCATCCGCCGATGCCTGGCCATGGTCTGCTCCCAGTCCGCTGGTGACAAGTGCCACTCCCGAGAGTCCACCTCCACCGCAACGCCGAACTCGGGCCACCAGGCGTCAGGTCGCGCCAGGAAGTCGCTGCCGACCAGCAGCGTCGGATTGAACAGCGGCTGGGGCAGCCCAGAGGCCCGGATCAGCCGACGCAGGCTGCCCTCAGGCACCGACCTGATGCCCTCGATCACCTCGGCCAGCACAGAGCGCAGCAGGGCCGAACCACGATGAGGACCGGCCGTCAGCTCCGTGAGCAGTTGCTCGACCGTGCACTCGTGCCGCTGCACGGCGCCGGCCACGACGGCCCGGGCGTCCGCCAGGTCGGCCAGCCCTCGCACCGTGTCGGCCACGGCGCGTTCCGCTCGCGCGAACCGCAGGAAGCCGTCGACCGTCCACTGCTGCGGCATCCGACGGGTGCGATGGACGGTAACGAAGCCACTGCTAATGATCCTCCGCGGTGCTGGCACGAGCACGTCGATCACACGGCCGTCGTCCTGCCCGCGGATCCGGTAGTTGCGCAGGGCGGCAGGGCCGGTGATGACGCTGTTGTCGCCGGCGTGCAGCAGCGCGGCTGTCTCTAACTGTTCCCACGTGGGCTTGCCGGTTGTCGTGAGGTAGATGCCCGGGAGCAGCCGCTGCCACGGTCCGCCTGGCCGGAGCCGGTGCTGCAGGCCGCTCGCGCTGATGCCCAGCTCGGAGGCCTGCGAGCGAGCAACGACGCCGCGCTGACTGACCAGCAACGTAGCGCCGGCGCGGTCATCAAGGGTCATGGCGGAACAATGCCAGCCGCCACCGACATCTCGGCCGCCCGACGTTGGTCGTGGGATACGCGCGTGCGTGCTCAGCTAGCAGCGGCTATTCTGTCAGCCATGAGCACCGATTCGGACCGCATCCCGGCCAAGCCAACGCTGGCTGGCCTCGAGGACACGTGGGCGCAGCGGTGGGCCAAGGAGCGTGTAGTACAAGTTTGACCGCTCCCGGAGCCGCAGCGACGTTTACTCCATCGATACACCGCCGCTGACGGCCAGCGGCACCGTGCACATCGGGCACGCGTTCTCCTACACCCAGACCGACGTGGTCGCGCGCTTCCACCGGATGCGCGGCAAGGCCGTGTTCTACCCCGTGGCCTGGGACGACAACGGCCTGCCTACCGAGCGCCGAGTGCAGCTCCATTACGGGGTGCGCTGTGATCCCGCGCTGCCCTACCAGAGCGACCTGACGCCGCCAGCCCGCGGGAACGCGAAGTCGCTGACCCCCGCCGAGCTGCTGCCAGTCTCCCGGCGCAACTTCGCCGAGCTCTGCCGGGAGCGAACCGAGGCAGACGAGCAGGCATACGCCGAGGCCTGGCAGCGGCTCGGCCTGTCCGTGGACTGGGAGATGAGCTACCGGACCATTGACGAGCGGGTCCAGGCGGTTTCCCAGCTCGCGTTCCTGCACAACCTCGAGCGCGGCGAGGCGTATCGCGCCGAGGCGCCCGCGCTGTGGGACGTGACGTTCGGCAGCGCGGTGGCACAGGCGGAGATCGAGGACCGCGAGGTGCCCGGCACGTTCATCCGGCTGGCCTTCCCGCTCGCCACGGCCGGGCCCGCCGGTCCCGCCGAGGTCATCGTCGCGACGACCCGGCCGGAGCTGCTGCCCGCGTGCGTGGCGCTGGTGGCACATCCCGACGACACCAGATACGCCGCGCTCATCGGCGCGACGGCGGTGACGCCGCTCTTCGGCGTGCCCGTGCCCATCCTGGCGCACCGGCTCGCCGACCCGGATAAGGGCACCGGACTCGTCATGGTGTGCACGTTCGGGGACATGGCCGATGTGACCTGGTGGCGAGACCTGCAGCTGGGGACGAGGCCCGTTATCGGCGCCGACGGCCGGCTCCGGCACGGCCCGCTCGGGTGGGTCACCAGCGCCGAAGGGGCTGCGGCCTACCGGCAGATCGCCGGCCAGCCCGCAGCCGCGGCCCGCCGGCAGGTGACCGAGCTACTC
>JBAUAR010000669.1:0-4354 GCA_049675875.1 Streptosporangiaceae bacterium
CGTGCCGGTAGTACGCCTGCAGGCACGACACGAGGTCGCCGGTACCCGGTACCTGCCCGGCACAGCCTGCCGCCGCAGCGAGCTGGTCATCCCTCTGGTCTGGCATATCTACTCCCTACCACGGCCACGCTGCCGCTAGAGCGAGTCCCGGAGCTCCCACAGCAGCGGGTAGTACCGCAGCGGCACCCGGCCATGCAGATACGGTGCCCCGGTCGAGCCGCCAGTGCCAGACCGCGTGCCGATCTGCCGTTCCACCATCTGAACGTGCCTGGCCCGCCACAGCGCCGCCAGCTCATCGTGCGTGAGCAGATCTTCGGCGAGCTGCCAGAGGTCGTCGTGATGCGGACGGTCCCTGGCTACTTTCGCGAGCGAGGCGAGGATCTCGGCGTCGCTGCCGATGGCCAGCCCTCGCGACGCGAGCAGGTCGACGTAGGCGTCCCAGAGCGTCGGCTCGGCCAGCCGGCGCGCCAGCCGTGACTGTTCATCGTCGGTGAGCGAGCGAAACCGCCGGACGAAGCCGGCGTCCTTGGCGCCGGACAAGAACTCCAGCTCGCGGAACTGGACGGACTGGAAGCCGCTGGCGGGCGCCAGAGCCGACCGGAACGCGCCGAAATCCTGCGGCGTCATCGTCTCGAGTATGTCGATCTGACTGACCAGCAGCCGCTCGATGATGTGCACCCGGCTCAGCAGCTGCCGGGCCAGCCAGGTCGGCCTGTCCTTCGCATCCGCCCGGCCCGTGGCCGCCAGCATTGCGTCCCGGACCGCGGTGAGCTCGTGCAGCAATTGCTTGAACCACAGCTCGTAAGTCTGGTGCACGATGATGAACAGCGTCTCGTCGTGCACTGGCGGGTCCGACAGCAGCACCTGCTGGCCGAGCAGCTCGGGCAGCCGCAGGTACCGGCCATAGGTCAGCAGGCCGCCTTCCTCGCCGAAACTGCGTCCGGCCGGCCCAGCTGGGGTTGCGGAGGTGGCGCTCGGGGCTGGCCCGGCGGGGGTTCCGGGCGTCGCACCCTGGGCCGATCCCGTCATGGGCTGGCCCCCGGAACGAAGTAGCCGAGCACCTCCGGGTTGGCTAGCGCGTCCGGGTCGGCCGCAGCGGCCACCGGTGTGCCCTGCAAGATCTTGCGGACCGGCACCTCCAGCTTCTTGCCCGACAGGGTCCGCGGGATGCCCGGCACGCGGTGGATCTCGTCGGGCACGTGCCGCGGCGACAGTTCGGCCCGCAGCAGCGAGCGGAGCCTGGCCACCAGGGCATCGTCGAGCGCGTGTCCGTCGGCCGGGACGACATACAGGATGAGCCGCCCGTCCTGGCCGAGCTGACCGGTGTCGACCACGAGGCTGTCAGCGATCTCCGGCAGCGCCTCGACGACGCGGTAGAACTCACTGGTGCCCATCCGCACGCCGCCGCGGTTCAGCGTGGCATCCGACCGGCCGTAGATCACGCAGCCGCCGTCGGGCAGGATCATGATCCAGTCTCCGTGCCGCCAGACGCCGGGGTACTCGGCAAAGTAGCTGGACCGGTACCGTGCGCCGTCTGGGTCGTTCCAGAAGCCGACCGGCATCGACGGCATCGGCACCGTCAGCACCAGCTCGCCGACCTCGCCGACGAGCGGCCGCCCGGCCGGATCGAACGACTCGACCTTCGCGCCGAGGCACGGACCGGAGATCACCCCGACGCGCACGGGCAGCAGCGGCGACGGTCCGACGAACCCGGTGCACAGGTCGGTACCGCCGGAGTAGGAGCCCAGAATCAGCCCGGTAGAGCCCGTTCCCAGTTCCTGGTGCACCCAGCGGAAGCCCTCCGGCGGGAGCGGTGATCCGGTCGAGCCAATGCCCCGCAGGGCCGTCAGGTCGTGCTCGCGCGCCGGGTGAATGCCGGCCTTCATGCAGGTCAGCAGGTACGGCGCGCCGGCACCGAAGTAACTGACACCGGTCTGCGCCGCAAGCGCCCACAACGCGTCGGTCTCCGGGTGCGTGGCGCTGCCGTCATACAGCACCACGGTGGCGCCTGCCAGTAGCCCGCCGACGACGTAGTTCCACATCATCCAGCCGGTCGTGGTGTACCAGAAGAACACGTCCGCGCTGGTCAGGTCCTGATGCAAGGCGAGCGCCTTGAGGTGCTCCAGCACGATCCCGCCGTGGCCGTGCACGATCGGCTTGGGCAGGCCGGTGGTGCCGGACGAGTACAGCACCCAGAGCGGATGGCCGAACGGCACCTCGGTGAACTCCGGGTCAGCGGCCGCGGCCGGCCCGAGCCCGGCCCAGTCCAGCACCGCGACGCCCGCTTCAAGTCCGGCGAGCCTGGTTCCCCGGGCCAGGTAATCCACCAGGATCACGGTCTGCAGCCCGTCCAGGCCCGCGGCGATGGCGGTGAGTTCCGCCCGCCGGTCGAAGGTCTTGCCGTTGTAGGCGTAACCGTCGACGCCGATCAGCACCTTGGGCGTGATCTGCGCAAACCGGTCGACCACGCTGTGCGCCCCGAAGTCCGGCGAGCAGGACGTCCAGATCGCGCCCAGGCTCGCGGTGGCGAGCATCGCGACCAGGGCCTCAGGAGAATTCGGCAGGTAGGCGGCGACTCGGTCGCCGAGGCCGACGCCGAGCCGCTGCAGCCCGGCGCGGACCCTCGCCACCTCGGCCCGCAGCTCGCCGTAGCTCAGGCGGCCGTCACGACCGGTTTCCGCGCGGAAGATCACCGCGGTGTGGCCGGGCTGCACGCCGGCCCGGTAGAGCACGTTCCGCGCGTAGTTCAGCGTGCTGCCGGCGAACCACGTCGTGTCCGGCATCGCGCCGTCGAGCACCGGACCGTCGCCCCGGTTGCCGAGCACGCCGAAGAAGTCCCAGATCGACGACCAGAACGCGGCCGGCTCGCGCACCGACCACTGCCACAGCTCGCGGTAGGAGACGAGCTCGCCGTCCGCGACGCCGGGCACCGCCGGCCCGCCGTGGCCAGCCAGCCAGCGGGCGTACCGGGTGACCTCAGCGCTGTCGGCTGACCGTGCCGTCGGCGCCCAGAGCACGTCGCCGTAGTCGCGACCGGGCCCCGTTGCCGACGTCAGGTCGTCGCCCACGCCTGCGCCCCCCAACTGGTGCAGTCGGTCGTCAGTGACCGGACTGTATATACCAGTATGCGGGAGCGGCGAGCGGGGCCGGGGGCCGAAGCGGGCGGCCACGCGGTTTGTGGCTCGCGCCAGGCGACCCGGAACGGCTGGCGCGCCCGACGCACCACTGTCGCCAGTGGACGCTGGGCTCGACAGCATGGTCACCGTGGTCGGCAGCACGGTCACCGCGTTCGGCAGCGTCCGGCTGCTCGGTCCGGACCGGCCGCCTGGATGACCAGCCCGCTCGGCTAGCGGCCCGGCAGCTAGGGGCGGACGGGCGCTCCCAGCGGCCTGGTGAGCCGGTCTATCGCAGCGAGTACCTGATCGGTGTCGGCCAGGTCGGCAAGGAGCAGATCGGCGCCGACGTCCTGCAGCTCGGCTACCCGTTCGCGGCCGCTCGCGACTGCGATGCAGCGCGCGCCGCCGACGGCGGCCGCCTCGATGTCCCGCGCGGTATCGGCGATGTAGACGGCGGGCACGTCCTCCATCGCCGTGCGGTACTTCTCGCTGGCCTGACGCCGGACCTCCAGCAGCAGCGAGCCGCGCGGGTAGGCATCCGAGCCGTAACCGCCGATCTCCAGGTCGAGTGTGCCGTCGAGGCCGAACGACGCCAGCTTGCGCAGGGCGTTGGGCTTGATCGCGCCGGTCAGCACCGTCTGCACGACGCCGGGCAGATCGGCCACCGCCAGCACGGCGGCGCGCGCGCCCGGCAGCAGCCTGCCCTGCCGGACCAGGTCGTCCTGCCGCAGCGCGAACGCGGTCTCCAGCGCGTGGCAGTATCGCCCGAGCAAGTCGGCGTCCTCGGCAGCACCCGTCGGCACGTCGTTGAGGTACAGCGACTCGAAGAAGATCTCGGTGTCACTGCGACCAGCCAGCTGCGGTAGCGCGGCCAGCGGTCGGCCCGTCACCTGGCGGAAGGCGTCGGCGAATGAATCCCGGGCGACCCGGCCGACATCGATCAGGGTCAGATCGATGTTCCACAGGACCAGACGGTCGATGGCACACACCTCCGGTGCACAGTGCGGTGCTTCGAGGGTACCCGTCGTACCGGACAACTAGCGCAATTAACTCAACATCCGCTCCGATCCGGCTGCGGCGCGAGGCGGTGCCCCGTGCCCGACCTCGGAACGGTCCGCCTCCAGGGCGGCACGCGGCCGGGCATCGCCAGCCTCCAGCGCCCCACCCACCCGAGCGCTGCCGACTCCGAGCGCCGGACCATCCTGCGCCGGACCAGCCTGCGCCGGACCAGCCTGCGG